>JALSMA010000063.1 GCA_026988015.1 Desulfobulbaceae bacterium | reverse complement strand
CCTGCGATATATCTTTGAGAAACTACCAGTGGCGGAGATGCTGGAGGACTATGAGGCTCTGCTGCCTTGGAATATTACTCGAAAACAACTGGCATGAGGTGGCGTGTGCTTAATGGGGCGCTTACATTTGTATGGCCTTCATTGTATTCCGTACGTACATATTTATATTCACGAATGCCAAAAGCGTGATACAGTAAACTAGTGGACATGTTTTCCCTCCTCTATTAGTTGGTGGTTCTTCTAATTAAGGAAATCGCATGTCCACTTTTTTTGCAAAATATATTTCAGAAGTACGCTTTAGTCGGATGAACCCCTTTTGACGAGTTTACCACAGGTAATTGGAACAATGCTGAGTTGCCATTTACACTCATGCCTGCCCGTAACTTGCTGCAATTGAGAGGGCGCGGAGATGAGGGGTTGCGATTGACAAACAGAGCTCTCTGTAATGAATCTAATTAATCTTATTGTTCCAGTTCCTCTTTCTTATCTTTCAAATGCCGGTTGTGTATCTCCGTCATGTCGCTCACGTTTTGTGCTTTGTCAATGGGAGTTTGTATTGCTTGTAGCGCACGGTCTGCCATCTCTGTTGTCAGCTTCTTTTTCTCACCTTCTCTTGTTGAGGTGTCGCCGGAACAGCCATTTATTACAAGAAGGAGGATTGAGGCTATGAACATCTGTTTTGTTAACATGGTCGGGTACCTTGAATTTATGAGATAAGTGTATAAAATCTGCTGAAGCAGACTTGACTATTCGCCGGGCTATTGCAATACAAAATACAGAAGTGGTAAACAACCAATCATCAAAGAGGCTGTGATGTTGAAAAAGAAATATGTATCACCTTTTTTATATGTAATGATCCTTTTACTTGTTGCTGTTATTTTCACCGGATGTGCCTCTCTTCTGGCAGCATCGGGTGGACTGCAAAAACGGATGGAAGTTGATGTAATCTTTGATTCCGGGGAAATCCTTCCTGGTCATACCTATTACGTGGACGGTGTCTTGAATGATCCCGTGGCCATTATCGCACTCTCCAATGACTATCAGCTGCAGTCGGAACTGTGGATGAAAATAGAGCTGACCTCCGAGGAACTCAGCAAAATGGTTGCCTGGATGCGAATTGATGAAGTTGGCTTCTGTACCAACCAAGGAGGAGTACTCACTACGCCTGATGGAAAGGAAATTGGTGTCTGGTTCTCAAAAAAAGACACCACAACTATCCGCGAACCAACACCAGGAGTGGTTGAAATATTTCCATTTATGCATGCAGGAGCTTCTGCTTGTGCACGTCAGGAATTACGCGACAGCAGATAGTTCCCTGATTAATATGCCATGTGTCCCAGAGATTTCATGATCAAGGCGAGTCCCATGGCAAACATCCCGGTGAGTCCCATTCCGCATGAGAACCCCGCAAGCAGGACCGGTGCGTATTGTCTCCACATCGGTCCGTACCGTTTGTAAAAGAAGTAACGGCCAAGAAATGCGCCCAGAACTTCGAGAATCAGACCGTGGGGGGTGGATTGTCCAAGGCCACGGACCACACCATAAATTAGCAGGATAGGCAGACCAAAAAGGCTGAGTATAAAATACATAAGCAGGCCGAAACCTAGCCCCGAGAATACTGTAGTGCTGCTCAATGCCTGATAAAACATGGAGTTACCTTCCATGGTGGAGGTCTGCATCAACAGAGTATTCAAGGCTTGAAGATGCCAGAGTTCCTGGGCATAGGGATAGGCACTTGATGGAATGGGGGCCAGTCTCCAGATAAACTGGGAGAAGAGTAGACTTGCCACCATCACTATGGGGAAGACCACAATCTCCGCCTTGATGATACCGCGGATGGATGTTCCGGTCAGTTCAATCTGTCTGAACTGAACAGTTGCCTCCCCGTAGTTATGAATGGGGATGGGGGCATACCAGATCTCAATCCCCTGGTATCCGAAATAGCGTGCTCCGGCAATGAAACTGGCCTCACGGACCAGGGGCAGGCTAACGAATTGTCCCGCTATCCCTTCCATTCGGGCGGTAATATAAGAAATGATGGGAGTATAGATAAAGCCGTATCCGAGAAAAAATATCCAGGGGAAATTGGGTACCAGCCATACGCAGAGCCCGACATAGGCCAATGTCGAAAAAAAGTAGATCGCAATGGATATCCAGAAATTGAAATCGCCTCGCCCTTCAGGCGGCTGAAAGAGATCTTGCAATGTTCCCATGTGTTCTTTGGTACTGCGGTAGGAGCGTACCACCGACCAGACCCCAATTACCCCAATAGCCAGACCCAGACCGATTCCAAAACTCATGTAAAAATCAAAGTTGTTTGCAAAAACAGTATCGACGGTGGCCATTCCAGGATGCCAGCGCTGCAGGATTCCCTGGGCGTAGAGAATGGGATTGAGGATGATGGTGATAATCAGTCCGATGAGTCCACCGATAACAGCCCAGAATGGCAGCACCATGCCGATGAAAACCAGCCCCAGATCCAGCTGAATTCCCGTTGCAACAGCCGGCAATATGTCCTCGGTGTGGCTGGTGAGTTCTATCCAGGGAATGGGGATCAGACGGATTGGTTCATTAAAAATGAGCCCGGAGGCGATGGGCAGCAGTACATAAAATGCGCCAAATACCAGGCCAATGACGCCACCAATTGAGAAGACACGCCACTTCCAGCTTTTTTTCTTATCTTCAGTGGATTCGGCAAGGGCCATGGTGCCGAGTGCGCCAACCGGAGCCATGGGAAAGGGGAGCTTTTCGACGTCAGAGGTTATCCGGTACAGGGCGTATCCCAAGCCGAAGTGATCAATGCGCTGGATGATCTGCGATCCGACAAGCAGCAGGATGGGGATTAACCAGTCGCGATGGAAAAAGCTTCGCTCGACCATGGACTGCGAATCGGGCCCTGGTGCAACCCATGAGGGAATAAATTCAGTGAGCCCAAGCATTCGTGCGGCATCGGACTGCACCAGGTACTGATTCCAGAGGAGTCCGGAAAAAGGTGATGCCAGCGCTGCTCCTGCCATGTAGTAGAGGAGGAATATCTCCTGCTGTTTGAGTTCGGAATGGGCTCGTTTGGCTACCTCTGCAAAGAGGATGATAGTTACCCAACGGGCAGCGGGGCCAATGCCTTGGCCAATGACCAGCTGCAGATACATGGAGCCAGGCATCATCAGAAACCCGATGAAGACAGCACCCACGATGGTCTTCCAGTCAAAGCCCTCTTCAAAATGATCCGGGGCCTTAAGAAGGTCCCGATATTCTTTTAGTTCTTTGTCGTCATACATAGTTTCAAAGAGGTTTCGGGTTGACCCCGAAACCGTTTTAATCCGGCAGTACCTGATAGCCGGAATCTGTAAACAATCCAATGATCGCCCAGCCGCCACCCATCAGGAAGTCACCTATGATGAGTCCAATGAAGAAAAACTGGATTTTTTTAAAGAGTGAAACCCCACCATATCGCATGCAGAGAGCATTACAGGCCCATCCTATGAAAAAACTGACCCAGAGAATCCGCATTGCTGAACTGTAAGCGGTGAGGTAGCCAAGGGGATGAATTGGCCACCAGTAAAAACGATGGTAACAGATCACCAGTACCAGCATGACCAGCGCACCAACAATGGCAAAAGTGGTGATCCAGCCACCGCTTTCAATTGGTGCTGTGACCAGTCTGTGGGCGTTTTCAAAAACTGTAACCGTTGTTCTGCTTGCCCATTCCATCTGCAACTCTCGCGTTCCATAGCGGTAGTAAAGCGTCATCATGGCAAGAATGGAGGCAACTAGGCTGGTGAGAATGGTGAAAAAGAGGCCTGAGAAAATCAATATTCCTGGATTTTTACCATGACTCAGTTTTCTGGCATGCAGCAGTGATGGCATCAAAGACTCACGCAGATCCACAAAGAGAACTTTCTGGGACATCGCAGAGAGCAGGCCGTTGATGCCGCCAAAGAGTTTTGTCCCACCCATGACCAGAAGACCGTCCATGGGGGCAGCAGTGAGGGTGAAATATGCCAGTCCTCCCTGGCAGATAATACGGGTGGCCACCAGCATTATCATAAATGCGGCACTGAAAAACAGGGTGGCCGTGAGCAGGCTCATCCCAAGGTACACTGCCCAGTAGAGAAGTGCTGTAAAGCAGAACACTGCCCCCCAGAAGGAGACTCGTACATCAAACCACTCTGTGCGGGATTGTGTCGGTTTTGAGAGGAAAAAGGACTCCTTTGTTACCTCAAGAAGGTGGCTTCGAGCCAGCCAGATCAGAAAGACAAAGAATATGCCGTAGGCACCGATCATTTGGGTTTCTTCAGGTCTAGCAAGGGTGGGGCCAAAGGTGATGCCAAGTTCTGAGGCAGGAATATTGTATCCAAGGATCCCGAGGATACCGGTTACCAGCCCACCGAGAATAAAAAAGAACCAGAAACTGAATGAAATCTGGCGGGATGTGAGAAAGGCAAAACCGATGAAAGCGGGGTATATATATATCTTTAGTTTATGGAAACCTGCAAAAATACCATGGTCCGGGAAGTAGGGCCCGGCAAGGATGAGGGTGGAGAGCTGGGGAATTGACGGATAGTAGAAGTGGAGGCCGTTCAAGAGGTGAAGGGATATTGGGATAAACAGCCCGGCAAGCAGAAACCTGTTCCTGAAGAAGCTGCCGATTTTTCCTTGGTCAAGTGAACTGCTCAGCATTTCAGGAACCCGTAACAGGGGGAAGTTGATCCGTTCATTGTGAATCCACTGTCGGGAAAGTATGTTGATAACAAAGAGCATGAAACCATAGGCGAGCATGATAAAAATACCCCAGAACAGCAGTGGCCAGATCCATGCCTGCCAGGGGATGGCTGCGGCCACTTCAAACCAACTCATGCTGCGACCACCTGGAATGCCGCGGTAGAGCATTTCGATTGCCCCAATATCTGCGGGCACAATCCCGGGCGGTAAAAGGGTGACAATGCTTTCCTGCCACTGATTTCCAATGGTTGCGTAGTGAATGGGGGTGGTCAGGTTGAGGAGCAGAGTTCTGGCAAGGCCAGTGTAAGCGATTCCGGATCCGATGACCATCTCAATCCAGATGATGAGCAGTTCACTGCCACTGAAGAGAAGATTTTTACTGTGAAATATTCTGGCGCTGACCGCAGTGAAAATCACCAGCAGGATGAAAATAAAAAATGGTGCCAGTGGGAAATGACCGCCACCGAGGGGGGTTGCCTGCTGGTAGATATTGTTGAATGGTGTGAGGAGGCAGATGGCAACAGCCAGGATGATTCCTGCAATAATGGCACGTAGCCGGATGATGGTGGCTGGTTGCTGGTTAGACATCACTGCCTGCCTCCTTCCTCTACCTGGCTCTCTGCAGCTATCTTCTGGAAAATTGCTGCAAAATGGCTGTGGCTGGAATCGTCAATGGAACGCCACACCAGTAACTGTTTTCTTAAGTCATGAATAAAGGAGGTGTTGATTCTTTGCCACACCTGTTCTTCACCGGAACGGCGCTCCATGGTAACCTTGACCTCCAGGTAGGCTGCATTGCCATCCACCGGGCAGAACTGAATATCTACCCACTGCATGATGCCGAAGTCAAAGGGAGCAAGCCACACCTTTGACCGGATATAGGTGCAGTAGATGGAACGGGGTTCCGCAGCATTTTTGACCAGGTTTCGCATTTCCTCAATGTTGCAGCAGCTGAAGATTAAATCTACAGGACCGGTGGAAAAGAGTCCATGGGAGACATCCTGGTGTGACTTGAAGTAACTGAATAGAAATCCACCGATGGAGTCATTTTCTTCATACTTCATGAAAAAGGGCAGGGTTATGCTGATACGGTTGTCCACCGGTACGGGGAGACTGAAGTTAGCATTGACATCGGGAATGGCAATTTTTGCAGCCACCCGGGATGGGTAGATAACAGAGAGCAGTACTACTCCAATGACCAGTACCATTGCCGCAACACCGGCCATGGATGAATAGTTCACAGTGAGTCCAGCCCAGAGGCTGGTTCCTGCAAAGAGCGAGGCGGACACCTGTGCCAGCAGGTATCCCAGAACCACCGATATAACGGCAAGTGCCAGTGCCTCAGCAACAAAGAGAAAGGAGACGTGGGAGGGAGCCAGACCCACTGAGGTGTATATGGAAATTTCATTTTTCCGTTCGTAGACGGAGCTGATCATGGTGTTGAGTACAATAAAGATAGAGATAAGAAGCGGAATGAGGATATTGGGTACACCACTGTACTGGATGGAGTCACTCTGGTTATAGAGCCAGACCCCATCGGTTTCACCCGCAAAAATAGCCATGGAGAAACGGTCAACCAGAGACTCTGCAGTTGCACTGATAGAGGTACTGTTCTGTGGGAGTACGGCCAGGTTTTTGAGTTTTCCGCCGAGGGTGAGCAGGGTGGATGCTGGTATAATGGCCACTTGAGAGGCTGGAATATGGTGATATCTGCTCTGAAAAGAACGAATATCATCCCCTGATTCCATGGCCTCCTGTTCGACTTCTGTGATTTCTGTTCCCGAATCTTCCGGAAAGGTGACTGGAGTCAGGGGTTCACCGTCGAGATCAAGGGCCTGATCAAAGTCTGCACCCCTGAATGTCCCGATTACGGTGAAGGGGGAGCCCCAGAGCTGTATTGTAGAACTGCCATCGCTTTTTACCTGGAGGGCCTCCGCCATATCATGATCTAAAATGATGCTGAGACGGTCATTGCTGTTGAACCACCTGCCGGACTGCATCAGCTTGTCCAGTCCAGTGATATCTGCTTCCGAGGGGGAAAGTCCTATCAAACCCTCGAGTTCGGCCCTGTTGTCACCATGTTGCAGGGGGACATGCACTGCCTGGCTGGGGTTGTGTGCCTCAAGCCAGATACGCGGGGCAATACCCTTTGTGTCCTCGAAACTGTCAACTAGGCTGGATACGGCTTCCACTGGCAGGCTGCGCCAGTCTACCCGTTTGAGAAGAAGTCCGCGGTAAGGTGATGTTTCCTGAAAGAGGAGCCGGCTTTGTCGTTCACCAGATTTTACTGTGGTAAAACTCATGATGGTAAAGGTGAGGATGATGAGTGTCAGGCAGGTGAGAATGGTGCGCACCCGTCTCCGTCTGAGGTTTGAAACACCAAGGAAGAATGCGGCGGTGAAGGCCTTCCAGTGGCTGATTTCAGAGGGGCGTTTGTGACTGGCCCGGCGTTGCAGGAGAATCATCTCTTCTTCAAAGCGGAAGAAGATGATGAGGCTTACCATCAGTGACAAGCCGAGGATGAAGAAAGCCAGGATAACCACAGTGGGACTGTAGGCGAGCTGGAAAGCGGGGTGTACCTGATATATTATGGTGATGAGGATAATCAGGATTGTGCAGAAGGCGATGATTCGTTTGTATATGTTTGCGAAATTAAAAAGAAAACGTTCCATGCAGAAGGCAAAAGGAACAAAGAGTGCGATATAGAAGAGTACTCCGAAGAGTACGTCCTTCTGAGTTTTTTCTACCTGCACATAGACCCGATTGGCAAGGGCCATGGATTCGGAGGCGGCACTGCTGAATGTTTTGTAGTCATACGCTTTGAGGCTGGTTTCTGCACGTATCAGTGCTGTGAGGCCACGTACCTCCAGTTGGCTTATTTTATCATCGTAAATGCCGTGTTTTTCAAGGTTTTTGATTCTGGGAGAGAGCAGAGTCCATATATCCCGGGCTGCCCGGTAAACTGTGTTGTCTATGCGGCTGTAGGTGTCAACGGGATACCCAAGGCCCATTGAGTTGTGCTGAGTCCCGTTAATAAGGATCATCTTACGGGTCAGGACATTATCAGAGAGGGTGGCCTTGAGCCATGTACCCGGTTCGGTGTAGATGGAGGCCATGGTGGAGTTGCGGGTGTCAATCCGGCTGTACCAGTAATGGGCGGGGGGGGCATCCCGCCTGCCGTCAAGGAGTTCTACTTTGGTGAGATAGTTGAAATTTCTTGGTTCCAGTAGCCCAAAGATGGTTGTCTCTCTGCAGCTGAAGAGAATAAGATCGGTTTTGGTTTCACTGCGTCTGATCTTGAGGCGGTAGTTGTTCTTTCCTGTCTGTTTTTTGTCAATGGCCCAAAGTACCCGGCCGCTCTGTTCGTCAAAGCGGTATCCTTCGATGATAACCTTGTCCAGAACATGTTTTTTATCTGCCACCCCTTTGATGCGAAAAGTACCGGAAGAGTTCACCATACTGTAGTACTTCTGGTCTCCCTGGTAAGCGAGAAGAACGGTTTTTGCAGCAGGGTGGTCGGCAAAAAGTTCACCCTGAAGCAGGAGGTTGGCGCGACCTGTTACCGTTGAGAATCCATTGCGCGGTAGTCTTCCTGATTGCAGAGGAGTGTTTCCGGCCATTGCAGTAACCATGTCACGTACAAGGAGAGCCTGGTTTTCAAGACTGTCCCAGTTGATGTTTTCGGGATTATCCCAGGGCGTTCCCCAGGCCGCACGGGAGTCGCCGGTGGTCACAAGGGTAATGCCAAGCAGGCCGGCGAGGGAAGCAACTTCTCCGCCAAGAGGGGGTGTGTCAAGAAACCAGGAATCCCATGAACGCAGGCGACTGGGACGCAGGGTGTTGACATAGCGGGTCTGACTGCTGCTCTGGGCTGCTGTCTTATCAAGGAGGTCTGCGATGACTGAGAATATGCCTGTCCGGTTGACTCTGGCCTTCAGCTTGTAAAGAAATCCCTGGTGAAAAGCACCGAGGCCATTACCGTGACTGGAAAGATGGAGTGAAATAAAGGCAGCTATGTCATAGTCGGAGAGGAGATTCCTGAAGGCATAACTGCTCTTCAGGCAACTCATCTGGGTCTTGAGTTCCTGTTTGCGTTTCTTGTTGATCGCAATGGATGCAGGGATGGCCTTACGGAACATCTCAGCCTCGTCAACCCCCATGTTGTGGAAAGTCTTGCGCCATCCAAGGCGTCGGTAGAGCATACGGATCTTTGAGAGTCGTTTGATCTCTCCACTGTTTTCCGGAATGGTGCTATTGCTTAAGCGGAGGCGGTTGAGCTCCCGGGAGATGGTGTCAACCGAAAGTTTCAGGTGTTCCTCTATGGCAATGGCTATGATAGAGTCACGCTCTGGGTCATTCTGCAGGGGCCAGGAAATGTTTTGCAGGGCCTCGAGGTGGGATTTTGTTTCAGCGATACCTTTTTTGAGTTCTTTTTTTTGTCTTCGCAACTGTTTTGATTTGGAGTTGATACTCCAGAGTATCTCCCGTACACCGGCTAAGGCCTCATTGTGACCGCTGCTGGCCACAAGCAGAACCGAACGGGATGGTGGGTTCTGCTGCAATGCTGCTGCTGTCTGGAGCATGGTTGCAATGGAACTGGCCTCGTCTGCACCGGGGGCCCTGCTGGAGACAAAGCCTGAACTGTCATAAAACGCATCAAGTATCAGAAGTTCTTGTTTCAGCTGAGGATCGGTGCCTGGTATGATTCCATAGATCGTTTCCGAGAGAACTTCCTGCCATTGAACCTTTGAGGTGATGCCGGTTTTGTCGGCAATGAGTCCCGGGGTGTCAAAAGAAAATTCTGGAAAAAACTCTTTGAGCCTCTCTTTATCTATCCAGAAACAGGGGAGTTGGATTGGGGTGAGCTCTTCTTTTTCCTGGAAGACATACTTTGCAGGTTTGCTGTCTTTATTACTGTAGATAATCGCCCTGGCACCGAGTGATGCCAGTTGTTGCCAGTTCTGACCTGATTCGCTGTCCAGTATAATGATAGCATCTTTGATGGCCAGACCTTGCAACTCTGACCAGTCTCCGCCTCCTGCGTAATAGAGAGCCCCTTCGAGGGTACCATCTGTTGCTTCTGGCGTAATGGCGTTATAGCGGAGGGTGTTGAGGTTGATACTTTTATCATCTACCCTGAGTGCAGCACCTTGGAATTGACGAACCGGGATGAGAAACTTATAGGTTTCAGGATCAACACCAAGGGATCTGAACTGGTCTCGAATAAACTCTGCGGCGCTGCTGCAGCCCTCGCTCCCCGTGGTTCTTTCTGCAGCACTGCTGATCCCGACAATCTGATCATGGAGAGAAAGGGGTTGTTCTGCACAGGCCAGTGTGGTGCCCAGCAGTGAAGAGAGGAGAAAAATACACCCAATGAGAGAGAGAGTCTTAAGAGAGGGCATGATGGTTAGCTGCTCATTCCTCCGGTGTGGATTTCAAGTTCATCACGGTCTTGAATCTTGTCAACCCGGCCATCCCGAATCCAGATCACCTGGTCGGAGACATTGAGCATTTTGTAGTCATGGGTTGCGGAAATAACAGTCACTCCCTGTTCTTCACTCATCTGTTTAAGCAGGGATATGATCTCCTCTCCTGTCTTGAGGTCAAGGTTTCCTGTTGGTTCATCTGCTAGAATAATTGATGGTGTATTGGCAAGTGCCCTGGCCACTGCCACACGCTGCTGCTGGCCACCGGAGAGTTCTGCTGGTTTGTGAGCGTGTCTGCCCTCAAGACCAACCTGGGCAAGCAATTCCATGCCACGGGAAATAGCGGTATCTCCGGGAACTCCAGCAAAGGTCATGGGCAGGGTGACGTTTTCAAGGGCTGTCATCACCGGGATCAGGTTAAACGTCTGAAAAATATAGCCGATTTTTCGGCAGCGCAGCCAGGCCAGCTCGTAGGCATCGAGTTGGGCAATATCAACTTCGTCTATAAAAACTTTGCCCTCAGTGGGCTTATCAAGACCGCCGATCATATTAAAGAGGGTGGATTTTCCGGAACCAGACGGCCCCATGATTGAGACATATTTTCCAGTCTCTATCTCGAGGTCGATTCCCTTAAGTACATTGACCACAATTTTTCCGAGGTCAAAATCCTTGGTGACACCGGTGACTCGAACGATCTGTTTTATTATCATTTCCCTGTTCATCTATTGTTCGACCCGCATGGCCTCCACAGGTTGCATTCGCGCGGCCATGATCGCGGGATATAATACTCCGAGAAGGCTGAGTCCTATGCCGGTTCCTATGGCCAAGGCAGAAGTCGAGAGGATATCCTGCCATGGGAAGATTGGCAGAATATCTGTCCCGAAACGGAAGATCGCTCCGGAGCAGGCTGCAATTCCGCCGACAAATGCTCCGGTGACAGATCCTGCAAATCCCTGCATTGAAGCCTCCATCACAAATATTCGCACGATAAATCTGTCAAGTGCTCCAAGACATTTCATGGTGCCGATCTCCCTGAATCGTTCTGTCACTGACATGAGTTGGGCGTTAATGATTCCCACCACGCAAACCAAGAGTGACAAGACAACTATCCAACGTTGTTTTGGTGATGCCGAAAGGCTGACGTCATCAGGTAGTATATCATAGCCGGACTGGAGCAGGATGCGATGAAAAACAGGGTTGTCTGAAACCAGCATGGCATCTGCAATATCGATGCTGATTTGGCTGAAGGCAAGGAAAGAGACAGCCAGAACAAGGGTCATGGTGGTGACAAGAGAACGAAAAAAACGCGCCCTGATTGACTTGTATGACATTATGAGCGACTGCTTCCATGGCAGAACTACCAGTTGTCTCATTGCTCTTCTGTTTCCCTGGGGTAGTGGCGTAAGAGGTGCGTGATGCTGTTGAATTACACCTGCATTTATGACGGGTTTGTGATTGCGTTCCTAGTAACACATTGAAAGCCTATTGTAAAATATCTCACCAAGTGTGGTCGAAGGAATTTTTTGCCTCCCTCCAGGGGGGGGCATGCCGACGTTCACGGATCCAAATTAATGTGAAAGAACAACCTATGTGGAGCATATCGCTTTTTCCTTCTTTTTGTCAATCTTTCCTAAGTGAGATCGATGAACTGAACAGGATGGAGGGAATGGGTGCCGGCGACTGTTCTCAGCAGGATTTCTAAAAAGGCAACAGCTGCTTCATCCATGCGTTGGTGGTGAATCATAATCCCTGCCGTACCACTGCTGATACTTTGTTCTATTTCAAGAAGGAGTGTATTGAATGCGAGCTGCGGGTGGTCTTCTTTTCTGGTGTGCAGGTCTATGTTTACCTGATAATCAGGGAGACCGGCAGGTGGAGCAGGGCTGGCGTTGTTACTTCTTGAGACTGCTGAAAAACCAAGTTCTCTGAGCCCGTTGAGGGTGTCAATGGTGCAGCGGTTCCAAGGGGGAGTAAAGGATGGAAAGAAAGTTTTGGCCATGATTTTTTCCAGGCGATTTTTCCCTTTCAGAAGATCTGCAACTTGGCGGACAGCGGGTCGATATGGCCCGAACTCCTGCTTCTTTCCATTCGCTTCATGGTTTTTGTGGCACCAGCCATGCTGGTGCCAGCACCATTGTGAGCTGGACGGTCCAGTGAGGGATTGAAGTGATTGAAAGCGAGAATCGGTGAGCCATGTGGGAACTACAGCGAGACAGAGGGGGAGTTTGTGGATGTTGAAAAGGTTTATCAGTTGGCTGAACTGTTTTCCAGGAACTCCAATATCATCGGCGCGGAAAAAAATCGTGGCCTCTCCGTTGCCCCTGGCAAGTCCCTTTTCAACGGCTGTTTTTACCTGATATGCACTGTCGTGTGGAAGGTGCTGATATAGACTAGATGGCTTCATGCTGTTTCGCTCCAGAGTTGCAGGTCACTGATCATCCCGGCACTTTGTGGCGCCCCGTCCAGCTGAACATGATGTCTTTTTTTAGGGAATTTCAGCTGATGAAGAATCTTGGCAGCCAGGGACTCAGGCTGAAGATCTTCTACTTCAAGCAAGGTGAAATCAGCAGTACTCGTAAAGGCTGTGATTCGCATGTGTTGCTCTCTGTTCTGGCCAAATGGATAGAGCAGGGCCGGAATACCTGCAGCAAGAAGGTTCATGCAGGTGTTGTAGCCGGCCATGGAGATGGACAAATCTGCGGCATCAAGCCACTGCGGAAAGTTGGAACAGAAATCATGTACTATGACAGTGTTGGCACTGAGCTGGTTTATTTCTTGTGCAAGGTTTGGGGCGCTGTAAGGACCAGTGAACAAGTGGACGTGGATGTTTCTCTTCTGCCTCTGCAACAGAACAGTTGCGGCAGCGGTGGCTTTGAGGAGTTCGGCACCAACATTTCCGCCTCCGATGGAGGCCACAACCAAACTGTCCTGTCGGGAAAGACCAAGGTCGTTGCGGATACTGGTCCCGCTGCTTCCGGCAGTTGCCGGGGTGATAAAGCCGGTATAATAGTGGGGAACCGGGATGCTGCTCACATTAGAAAAGGTTTTTTGCAGGGGGATGAATGCAGGGTCAGAGTGGATCAGCAGGCCGTCAAAGTTGTGGCGTAACTGTTTCAGTACCCTTGTTTCATATTTGGCCTTGTCTTTTTTCTCCACCAGAATATCGCGCAGGCTGCAGAGTCTGAGGCAGGGGGCAAGGGTTCCTGCTGCAACTGCTTTGAGGATGGGGTCGAGTTCGAAGCGAAATGCCTTCCGGCCAAAGGGATAGAGCTCAATCAGAAAGACATCAGGTTGAAAGGAGGCAAAAAAATTAAACAGCAGGCGTTTACGGTTGCGCTTAATTGCTTCAAGGTCCTTGTCTTTTTCACAGGGCAGGAGATTTGAAAAATCTGTATTCATCTGCAGACCGGGAAGCTGGAGGAAATGAACGGCAGATTGTTTAAGATCAACATCTGGACCACCGAGTATCATCACGGTTTCATGGTTGGTCGCCAGGGTCTTGCAAATTTCCAGGCTACGATGGAAATGACCGATCCCGAGTACATGCTGACAGTAGCAGGCTATCTTCATCTCTTTTTTCCTGTTGTTGCCGGAAAGATATTAAGAGGCCCCAGAGAGAGTTTGTCGTTTGCTGCAATAAGAAGGTGGAGTAGACGTTTTTGGAGAAGTGTTTTTTCTTCTGGAAGAAAGGCTCTGCCTGCCAGATGGTAGATGAGTGATTTGACAACTCCCTCATGGCAGACCATAAGTATTCGCTGATTCCGGTATTTTTTTGCCAGGTTTATAACAGAGGGTAGAACCCGTTGTAGAACTTCACGCCTGCTCTCTCCCCGGGGAGGACAAAAATCCCACCCTGCCCGCACCTGTTGCTCAAGGAATGTTCCGCTTTTCTCCTGCAGTTCTTTAAATGTCAAGCCCTCCCACTCGCCCCAGTTCTGCTCCCTGAGAGCTGGTTCCCATATTACTGGAAGCGGTTCTCTGTACTGTTGCAGGATGGCCACAGTTTCCTTGACACGCCCCAGATCGCTTGCCACGATCTTGTCAATTGAGATGCCTGCCAGGAAACGTCCCCAGCCATGAACTTCCTGTTTCCCAGTCATTGAGAGATGTGAATTTTCATGACCCTGGATGCGTCCTGCTTCGTTCCATATGGTTTTGCCATGGCGTAGCAAGGCGATAAGGGTTGCGGAGCTATGCTGTCCGTTGATGAGACTCTGCATGATGGATTAGAATTTTTTCAAATTGGAGGTAGTTTTTTTGGAGATCATGGTTGTTGCGAATATGTGCTACTGCAGCTTTTCCCATTCGAGTACGTAGTGCTTTGTCCTGCAGTAACTTTTTGACTGCAGAGCAGAATTGATCTGTATCAAATGGTGCGGTGAGAAGAGCCGTTTTGTCTTGAGCAACAACCTCAGGGATACCGCCATTGTCGAAGGCGATTACAGGAAGTGCGCAGGACTGGGCTTCAAGAAAGACCATCCCCAGGGATTCTCTGATACCGGGAAAGACAAAGATATCTCCGCCTGAATAGAAACGGTACATATTTTTCCTTTCTATCTTTCCAGTGAAATAAACACGACCAGGGAGGTGGCGTTCTGCAAGGGACATCACCGTTTCCCGTTCACTGCCATCTCCTGCGATAACCAATTTGAATGGCGTCCCCTGGTGTGCCAGCTGTGCAAGGCTCTTTATCATCCAGTTCAATCCTTGAGTCTTCACATCAGGACGAAACATGGCTGCAGAGAGGATAACCGGTTCATTACCCGCCTGCCATGTACGACGTATTTGCTCTCTTGACTCATTGTTAAAATAAAACATTTCAGGAAAAATACCAGGTTTGATGTGGCTCAGGCGCCTGGTTGGAATAAGTCGTTCCAGGTTTTTGTAGTCAAGCGCTCTGTTACTGAAGATATGGTCAGCGCGCAGCAGAGCATGGCGATTCAGGTAGAAACCAGCTTTTCCCTTGAGGCTGCGTCGTTGTTTTGTGGAGTAAATTCCCTGAAAAATACAATAGGGGAGGTTGAACTTTCTGCATAGTCCGGGGCCAAGGAGATCAGGTGCTTTGTAGTAGCTATGATAGGTGAGCCAGATATCCGGTCGGAAACTCTGGGTCAGTTTAGCGGCGTTGAAGTATTCTTTTACAACTTCGGGAAACAGCCAGGGTTTGAGGTGCAGCCAGCGTGATCGGAGTCTGCTTGCCGTTAAAACCTTATGTCCGCGTGATTTGAGGAAATCACGGAGTCCGGTTGCGATGATAAGATCACCGGAAGGATTGGGGTGGCCAAGGGGTTTGAAGGGCGCGTAGAAACAGATCCGCATCAGGAAAGAGCTGCGTTGCGGTTTTGCTCCAGTTGCTTCTGGAAGATATTGCCCAGTGCAGCCACAAGTGTCCGGTTGTTAAAATGTTCCCTGGTGTGCTCTGTTCCACCCTGGATGATTTGTGCTCTGAGGTTACCATTGGTGAGAAGTTCTGTTATATTGGCGGCCATTTCTTCAGGTTGTGACGGGGAGATGGTGATTCCACTTCTGTTATGAATAAGAATTTCGGGGACAGCAGAAACAGTGGTGGAAAGTGCAGGAACACCCATGGCCAGGCTCTCCACCAGTACGTTTGGGATACCATCACGGTCGCCATTGGCTGCTATTTCACAGGCCAGCACAAAAAGATCACTGGCTTCAAACTGCTTTAAAACTTCGCTGTGGGTTTGAGTCCCCGGACAACAGCAGTGTGCCTGCATATCCAGATCTTCTATGAGCTGGAGGATATTTTTCTTGTCATCACCATCGCCAATCAGGGTGTGATGGAAGTCAATGTTATTATCTTTTAAGATCCGAAGTGCTTTGTAGAGTGTGGGCAGCCCTTTCTTTTCAGTCATTCTGGCAACGGTGAGCAATTTATAGGGAGGACTGCATACAGTGTGATCAGTGGCAGGAGAAAAGAGTTGCAGGTCAATACCGTGATAGATGCAGTGAATGGGGGTGCCAAGGCCTTCTGCTGTTTTTTCAAGATATCTGCGATTGTAGTCTGTACAGGTGATGACGAATTCTGCCAGTCGAATTTTCTCACGGAGTTGCTCTGTATTTGAGGTGTAGATATCTTTAGCATGAGCTGTAAAACTGAAGGTTTTACCGGAGAGGAGGGCGGCAAACATGGTTACTGAAGTGGGAGAGTGGGCAAAGTGACCATGGAGATGGGCTATTGAATTGTGTTTCAGGAGGTGGGAGTTGCAGAGATAACCGGCCTGGAGGAGGTGCTTGAATGTGGCCAGGTTCGCGGTTCGTTTGTAACGTTTGTGAGCAAGTTTAAGACCTTGTTTGAACAAGTCTGGCCTTTTGACAGCGAGAAAAATATTGGGAAGCAGCAGGCGCGGAAAGTCCAGTAATAACTCTGTAGGGAGATAATCAACCTTTGCCATGATCTGTTTGACAGAGTCGTGGCAGAAGTCCTCCCTGGGGTGTCGCATGGGGAAGAGGTGCAGGTTGAAACCAAGCTGTTCGAGAAGTAGTATCTCGTTGGAAATAAAGGTTTCTGAAATTCGTGGATAGCCCTTTAAAATGTAGCCTATGGTGGATTTGACACTACTGTTTTTCATGAACAGTCTCTGAAGTGTTCCATTCTTTCGCGCATGGTGTCTAGTCCTGAAAGTTTGAATCCTGCCATTTTCTCTTTGTATTCGTGACTCCTGGTTAAGATGGTCATGATTTTGTCACGCAGCAACTGGGCAGAGACATTGCTCCAAGGAAGAAAGTCAATGAGTCCCTGTTCGGTGAGTTTTGTGGCACGGATCAACTGTTCTTTTCTTGGTGTCTCTCTGGGGATGATCAGAGCTGGCGTCTGCTGGCTGAGAATCTCGCACAGGGTATTGTAGCCACCCATGGA
Organism: Desulfobulbaceae bacterium; assembly: GCA_026988015.1. Classification (GTDB taxonomy): domain Bacteria; phylum Desulfobacterota; class Desulfobulbia; order Desulfobulbales; family Desulfocapsaceae; genus Desulfocapsa. The sequence continues at coordinate 21,754 of JALSMA010000063.1, read as the reverse complement.
GATAACAAGATCAGCTGCTCCGATGAGCTGTTCCATACGAGGATGAAAGGGCTGTGATTTGATACCGTAACGTTTGGCGCGTTTTTTGATTTTTTCTCGGCTTGATTTAGGCATGAACGGTCCGGTTATCATTAAGGATTTGAAGGGGAGCGAAGTAGGGAAGAAATCATGCATGGATAGATAGTGGTCCAGCAGTTCACAGCCATCGCCACCGCCGCCAGTGGTTACGAGGATAAAGACATCTTCTTCAAGAATACGGTATCGTTTGCGTATTTTGTTTCTCACTGTCTGAGGCCAATGTTTGCGTGGGATGTAACCGGTGAAACAGATTTTTGGTTTCAGGCTTGAAGGGATTTTGTATTCCACGATTGGATCGTAAATTTCGCGATTTCCGTATATCCATATCTCATCATAAAGTTCTTCGAGATAAGCATAGACGTTTTTTTCGCTCCAGTCTTTGCAGACTACAGGGGAATCATCAAGGACATCGCGAAGACCAAGGATGGTCTTGGTCTCAGGCAGAGATTTTCGGAGCCATTCCAGGGTAGGGAGAACTTCACGTTTCAACCCAAGGGGTTCCTTGTCAACAATGAAAAGGTCAGGTTTGAATGCAGTGGTTGTTGCAAAAATTATGTTCTTCCTGATGTTTAGCGCCTGGTTCGGGTCTATTCGAATAGAAAGTGATTGATATTCATCGTTGGTCTTTTTTATCATTCCAGGGATTCGGACAAAATCCACCTGGTCCGGCAAGGCAAAGCGGCCAGCTAAGGGGGAACCGGTGAGTATGAGAATATTGACCTCTTTAGCGGAGAGGTGACTGGCTATGGCTATGGAACGCCGAATGTGCCCAAGACCGTAGGTATCATGGGAGTACATGAGGATATTATAGGTGGGCGTAAGAGTCATATTAACATTGCTGCTCTGTCAGTACTGCATAGTTGGGCATCAGAACTTACTGTCCTGTAACTCATCAAGTTGAAGGTGTTCCTTCAAGGAGAACTTTGGCGTTTTGAAAAAAGCATCAAGCTCGGTGGGGGTGAGTTCTTTACGATCTGCAATTTTTTTGGCGGGTACCCCTGCCCATATCTCGTAAGGACCGGGGTTTTTTGTCAGTACAGAACCTGCTCCCAGGACAAACCCATCGGGAAGGATGGATGCCTGATAAAGAACGATTGCGTTTTCATGGATCCATACATCTTTACCCAGGTATTTGTCCTGCCAGATGACCCCATGTTTTTCCTGAACGGCAAGCAGGGGGGTTCTGCTCTGGTGGCAATGGTCGTGGGTGTAAATCCTGGCCCTGGCTCCTATCATACACCAAGGGCCAATATGGATGGAACCTGTGTTGTCCAGAATGGAGAAACGGCTGATAATAATGTTAGTTTCGCTGCCCGCGGTTTGAAAAATTTCCGGTGCGAGAATGAGTTTGCCTTTGTGGATATTGGAATGAGGTCTGCGGCGAGATTCTTTAAGGGAAGTCTCCAGTTCCTGTCTGGTCTGTGAAGAATGTCGGAATCGCACGGGTATATACTTCAGAAGCTATGGGAGTGTGGAAAATCTGATAAGTAGACAGCGCTCAGGAGCTCGATACTAGAAACTCATGGTCAGCTTGTTGGTGACGATGGTGATATTGTCAACGTCTGTGTAGCTGGTACTCTCCTTGAAGAGCTCACCAGTGTCCATGTATCCAAAATGGACCTCGTATGCAAAGTTATTAAGAAACCTGTAGGCAACACCAAGGTCAAGTTCCCAACCGACCCGGTCGGCATAGGCGATGTCACTGTTCTCCTGAGTGTCAGTCAGGCCAAGGGAGCTGTGAAAGGTGAAAGCGGGTGTCGCAGCATATGCGGCCTTAATAGCAAATCCCTTGTAACTTGTATTATTGATGACCTCCAGTGAATTTTCACTGTTAAGGACGGTGTTCATGGCCTCTGGTGAGATATAAAGACTGTGGAAGCTAATACTTCTTGAGGCGCTGTCAGTCTTGTCGGGAAGAGCCCCACCATTCTTTATGGAGTATGCCAGAAGTTTATATTCTCCCTGTCGCAGGTTATTGTCTCCTGCAGACGCACTAGTGGCGAAGCAGAAGAGGAGCAGGCTGAGCAGTATGGAGAGAGAATGTTTCATTGTCATTACCGAGTGTACTTTAAAAAGGTACAAAATATTTTACTATTTCTTATTAGTAGGTTTTTTTACGGTATAAGTCAAGAAGAAATCCATATCGTGCCGACTTTTCAGAGACTGTTTGTTATGAGTGCTTTCTGCTAATATCCTGAATACTTTGTTGATTGCGATGATAGTGAAAGTACGGTAGAATTGTTTTGTCTGAAAAGTTATAAATCTTGTTCAATATTATTATATAGAGGAAAGTGATGGTTAATCTTTTGAGTAAATTTTTAGTGGTATGGCTTATGGTTGCTGTTATTCCGCTGACGGCAACTGAAGTCACAGCGGTGGAGGGAAAACAGATGGTGTTTTACCCGACAGACGCAAAGGATGCTGGCGAATTTGGATATTTGCGTAACAGTGTGCGGCTCATGCTCGCAGGCAGGCTGGCCCAGGTAACTGGGTTGGATGCTGTTATGGAAGGGAAGGTCTCTGAAAAGAGGGACGCGTCTTCATATCGTGTCGTAAGTTCGCTGCGTAAAATAAATGGCGGAATCGAAATTTCTGCAGCAGTATTTGCGCCGCAAAATGATAAATCAACGCAGTTTCAGCGTGTTGCTGCCGGAAGTTCCGGCCTGATGGTGGCTCTTGATGAGTTGGTAGCTGAAATCGGGGATACTGTATTTGGAATTCAAAGTTCCAGGGAAGTTGCAGGCAAACAGGCTGAAGAGGATGTGATTGCCACTGGATTCACAACCCCTCACCCGGATCGGGCTATAAAAGCCAATAGCGGTTTCGCATTATCCATCAGCCAGGATGAATTTATCTCCCAGACAGAACTTGTTGTGAAGGCAACTGAACGATACAAAAGTGCGGTTATCCCAGCCCAGTCAAAGGGGATGACAGCTGCAGATGTTGATGGAGATTCGCAGGACGAAATAATTCTCTGTGCAAACACTAAACTCTATATTTATCAGCTGCGGGGGAAGAAGATCCTGGCGTTGGATACTGTCTCTTTGCCAGGGGGGCTGAATGTTCATGCTGTGAATGTCGCAGATTTGGATGGAAACGGGGTTATGGAGATCTATATCAGCAGCACCAGAAATAAAGAACCCCGCTCGTATGTCCTTGAATGGACTCCTGAGAAGGGGGTGAAGTGGCTTCATGAAAATGTCTACTGGTACCTGAGACCCCTTGAAATTCCGGGAGAGGGCTTGGTTCTTGCCGGGCAGCAGAATGGACTCGGTGGTGCAATGCAGGCCGGTATCTATCGGATGACTGTCGATTCTGAAGGCAACTATCGTGCTGGGGACGCAGTTATCGTACCGGAATCCGTCAATCTTTTTGATTTTGTTTTTGCTGATCTCAATGGTGATAAGGTTCCGGAAACGGTGACTATTAATAGAGAGGAGCAGCTGTTGGTGTATACAGCGAATTCTGAATTGGTTTACACTTCTCCATCGGGGTTTGGTGGTCGGGAGCTTCTGGAAAACTATACAGCCCCAATTCGCCTGGTTGTCACGGATTTTGACAATGATGGGTATCAGGATATTCTTATCGTGGACAATGAGCTTTATTCTCCGAAGGTGATGAGTAAGACCAGGCTTTACAAAAATGGTCAGGTTCGTGGTCTGGTCTGGGCTAAGGGCGGTTTTGTGGAAATGTGGCACACAAACCTTTTCCCTAACTCCATTGTTGATTTTCAGTTTTATTCAAAGGTCGGTTCCGATGGGAATCGGGAAGGGCGCCTGTTTATTGTGGAACCTGAAAAGGGTGATATTATTGAAGGTTTTCTCTTTGGGTCCGGTGGCAGTCGCCTTTCAGTGTACGGGATGAGTTTTGTTGCCGGGGGCAGCCAGGCAATTGAGTAAAGAAAAAACAGTATAAATTTTTTAACTTCCTGTGGAAAAAACTTGACAGGGGCTTGTGCTACAGATATTATTCAGTGAATTATTTAGTAGATATGGTTGTTTGTCGCTATTGGCGGGCAGCTAAATGACGTTTCCTTTTTTTGAGGAATACGAAAATTTAAGGAGAAAATAGAGATGAAGAAAGTAATTTGCGTTGCTGCAGCTTTTATGATGGTTGCTGGTGTTGCAACTGTTGCTTCTGCTGAAGTTGATCTGAGTGGTGATGCCCGTACTCGTTTGCGTTTTAACGACAAAGGTATTGGTGACAGCGTCACTAAGTGGGATTCCCGTGTGCGTGTTAAAGTTAATGCATCCACAGAAGGTGGTGGTTACGTTAAAGCCCGTGTACGTTTCCTTGATGGTACTTGGGGAACTGGTGGGGATTATACCGCAGGTGCAAAAGGTGACTACAATGTATGGTCCGATTACGCATTTCTTGGTTTCAAAGTAGGAAATGTTGATATTGCTGGTGGTAAAATGCCCATCGCTTTCTCTCCTTGGTTCCTTGATGATGAGCGTGCAGATCGTTTTCGTATACTCTATAAGCAAGGTGGACTCGCGCTGGCCTTCACCTACGATAAAAAAATCTATGAGTATGCTACCACTTACACAGATGTTACCTGGAGTGGGCAGGATTCTCAAGGCAATCTTATTGACGTCGTAGGACAGATCATTGGAAGTACCTACGAAGGTGACAAAGATGTCTGGGGTGTTACCTACAGGCAGAAATTCAGCGACGCATTTAATGCTAATGTTCGTGTCGTTTATGTTGCTGACAACTCAATTACTCCCGATAAGAGTGGCATCAAAGGATCCGCTAATTTTGGAATGAGCTTTGGTGGAAATAATATCATCATCGAGCAATCCTATAAAGAAGGTGACACTGTAATGGTTGGTGCAGATGACCAGTATGGTGGTTATGCTGAGTGGAATGCAACCTTTGGTTCAGTTACTCCCACCGTACGTGTTGGTTACACAATGGACGGTTTTACTACTGACCAGACCTTTGGTTGGTTGATGATTGGTGGAGATGTTCCAACCACTAATATCAGTCGTGTCGGTATGGGCGGAGACACCATCTTTGTTGGTGCCAGCTCTAAGTTCCAGGCTTCCGAGAAACTCAGCTTCACCGGTAACCTTGTCTTCATGGACATTGATGATAACGGCACAGCAGTATATGGTGAGAATCCATTCGAAGTTTCTGGTCAGGCTAAATATCAGATTGGCAAAGGTGTTTCTCTTCTTGCCAGAGCTGGTTACCTTGCAAGTGATGGTGATCTCGTAGATGACGCCTTCTCAGCATACGGACAGATGGCAGTAAGTTTCTAAGCAGTACAGTTCAGAGTTAGTAGTGTTCTAAAAAACGGGTTCTGGGTTCCAGAGCCCGTTTTTTTTGCTTTTCTATTTCCCCCCACCTCTCTTTTGTCCCTGCCGCCAAAACATAATCGCTGGATAGTCTTTTTTGTGGTTGCTCTCGGAGTATTTCTGTCCACCATGGACAGCTCCATGATTAATGTGGCCTTGCCTTCCATCATGCGAAGCTTTGGAACCGGGTTGCCTCAAACTGAGTGGGTGGTTCAGGTGTATCTGCTCACCATCACTGCGTCTCTGCTTTTCTGGGGAAGGGTTGCTGACCGCCTGGGACTCGGCTTGGTGTACCTCCTGGGAATGTTGATTTTTTCGATTGGATCTATTGCCTGCTATCTTTCTGCCACCCTCCTAGAACTGATATTTTTTCGATTTATACAGGCGATCGGTGCGTCTATGATGATGGCGACAGGACCTGCCATCATTAAAACGATTTTTCCACTTAATCAGCTTGGAAAAGCACTTGGCCTTGTTGGAGTTGCAACTTCAATCGGGTTGATGAGCGGGCCCGTGATCTCAGGTGTTTTAATTCATAATTATTCCTGGCGTGAGATATTCCTTGTTACAGTACCGGTCAGCCTCGCAGGAACTGTTGCCGGTGTGTTGTTCTTAAAACCATTTTCTGAGAAAAGAGTCTTCCGGAGTGGAATTCCGTTTGATTGGGGGGGGCTGCTGTGCTGGACAGGGTTTATTACCTTGGTAGTGTTGCTTTCAACAAATCACAGTTTAGAAATGGATATAGTTGTATTTATGGAATTGCTTGCCTTAATTCTGTTTCTGGGGCTCCTTGTTAAGGTGGAGCTCGATCAGGAGTATCCTTTGTTTCCCTTGGCTCTTTTTAGAAACAAGTCATACAGCATAGCAATGTTTTGTGCCGCTCTGTCGTTTAGTGTTCTTTTTGTTGTCCTCATTCTCATGCCCTTTTATCTCGATTATGTTATCGGGTTATCAACTGAGAATATTGGTTTTGTAATGATGGCTGTACCCATTTCAGTTTTTATAGTGTCTCCTTTATCTGGACACCTCTATGATCGGATTGGAGCAAGATTCCTGACCACGGCAGGGCTTAGTATTTCGGCGCTATCTCTTTTCTTGCTCTGTTTTTTGTCAACAGAGAGTGGGGCAATGGATGTTGCCTGGCGTTTAATGTTGTTGGGATTTGGTCAGGCTCTGTTTTTATCACCAAACAGTGCTACTGTGTTGAAAAATGTTTCCAGAGAACATACCGGCGTCAGCTCGGGTATGCTGGCAACTTCCAGGAATCTCGGGATGCTCCTTGGGGTATCCCTTGCAGGTTTGCTGTTTGCTGTGATTTTCTCACAAGTAAGCGGAGGGGTGGATTTAAAAGAGTACAGTCCTGATCAGGTAGAAAATTTCATGTTTGCATTGAAGGTAACATTCACCATTACATCCGTACTGTCGGTCCTTGGAGCGTTACTGTCAGCGATGAGAGTTGAGGAATCATCCGGCTGAGGAACGTTGATCAGTCGTCATTATATCCGTGGCGACTCAGTGAAGTAACGTAAGGATACCTGATCCGTAAACATTCGGCGGTGCCGCAAACTATTTCCCTAACACCTCAGTTCTGGTTTGTTTCTCTATTTTAATATGTTAAAAGGTTAGTTAGCCTTTCTGGATCTGATTGTATCTATTCTCTGATGTCTGCAGGGAGTCCTATAGTTGCTGTCATTCCGCCACTTTCACTCTGTTTCAAAGAAAAAAATCCTTGATGCTCATCCACTATTTTTTTTACTAGGGTGAGACCCATTCCGGTTCCATAGGTTTTTGTGGTGTAGAAGGGGTCTGTCACCCGGTCAAGGTTTACTGCAGGTATTCCGTTTCCAGTATCTTCGATAGTTATGATAATGTGTGAATCATCCTTGGAGCAGTCTATCGTCAAAATACCCCCTGCTGTCATGGCCTCGATACCATTTCTGATGAGGTGGAGAAGCATCTGGCGGATGAGTTTCTGATCTATGAAGAGTTCAGGGTCAGGTTCCGGGAGATTAAGCTGATAGAAAATGGACTGTTTTTTCATAGCTCCGTAAAAAAGCATAACGCTCTTCCGGATGAGAGGATAGAGAGGTTGAATACATTTCTCGGGATTCTCATCACCTACAAAATTAAAAAGATCGTTGAGGGTTGCTTCTATCTTGGCTGCTTCCATGGTCATCATGTCGAGGAATTTTTTGTTTTTTTCATTCTCATTTTTACGTGAAAGCAAACGTGCCATTCCTCCTATTGAAGTAATCGGGTTTCGGATGGCATGAACAAGTTGGGCTGACATGTGGCCAAGCGCCGAGTATCGTTCTGCATCAATAAGAAGATCTTTGTTTTTTTCAAGCTCATGTGTTACGTCTTCCAGTTCTGTGATCTTGTTTTGCATATCCATATATAAATGGCTATGCTCTATGGCAAGACTTGCCTGGTTGGCAAATATCTCCAGAGAATTGATGTCATCTTTTGAGATGGGATGGCCTGTTACAAAGTTGTCGGCAATGATAACACCAAGTGATTTCTTGGGGGAAAATAACGGCGTTATTATAAAATTTGTTTCCTGCAGAATCTCGAGGAGTTGGGCTGATACCTGTTCTTCTTTCAGCTGGCCATCCTGGACATGGATGCTGATTCTTGAGGAACAGGCTTTTATCAGAACATGCTCATCCTCGCTGGCAGGAATATTAAGGCTTTGAATGATGGTATTGAGTTCAGTGTCTTTATCAAGGCAGGATGTTTTGACGATATTGAGGATATCTGTCAGGTGGAGATTGTTTCTTTTGATTTCATCCCAGACTCGACCGGCTTCAGCTTTACATGGGGGACCAATGGCCATTTTGCCCTGAAGTTCAGTGTTGTCATGGTTGAAAAGCAGCAGAAATGCCCTGTTGAACTTGAGTCCCTCTTCGGCGGTAATTCCGACCAGTATGGATTGCAGGACACTGTCTAATTCAATGCTGCTGAGGTAGGCACTGTTCATCTTCAGGTTGAGCTGATGGAGAAACTGGGTGCGGTAATTTGTGAGTTCGAGTTGTTTCTGGTAGCGGCGATTATCTATAAGTAAACGCCGTTTTTGCAGAGTTCTGCGAATTGAGAGGCTGAATTCTTCAAGGGTAACTGGTTTTGCGAGATAATCATCGGCTCCCCGGCGCAGACAACTGAGTGCCACTTTAAGATCAGTAGTCCCGGTGAGCATGATGAGGCTGAGGTCCGGATAGCGACGAACGATGTCATCTAATATTTCAGTACCGTCACAGTCGGGAAGTCCAATGTCGAGGAGTAGCAGGGCAACGGGTTCTCGTTGCAGAATGACGTAAAGCTCAGCTGCTGTGGCGGCCGTGTGGACGGTGAACCCCTCACCGCTGAGAAGATTCTCAAAAATAAGAATAATTTCTTTTGAATCGTCAACGATTACAATAGACTCACCGGGATCAAGATAGTTTCTTGACGCAGTGGACTCGTTGTCTTGAGTGATTACGGGAGGACCAACCATGGGGAAACCATATGGGTGAATAGAGGTTGAGTGTTGATAATATTCAAGAATAATTCCACAATTGATTGTACAGGGCTGATTGAAAAAGAAAAGGAAAATCGATATCAATCTAGCAATTTATGCAACTCGTTTTAACAGGAGAAGCGGTGCGCGACAAAGCGAGTGACGCAGAATTAAAGAAGGTTATTGCTGATTTCCTTGAAATGGGGCATGTCGATAATATTGTCGAGATGTTTAAGCGGGGTGTATCTTCTGATCCCAGGGTGGCCGAGTTGCTTAATGATGAGTGGTTCAGTGTGCGTCTTGGTTTAAGTGTACCTTTTCAAGAACTAAAACGTCATTGTCCTGATGATTTTGAAGGTACCGTGTCGTCTCTTTGCTGGGTGCTGGACTCCAGCCCCGGTTATGTGCTGGGGGATGCGATTAATATCCTTGGGATAATTGGAACAAGTGCCGCTTTGGGGTGTGTCGAAAAGGCACTAGATGATGATTCGCCACAGGTCAGGGAAGTGGCCATGGATGTTCTGGAGGAGTATAGTTGAAGGAAATTTTTGGGAAAGATGGAAAGCTTGCAGCTGGGTTTTCTGGCTTTGAACCACGACAGGGCCAGGAGGAAATGGCAGAGGCGGTTCTGACAACGCTTGCTGATGGTGTTGAAAGGCAGGATGGACGTGCATCGCTACTTCTTGTTGAAGCAGAAACTGGTATTGGTAAAACCCTGGCATATCTGGTTCCTGCCCTGCTTTCCGATCAGAGGGTGGTTGTATCCACCGCCACAATTAATTTGCAGGATCAGATTCTTAAAAAAGAAATTCCTCTCCTTGAGAAGATGTTTGGAAAAGATATTCCGGCACTTTGTATTAAAGGTCGGCAAAATTATCTCTGTCATTATCGCTGGTATCAGTATCGCTCCAGCCCACAGGGATTGCTTATAGAGGAAGGCGATCTTAAGAGGATTGAGGAGTGGCTTGGGGAAACTGATATTGGTGACCGTGCAGAGTTAGCATGGCTTCCTGATCGTTCACCGCTCTGGCCCAAGATTTCTGCACAATCCAATCAATGCCTTGGAGGGAGCTGTCCGGAGAGTCAGCTTTGTTTTGTAAACCGTTTGCGTAAACGCGCCGGATCGGCTCGTCTACTCATTGTTAATCATCATCTGTTTTTTTCTGATCTGGCACTTCGGCAGGATGGATTTGGTGAGATTCTGCCAAGGTATCAAAGTGTTGTTTTTGATGAGGCACACCATCTGGAAAATGTTGCTACCAATTTTTTTGGAAAACATTTCAGTTATTACCAGCTCCTGGATCTTATTGGTGACCTGGAAAGACAGGCCGAAACAGATTTGCAGCAATCTGAAGTTGACAAATTACTGGGAACCGCACGGGGGGTGAAACAGCGACTTGATATTTTTACTGCAATGTTTCCTGCACAAAGGGGAAGATATCCCCTGTTGCCTCTTCTTGAAAAAGCAGGGGAATGGCATAATGTTCTGGAAAGTCTCCTTCAAGGGCTGGATACTCTTGCCACCCGCTGTTTTGAAGTGACTGCGCAAGGTGAAATATGGAAGCTGTTTGGAGACAGGACGTTGCTTCTTCGGAAAAATCTTCGTGAGATAGCAGGTACTGGAAATGAGGGTGAAGATTATTATGTGCGGTGGTACGAAAGGCGGGAAAGGACGGTGGGCCTTTCTGCCACTCCTGTGAATGTGGCAAAAGAGCTGGAGGATTGCCTTTATAATTCAGTACAATCCTGCATTATGACTTCTGCTACTTTGACGACGGCTGGTGATTTTAAATACATGCGTGAGAGACTTGGAATTACAGAAGAGTGTAAAACACTGTGCCTTCAATCCCCTTTTGACTATAAAGGTAGAACTCTGTTATATATACCTGAGCAGGGATTTCCCGAAGCAGCAGCTTCAAATTATATGGATTCCCTGCGTGAGCGCATTCATGATTTGTTGCTGCTCAGTCGGGGGAGGGCACTGGTACTTTTTACAAGTTTCAGGGCTATGGATTTGGTAGCCGAGTATCTCAGCAGCAGGCTTGATTACCCAGTACTGGTGCAGGGGACTGCGTCGCGTCATGCTTTGCTCCATCAGTTTCGGGAAACAAATGACTCGGTTCTGCTTGCCGTTGCGAGTTTCTGGGAAGGTGTTGATGTTTCCGGTGACTCATTAAGTTGCGTACTTATTGATAAGTTGCCCTTTGAGGTTCCCAGTGATCCGGTGATTCAGGCCCGGGTGAAGGCGATAGAGGAGGAAGGTGGTAAAGCTTTTTTTAAGTTCCAGATCCCACGGGCCATCCTTACTTTGCGTCAGGGTGTTGGGCGCCTAATGCGTTCAACCAGTGATAAGGGAGTTATTGGTATCCTGGATATTCGTCTCTATTCAAAAGGGTATGGACGGATTTTTCGTGCCAGCTTGCCTCCATCACCTGTGGTGCGTGAGCTTGATGAGGTTCAGAAATTTTTCGGTGCTGGTAAATGAAATTTTGTATTGAAAACTCGAATAAGCAAGTAGAGGAATTCCGGTTCTTCCCAAGGTACTTTCTGGCCGGAAGTAACTTGTAAGTTCTATTCAGGTGTGGATGGCGCTGGATTCCGCAAAGAGGATTATTATATGACAGAGAGTGGTAGTGCAACACCTAGGGAGTTATTGATGGCAGCCATTAGGCCTGAGATACTCAAAATTGAAAAGGTCTTGGTACGGGATCTGGAGCAAGCAACTGCAAATGCTGATCCTTTGCTGAGCCAGGTCCTGGAACATGGAATCCTGAATGGTGGAAAACGTCTCAGGCCACTGCTGGTTGTTTTGTCCTCGAAGCTCTGCGGGGGGGCAGGCAGTGGTACGGGGACAGGCATATATGAGCTTGCCATCGCCTTTGAATACCTTCATGGGGCCACACTCTTCCATGATGATGTGATTGACAGTGCCAATATGAGACGTGGAAAAGCATCAGTTAATAAGGCTTTTGGAAGTATTGCCGCCATTCTTGGTGGTGACTTTCTTCATTCAAGATCCATGAATTTAGTGGGTTCTCTTGGAGGAAAAGAAGCTTTGCAGATCTTTTGCCAGGCTACAAATGCAATGGTTGACGGAGAGTTTCTGCAACTTCGGAATGCGCAGAATTATAACATCTCAGAGGCGGACTATTTTTCAGCTGTGAGGGGGAAGACTGCCCTGCTGATTGCAGCCACCTGTGAGATAGGAGCTCTGGCAGCGGATGCTCCAGTTGCCAAACGTCAGGCTCTTGCCGAATATGGATTAAGCCTAGGAACAGCTTTTCAGATTATTGATGACCTTTTGGATTATCAGGGTGATGTCGTGCAGACCGGCAAAGAAATCGGGAATGATTTTAAGGAAGCCAAGATGACCCTGCCCCTTATTCTAGCTCTGGAGGCGGCAGGCAAAGAGGATAAAGAGAGGCTTCTTTTTCTTCTAGACGATAGAAAAACGCGACAGAACGGTTTTCAAGAGGCCTGTGAGCTCATCGTAAAATATGAGGGTTTTTCAAGGAGCAGACAGAGGGCTGAGACCATGGTGACCAAGGCAGTTACAGGGCTTGCACTTTTTGCAAATGAAAAAAACAGTTCGACTCTGTCAATTTTTGAGGCCCTGGCGCAGTATGTCCTTACTCGAGACAAGTAACCCGTTTCCTGTCCACAAATGGCATTTTCCCTCTAACTCGCCGTCGCCGTGAAAGATGTGTCTTCGAAATACCAGGTATAAGGGCGTTTTCAGGGGAGGCTGTGGTGAAATTTTCCTTACGCTTCGATTTAAAAGGGGAATTCTCACTAGAGGGCGGACGCTAATCAGATCCATTTTATTCTTACTTTTATAAAGTATCTATCATGAGCAGGAAAACGAGAAAAAAAAGGCCACTGGCGACACGGCGTAAGAAAAAAAACAAAAAGAAATCATTGTTGTCACTGCGCGTTTTTTCTTTTTTGGTACTGCTGGGGATACTTATATTTTCAATGGGTGCTGCCGGGTATGTGATTTTTTTTCGGACAACCATCGCGCATGGTGCCGCTTCTGCGGAAAAGGCTACCATAGCCTTTGAAGAGCCTTACACTACGATACCTGAGCTGCCGCCTGATATAGCACCTGTTCGGGATGATAAGTTGCCGATGGTTGCTATTATTATCGATGATATGGGCTATCATCGGGATGTCGGCCATGAGTTGCTACAACTTCCGATGAACCTCACTTTTTCCTTTCTTGCCGCGGCACCATTTACTGCTGAACTAGAAGAAATGGCTTTCCAGGCTGGCCGGATTGTTCTCCTCCATCAACCAATGGAGCCTAAGGGGGATGAGTGGGATCCGGGGCCCGGTGCTTTGTTAAGGGAACAGACTAAAGAGGAGCAGGAAGTATTATTTATGGAGAATCTACAAAAGGTTCCTCATGCTGTAGGGGTCAATAACCATATGGGATCTTCATACACTGAAGATCGGGGAAGAATGGAGGATCTCATGGTACTTCTCCGTGAGCAGGGACTGTTCTTTGTCGACAGTTTTACCACTGCATCAAGTCAGGGACTGGCTGCCGCAAAGGCTGTGGGGGTACCAGCAGCAAGAAGGCATATTTTCCTCGACAACGTACACTCTCAGGATAAGGTGTGTAAACAACTCCATAAACTTGTGCAGAGTGCGGAACAAAACGGCTGGGCAATTGGAATCGGGCACCCAAATGATGCAACTCTTGCGGCGTTGACGCACTGCAGAGGGCAGTTCCTGCAAAGGGTGCGACTGGTGAGTGCTCAGGAACTGTTGATCAAACTTGCAGCTCATTAAAAAAGATGGACTTGTAAAAATGCTTCACCTGTTTCGTCGTTGCTGTATTTTTGTTTTGTTTAATTGAGACAGTATCTAGTAGGTTGAAATTAAAGTAAAAATACTCGACTCGGATGTGAAGTTTAATGAAGTACCCGTTTCTGCCTGTCTATCCTGTTTTTGACTTTTTTTTCGACGCCATCAAAAAATGGATCTTGTACAAAAGCACGAACTCCCCGATGCTGTCAACGAACCCCGCAGTTTTTCAGGAAGGGGACATATTTCATGTCAGTTTTTTTGATATGTTCCACCAGCCATTCTCTCAGGAAGTTCATCAATTCGGTTGAGAGTACCGCATTGCCACTGGTAAATTCCTTCTGAAATGCCACCACCTGTTCTACCAGTTTGTCATGGTGTTCTTTGTGGGATGCAAATTCAGGGTATCTGTAGCGTTGGAACATTTTTTCTTCAGTGGCAAAATGACTGGCAGTATACCGTATCAGCCTGTCGAGGATCTTCCCGGCTTCTGTTGCGGAACTACCGAGTTTCATAGTCTTATGGAGATCATTTATCAGATCCACCAGCTGTCTGTGCTGCTGGTCAATGGTGGTGAGCCCTGTGGTTATGCTCTGATCCCAGGTAAGAAGGTTTCGTATCGGCCCTGAAGTTCTCCGAGTTGTATTCTGTTCGGCTGAGGCAGCGTCTATTTTGAAGAGCGTTACCATACTCCTTAAGGTCTCGGCAATGGCAGCCAGATCATTAGCACTGCTTTTGACTGTTGCACCGGTATTGGAAAGATTATCAGTGAGTGAGGACATATTTGTTATGTCCTGAGCAATTTCCACCGAAGCAGATGAACTCTGAGCCACGTTTTCATTTACCTCGGCAATTCCCATTGCTGCCTGTTGGATATTTTCTGCAATTTCATTGGTGGTAGCGGTCTGTTCGGCAACAGATTCACTTATCCCTGATACAATCTCATCAACTCGTCCAATTACATCAGTAATCTGTCTGATTTCTGAAACGGTTTCGTCGGTGGAACCCTGCATGGATTCAATGGATGCTCTAATCTCACCCGTTGCTGCGGCCGTTTGTTTAGCCAGTTCCTTTATCTCATTTGCAACCACAGCAAAACCTTTTCCTGCCTCTCCTGCTCTGGCAGCTTCAATTGTGGCATTCAAGGCCAGCAGATTAGTCTGATCAGAAATTTCGGTGATAACCTCTGTGACTTTTGATATCTGGTTTGCAGCTTTTCCGAGTGCATCGACCTTAGTTGATGAGCTATTGGCTAACTGCACAGCATCTTCTGTGATACTTCTGGCCTCCTTGGTTTTTGCATCAACTTCTGTGATTGAGTTTGTAACTTCCTCGGAAGCGGTGGCCACAATGGATACATTGGTGGATGCTTCTTCACTTGCGGCTGCAACAGAGTTCATATTGTTGCTGAGTTGCTCAGTAGCGGCAGCTACAGAATTTGCGCGGGAAGAAACATTGCTGCTGTTCTCTGACATGGACTGGGCGATAACATTCAATTCATTTGAGGTTGATGCTAGGCCTAGTACTTCACTGTTCATATTGCCGATCATAGTGTTTAGTTTGTCTGCCATCTTATTGAGGGCAGTGGAAAGCATTCCCAGTTCATCCTTTTGTTGCAAATCCAGTCGTTTGGTCAGATCTCCAGCAGACAGGGATTCTGCGAGAGCCACTGATTTTTTCAGGGCACTGCTTATTTTTCTTGATATGAAGAAACTGAAAAGAAATGCCAACAGGAGGGCCAGGCCGGCCAAGGTGATGATTGTCCGAATTTTGAGGGTGACATCCTTCTGTAACTCCTGGTTACCCTTAAGGGAATGTTGGCTTATCAGGTTGCCAATGTCATTAAAGATGGCTTTTATTCTCTGCAATGATGCGCGGGTCTTGGTGTTGTAAATGGACATTGCCCCGTCTTTGAAACCATCCTCTTCATCAACTTTCATCTGGATTTCTTGAGCAGATTTATGAAGGGATCGATGAGGTATCTCCAGCTGTCTAAACAGGGGGGCAAGGGATGGATCAATTTCCTCAGCCTGCTTTCTTTCATCACTGTAGAGCCATTGACCAAGTTTACAGGTATGGTCATCTGTGGATACCTTAAGAGTGATTGCGTTGTCATCAAGAAGGAATATTATGACCCTGTTCTGCCAGTTCATGTGATCAATTTCACGCAGCAACATGGTGTTGGACAGTTCGCTGAGAAAGATATTCTGATTGATTTTGTGTGAAAGTTTTTGGAATCCGAGACCGCTGACCAGACTGATGACAATAAGTAAGAGGCCGACAAATCCAAAACCGATGGCCAGCTTTCTAGCAATTGATATATCATTCCAACG
This sequence comes from Desulfobulbaceae bacterium, assembly GCA_026988015.1. Lineage (GTDB taxonomy): Bacteria > Desulfobacterota > Desulfobulbia > Desulfobulbales > Desulfocapsaceae > Desulfocapsa. Next base: position 5,735 of record JALSMA010000063.1, on the reverse strand, counting down.
CATTATGGGAATCTCCTGTAGGAGGCAATACCACTATATATTCGTGAATTTTATTTGAAAGTTAATCGTTAGCGTATTGTATACTAAATTAGCTGTAGAACAAAATTTATTTTACAAAAAAAGAAAGATGGCTGTAACAAGGGGAAAGAGGAAGTAGCTGATGCAGGAAAGGGCAGACAGAGAATCCCTCTGCCTGCCCTTTGGTAAAAAAAACGGAATGAATTGAATCAGTGTTTGAAGGACCTTTGGCCAGTGAACATCATGGCAACCTTGGGGACTGCTTCGTTGCAGGCCTGGATGGTATCAGAGTCACGCATGGACCCGCCAGCCTGAAGTATTGCTGTGACACCCTGCTCTATGCCGACATCTGCACCATCACGAAATGGGAAGAAAGCATCGGAAATCATAACTGATCCAGGAAGGTTGGCACGGTCTTCCTGCACTTTGGCATCAATGGCTTCTTTTTCAGAGAGATCTCTTTTTCCCTGTGAAATTTCGAGACAAAGATCAGCGTAGGGGATTTTATACTCATCAAAACAGAGAATATCAGCATATTTTATATAAGCTTTGTGGACTGCAATCTCTGCAACTCCAACACGATCCTGCTCTCCTGTACCAATTCCTACGGTGCAACCATCTTTGATATAAAGAACAGAATTTGAGGTGACACCGTGTTCAACGGCCCAGCCGAAGATCATGTCATCTATTTCACGTTGAGTGGGCTCACGGTCACACTTGTACTGAACCCCTTTCCTTGTAGCGGTTGCTGGTTGAAGGTCTGCGATGGAACGGATTGAATTCACAGCAGACTGTTGTGCTATAATACCACCATCTATGAGACTTTTAAAATCAACGAAACGGAATTTCTCAAAATCAGCGAGGCGGTCGATACTGCTCATTTTTATGACACGTAAATTCTTTCTGGCTGCCAGTATTTCAAGGCTCCCTTCTTCAAAGTCTGGAGCACAGACAACTTCAAGATAATTTGCAGACATAAGTTTTGCTGTTTCTTTGTCAACGGGTCGACTCATGATAACTGCCCCGCCAAAAGCGGCGATACGGTCACAGCGGTTGGCTTTACTGTAGGCATCGGTGAGGGTGTCACCAATGGCAGCTCCGCAGGGGTTGTTGTGCTTAAGGATTACAGCAGCAGGTTTGTCGGTCATGTATTTAATGATGTTGAGTCCGTTATCCACATCAGTAAGGTTGATTTTACCGGGGTGCTTACCGACCTGAAGCATATCTTCCACGGCAATCGCAGAAACAAGACCATTGCCTGGATCAATGAATTTACACTCACCAAGAGTGAGGTTCCCGTTAACGAGTTCGTAAAGAGCAGCTTCCTGATCTGGGTTCTCACCGTAGCGAATGCCCCTTTCATCAATGGAACCATCCTCCATGGGGATTCCCCAAGTGCGTTTTCGATATACCAGCTTCTGGTCACCAAATGAGATGGTCATATCCATGGGGAAGCTGTCCCCAAGAATGGTAGTGTACATTTTTTTTAGATCACTCATAGAATTACTCCACTAAAATTCATTGTTTATTCGTGATGGACTCGTAAAAAAATCATCATCTCCTTAAATTACTGCAAATTTCTTATCTTTCCGGCATGCATAACGTATGTTGAAAAGGTAAGAAATTTCGGTGTCTCAGCTATAAAGGTTTTTACGACATCATCATTAGTGACAATCTCGTAACAAGGTTAATTAATGGATAGCTAAGAAAAAAAATTTCAGATGCGAAGCCGGGTATTTTTTGTTTGATTTCGGCGTATCAGGGTACGTCGTAATTGAACAAAAAATGCATCGACGAAGCAGGTGAAGAGTTTTTACGACGCTATCATTAGTTACTAATTTGAAATTCACGATCCCAGTCTTTGCAGACCGGATCAAACCCTTTATTTCGAATCATAGTACACACTTCATCGAGTGAGCGGTGATCGCCTACGCTGAACTGCTCTCCCTCGGAATCAGAGTCCCCATATCCACCAGGTGCAGTACAGGATCCGGCTGAGTATCTGGTGGGGCCAAGGCCCAGCATGCCGTTACGATAGCGTTCCTCTTCGCGGGTGGACACAATGAGACCAACATCCTGGTCAAAGAGACGGAGGGCAAAAATGAGTTGACTGAGGTTACGTTCACTGACCAGTTGTAATGGCTCAAACTCGCCAGCAGCAGGGCGCATCCGAGGAAAGGAGACTGTGAAAGCAGTCGACCAAAATTCCTTGCGGAGCCAGTTAAGGTGGTGGCCAATGGCCAATCCTTCAGCGCGCCAGTCGGCTAATCCAAGTAATGCACCAATGCCAACTTCACGCATTCCAGCTTGAGCGACTCGAGCGGGAGTCTCCAGGCGGTAGTCGTAATCGCTTTTCTTACCGGAGAGATGAACCTGTTTATACAGGTCACGGTCATAGGTCTCCTGGTAAACAGCGACTGCAGTAATACCGGCCTCAAAGAGACGCATGTAGTGTTCAGTGGACATCGGCTGAATTTCAATGGAGACCGCTGCAAATTTATTGCGTAAACGCAGGGCAACAGCTTCCATATATTCCACGTCAACAGCACTTTCTGCTTCCCCTGAAACCAGAAGAATATGTTGAAAACCTCGGTCATGTAGTATTGCAGCCTCTTTTTCAACCTCTTCAAGGGTGAGACATTTACGCTTGATGAGGTTGTCGGCAGAAAAACCACAGTAGGCACAACGGTTGGTGCAGTAATTGGACAGGTAGATGGGGGCGTAGAGCTGGGTCGTACGACCAAAACGCTTTAAGGTGATATTAGCGGATCTTACCGCCATCTGCTGCAGGTAGGGTTCTGCAGCGGGAGAGAGCAGGGCGGCAAGGTCATGGAGTTGAAGGCGGTCTTTATCAAGGGCTCGCTCGACATCAGTGGCAGTTGGGGTGATGATTTCACTGCTGAGTGTCTGGAAATTAGGTGATTGAAACATTTTAGTTTAGAAACCCGAGGTCTGAAGAAAGCATTCCTGACTCAGGGGATGAGGCACTGGCCTGTTTACTTTTCTGTCCCATTCCGGCAACAAAAGCCGTTCTACCAGCTTCAACTGCTTTGGCAAAGGCTGCGGCCATGGCAATGGGGTCACCGGCCACAGATATTGCAGTGTTTACAAGGACGGCATCAGCACCCATTTCCATGGCATAGGCAGCATGGGAGGGAGCCCCGATTCCAGCGTCAACAACAACAGGAACTTTGGCTTGTTCAATAATTATTTCAACCTGAAAGTCGGTAAGGACACCTTGGTTAGTCCCAATAGGGGCACCAAGGGGCATTACAGCAGCTGCTCCCGCATCCTGAAGTCTCAGGGCCAGGATTGGGTCAGCATTCATGTAGGGAAGTACGATGAAACCGTCTTTTACAAGCTGTTCTGTTGCAAGCAGGGTTTCCACAGGGTCTGGAAGCAGGGTTCGCGGATCAGGGGTGACTTCTAGTTTCAGCCATGAACTGCCTGATGCAGCACGTGCAAGATGCGCAAGACGAATAGCCTCTTTGGCATCACGCGCTCCTGAAGTGTTTGGAAGAAAGGTGTAGTCGTGAAGACCAAGAGCCTTCATGATGTCATCGTCAGGATCATCAAGATTAACACGGCGTAGAGCCACGGTGACCATCTGGCAGTCTGATGCTGCTATGGCTTCTGCCATAACAGATGGGGAAGAAAACTTTCCTGTGCCAAGGAAAAGTCGGGAACGAAATTCTGTTCCTGCGATGGTCAGCATATCAGCCGCCTCCAACAAATCGAATTATTTCTACCTGGTCACCTTCTGCAAGATGGGCAGAATCAAAGCTTCCAGGTTGAATGATAGTAGTATTGTGTTCAACAACAACCGTTTCAGGTTCAAGGTTCAGAGTAATCAGTAAATCTGTTACAGTCTTAATATCTTGAAATAATTTGGTGTTGCCGTTAACTGTAAGGTTCATGGTGCAAGGTTTGTTGTGCAAATTGAGCGTATGTGGCTACTTTGAGGGCTCGTAAAAAATCATCATCTTATTCGTTATGCGCCTCCCTCAGGAAGTGCCCTTGTGGAACAAATTATTTTTCTTTTCAATGTATTTTAGCAGACTGAAAAGATAGGAAATTACCGTGCCTCGGAAATAGAGTTCTTCGGAGTCTACGCTTACCAACAATTCCATCCTGTTTTTGATCTATTTATGAGTTTGTCATCCTTGATGGACTCGTAAGAAGGTCAATTGATAGATGGGTAAGTAAAAAAACTTCAGATGCGAGGCGCATATTTTTGTTTTATTCCGGCATACCAGGGTACGTGGTGATTGAACAAAAAACACAGCAACGAAGCAGGTGAAGAGTTTCTACGACGCCATCATCCTTGATTCATAATAAAACAGAACGTGAAACAGGATGTTCAAGGATATATCTTTCATTGTTGAGGAATCGGACAATGAAAAAAGATGATGACGATATCTTTACTCAGTCGCGTCATTATAATCGGATAGAGCTCTCTTGCCAATACAGATTTTAACAGTCGGGAAGATTGAGTAAAGAATCAGCAGCTTTTGCTATGTGTTGGAATCTCGGAATTCTTGGAAATCCTGCAGTGTTTAAGGCAGCTGTAGGCCCCAATGGTGCAGTCCTCTCCTAAAATTACATCGTGAAGGAGGACGCCGGTACCAATTTCGCAGCCCTCAGAAATGTTAGATACTCCTGAAATTGCCACACCAGGATGAAGGCGGACATCTTTTGCAACTGTGGAATCTGGGGAAACCTGTATGCTTTCTGGTTGTATCATTGTTACACCTGCACCCATAAGGTTATGATTTTGGCGAATTTGCAGAGCACTGTGAGCCTGAGAAAGTTCAAGCCTTGAGTTAACACCGAGCACCTCGGCGGCATCAGGGTTAAGATATTTATGGACAGGGATATTTTTTGACACAGCCTGGGTTACGATGTCAGTGAGATAAACCTCGCCCTGGCTGTTATCTGTGCCGATGTTTGCAAGATGTGAAAACAGGAACTTGGTATTTATGCAGTAAATTCCTGAATTGATCTCTTTGATTTTTTTCTGCTCAGAATCGGTGTCTTTTTCTTCAACTATGCAGCTGATGGTATTGTCAGTATTACTGATTATACGTCCGTAATTCGTCGGGTTTGAGAGGGAAGTGGTCATGACAGTTATGATAGATTCATTACTGCAGTGCTGGGTAAGCATGTCTGTAAGACTTTCAGGGCGAATCAGTGGGGTGTCCCCGCAGAGAATCATTACATTGCCTTCATAGACATCAATGGCACTTTTGGCACAAAGAACAGCATGTCCAGTTCCAAGTTGCTCTTGCTGGATAACAGTGGTTGGGGAAAAGGATGCAAGGCTCTCTTTTACAGCGGCCCATTGGTGTCCTATAACAACGATGGTTCTGCGCGCTTCTAAAGAGCTGGTTGCCTGAAGGACATGATGAATCATAGGAGCATAAAATACTTCATGAAGTACCTTGGCCTTCTGAGATTTCATCCTGGTACCTTTTCCTGCGGCAAGGATAATAAGGTAGAGGGAGGAATTGTAAGACATTTTACTCTCTTTATTGTGAGATTCATGGGTAGTGGGCGGCTGAAAAGGTAGTAGTCGGAAAAGAAGGAGCTGTCAAGCAGAGTTAGGCAGGGTGCAGGAATATCATGACAAAAAAAAAGGCCCCAATCAGAGAAACTGATTGGGGCCTTTTCTATAAGAAATCGGCGGTGACCTACTCTCCCACATAGTTGCCCATGCA
>JALSMA010000062.1 GCA_026988015.1 Desulfobulbaceae bacterium | reverse complement strand
TCGCTCAAAATTTGGTAAATTTTGAGGATAGTCTAATTTCAAGTCGAAAACAGGCATTTTGTCGTCAATAGTTTAATAAATTAACAAGTTACGCTGTCTACTATAAAAAACGTTGGGACAGCAGTGATACCGAGCATTATTTTACTGAAATAATGAAGAGTTTGGGCGAAAGGGCACTCTCGGACATTCATCCTAGTACAACGCTAATAAACCATGACCATTACATATATCGTAGCACTTATCCTGAGTTATCTGGTTGGAGCTATTCCTTTTGGTTTTCTTTTCAGTCGAGCAGTAGGTAAAGATGTACGTCAGGAGGGAAGTGGAAATATTGGGGCAACTAATGTCAACCGGGTACTCGGTAAAAAGCTCGGTGCGCTGACCCTGCTTTGTGACATTGCAAAGGGATTTTTTCCGGTTTATCTGATTTCTGTTCTCCTGCCCGATGTCCCCGGTCGTGTTTTTTTTATTGCTCTCTGCGGCCTTGCCACTGTTGTTGGACATATGTTCCCGGTCTATCTCGGGTTCAAGGGAGGCAAGGGAGTAGCTACGGCGCTGGGGGTCTTTCTCTTTTTCTCCCCATTCTCCATCCTTATTGCTCTTTTCGTCTTTATTGTAGTTGTTGCGCTGAGCGGTTTTGTCTCAGCAGGATCTCTTGCTGTATCCGCACTGATTCCTCTTCTGATCTGGTATTTTGGTGCGGAGGGATCAACCATTGCTATCACCGGAGTTATTGCCGGGTTAATCTGGGTCAAACATAGCTCTAATATCGGTCGCCTTCTGCGTGGAGAGGAGAAGAGCTGGAAAACCGGAAAGACAGCATGACAAAATCTGACTGGGAGGAAATCTTTGAAGCGAAGGAGCTTTTGGGACTTGGAGACCGGGCAACGCTGGGTGAAATAAAACGCAGTTATCGCAGCAGATGCAAGGCCAATCATCCTGATATTGTAGGGGATGACAGAGCCAAGGGCGAGCTGATGCGTAAACTCACCAGGGCCTATGATGTTCTTATGAAATACTATGGTCAGTTTAAGATTCCTCTGGTTCCCTTGGATGGTGAGGTTCTGGAACCGGAAGACTGGTGGATGGACAGATTTGGCCAGGATCCGCTCTGGGGGAAAAAATAGCAGTATTTTCTGGCCTGACCGTGGGGTCCCTGCTTTATTTCAGTGTGATATCGATTTTCTGTCGTCTTTCTGCTGCCTGCAGACCTTGTCAAAAAGGCTGCAATATTCCTGTATCAGCTGTCTGCGGTTTGCAGGTTTGAGTTTGAAATATATGGGGCTGAGCATGAGAACCCTGATTGCTTCCTGACTGGTCACCTGTCTCCTTCCTTCTCTAGTGGGTCAATGTATGTTGCTTCTCTCCTGAATCTGTGACGGATGAGCGATTTGTTTCAGTAACACACTGAAATGAGGATATAAAATCCGTGTGCAAGCATGTTTGGAAAAACCACCCATCAGTATCGGACGCTGCAGATTCTAGTTTCTGCTATTCATATCGGTACTTTGTTCCCATTTGTTTATCCTAATAACAACCAAATAGCAATATTTTATTGTTTGTGAGCCGGTTTATTATGTGTTTTTTTGCCGTTACGCTGGATATTACTCGAACAGGCGCCGTCGTCCGTGACGGATTTGCGATTTTTCACCTCAAACTAATTGATATAGCATGGTATAATCAGCGTGTTAAAAAACTCGAAAATCATTAACGAACGCTCTGGATTACAGCAGGTGATAAAATTCTTGACAGAGATTGTTTAGTGGGGCTAGTATTTAGGCATCCTAAGTATGTCGTGGAGTATTCTTCAACAACAAGAGGTGAAGTTCGTAGTTATGTTAAAGGACAGGACAGTTGAGCAGGCTCGTTTTATAGCCAGTGCCGGACGCAAACTGAAAAATCATATCTTCTCAATCCAGTCTGGGCTCCATGACGGGCGAGCATCATGTCAAGGTGAGGAACTTTCCATGGCCCAAGTGCAGGTTTTGATGACTCTGCATAGCAGTGGTGAAAGCACCATCTCTCAGCTGGCAAAACAGTTGGATGTTTCTCCGCCATCAGCCTCAAGTATGGTGGATCGGCTTGAAGATAAGGGGCTGCTGTATCGTGAACGAAGCACCATGGATAGAAGAAAGGTGGTGGTTCGTCTTTCAGAACAGGCAGCTGCAAAAGCTGAGCGAATGGAGGCAGCTGTTTTGGAGGCCTTTCTTGACCTGGTGGAAAAGGTGGGGCCAGAGACGGCCCGAAAGTGGTGTGAAGTTCTGGAACGTGTGGAACAGGTATTAGCAAAACAGGAATGAGTGAATAACCATGAGTGAACAAAAGAAGACCAGTATGCGCAACACCGTTATTATTCGGGTTGTTGCCTGCATTATTATTTTATTGCTTGGTTTTGGTGGATTTAAGTTTTTAAAAAGCAGAAAAAAGGCGCCTGTTCAGACTCCACTGGTGGAGAGGCCCCTGAAGGTTGAGGCCGTAGCGGTCTCCTTTGCCGATGTTCCGGTGCAGATAGAGGCTCATGGTGAGCTTTGCTCCATTCGTATGGTGGAAATTGCTGCCGAAGTTGCTGGGGTAGTGGCTGAGATTCATCCCAGTTTGAAGACCGGTTCCATAATACAAAAAGGGGAACTGCTGTTTGCAATAGACGACAGGGATTATCGTACAGAGTATGAGTCGAATAAGAACCGCCTTGCCATTCTGGAACGTGATCAGGAGATTACCACAAACGAGCTTAATCGAGTCCGAACCTTATTTGAAAAGAACAAAGTGGGTACCCGGGCTGGAGTTGAAAAGGCTGAACAGGCAGCAAACAATACCGCTGACAGGCTGGCTCAGGTGCAGCAGGCGATGATTCGTGCTCAGATCAAGCTGGAACGCTGCCGGGTCTATGCTCCTTTTACCTGCCGGATTACGCAAAAAAACATAGAGAAGGGTCAGTATGTTGCGCCCGGAAAAATCGTTCTCGGTCTGGCTGATGATTCCGTTCTTGAGCTGGAGGTTCCTCTGGATAGTCGTGATGCCTTCGAATGGCTGCAGTTTGCGGAAAACAGGACTGAGGGGGCTGTTACAAAGGCCTGGTTTGCTGATCTGAAACCAGTACAGGCTGAAGTGACATGGACAGAGAATGCAGAAAATAGAGCAATAGCCATTGTTAACAGAGTCAGTTCATATGACAAGAATACCCGGACTGTGAAGGTGGTTCTTCAGATAGACTCGAGCCAGTTTGTGAAGGGAAAACACCCCATGCCACTGGTCTCTGGCATGTTTTGCAGGGTATTGATCCCGGGAAGAATCATGGAGAGGGTGGTGGAGTTACCCCGCTGGGCGGTGAGTTTTGAGAACACTGTTTATGTGGTTCGCAATGATCGTCTGGAGACGGCCGCTGTTGTGGTGGTAAGGGTTCAGGAGAACAAGGCTTATATCAGTTCCGGCCTCAAAGAGGGTTATCTTGTGATTACAACTCGTCTGGTTAATCCCCTGGAGCGCAGCCTGGTGGAGGTTGTTCTGGATGGAACGACTCTCGAGGGTGAGAAGTGATGAATAAGCTGCTTGCCTCTTTTGCCAGAAATACGGTTTTTGCCAACATCCTGCTGTTGCTCATCTTCTTTGCCGGTTTTCTTGCCACCAAGATGATGGTGCGTGAGAGTTTTCCCGAATTTTCAGTCGATAAGATTGTTATAACGGTGCCCTATCCGGGGGCTGATCCGGAAGAGGTGGAAGAGGGGATTAATCAGAAAATTGAAGAGGCCCTGGAATCCATTGAAGGCATAGATCAGTACACCACCAAGTCCAAGGAAGGTGTTGCCACGGTGATCGTTGATGTAAAAGATGGCTTTGATACCTCGGAAGTGTTGGACATGGTGCGCTCCCATGTGAATGCCATCTCCACCCTGCCAGTAGATGCTGAAAAACCAATTATCCGTGAAATTGTGCGAAAACAGGTGGTCATGCTCCTGGCTCTATCCGGTGATCTCAGTGAAAAACAGCTCAAGCATTGGGGAGAACGGATCAAGGATGAGGTAAAACAAATTCCACTTATTTCTCAGGTAGATGCTTACGGGACCCGGGAGTATGAGATTGGAATTGAGATTTCAGAAGAGAAATTACGCCGTTATGGCCTCCGTTTTGAACAGGTTGCTCAGGCAGTGCGACAGTCCAGTATTAACCTTGCCGGTGGTACCCTGCGCACCATTGGGGAAGAAATCAGGATTCGGACGGTGGGACGAAAATACACGGGAGAGGAACTGGCAAAAATTGTGGTGCTGGCTCGTCCCAGTGGTGAAATCATAACCCTAGACCGTATTGCGGATATCCGTGATGGCTTTACCGAAGATCCTTTGTTTGCAAGCATCGACGGCAAACCTGCCATGTTTATTCAGGTCGCAAAGACTGAGGATGAAGATGCCATTAAGATTTCCAATGCGGTGCAGACCTTTGTGAAAGAAAAAGAACAGGCTCTGCCGCCGGGGGTCCATATTACGGTTTTTTATGACACCACCGATTCACTGCGGGCCAGAATTAATCTGTTGACGCGTAATGGTGTGATAGGGCTCTGTCTGGTGTTTTTCATGCTTTGGCTGTTCCTTGATCTGCGCCTCTCATTTTGGGCAGGGTTGGGGATTCCTATCTCCATTGCCGGGGCGATGTTTATTCTCTGGTCCATCGATGCAACCATAAATATGATATCGCTCTTTGGGCTGATAATGGTGCTGGGGATAGTGGTTGACGATGCCATTGTGGTGGGTGAGGCTATTTATGTGCACCGTAAACGAGGGGAATCTCCCCTTGATGCCGCAGTTAAAGGGGTATCAGAAGTTGCCATGCCGGTGCTGGCTGCGGTTAGCACAACCATCGTTGCATTTATTCCGCTTTCCTATGTTGGTGGAACCATGGGGAAATTTGTGGCGATCCTACCAGTTGTGGTAATCGCCTGCCTCATCATCTCTCTGGTAGAATCACTGTTACTGCTACCGGCCCATTTAAGTCATTTGCCGGATCTGAATAAACCCAAAAAGCGGTGGGGGCCTTTTGCCCTCATTGAGCGGGGTCGCCTTGCTGTGAGCATGGGTCTTGAGACATTTATAGAAAAACGTTATGTGCCTTTTCTTGCCAATGTTCTTAACTGGCGTTATGTTTCACTGGCCATTGCCATTTCCGTACTCATGCTCAGTGTGGGGTTGGTAAAGGGCGGTCTGGTCAAGTTTCAGGTGTTTCCCAAACTCGATGGGTTTGTTGTCACTTCAACCGTAGAATTTCCCGAGGGTACTCCTCCTGATGTAACCAAAAAAGCACTGCAAAGAATCGAACTCGCTTTTGACCGGGTGGCGGCAAAAACTTCCACCATAAGCGGTGATCCCTTGATACAGCAGCGGTTGATTTTGGTGGGACAGGTTCTATCCGGTGACATGGGGGCTAAGGGGCCGCATATGGGATCCATTCAGATTATCCTTTTGCCGTCGGAGGAACGAGGGGTTCATTCCAATGACTTGCTCATTGCCTGGGAGGAGGAGGTGGGTGGTATTCCTGGTGTGAAAAGCCTTTCGTTTGAAGGTATGCAGGCCGGGCCCTCGGGTGCAGAGATAGAGGTCTGGCTGCAGGGCCAGGATATGAATGAACTACTCGGGGCTGCAGATGACCTTCAGAAGGTGCTCAAAGAATTTGACGGAGTTTATCAGATTCGTTCCGATTACACCCAGGGAAAGAACGAGCTGCAGCTTGTTCTGAAACCGGAGGCCACGACCTTGGGGCTAAGTGTCCAAGATCTTGCCAGTCAGATCAATGCCGGCTTTTATGGCCGTGAAGCTTTCCGGCTGCAGCGTGGTAGTGATGATATCCGGGTCAAGGTACGCTATACAGCTGACGAAAGAAGCCGGATTTCAGATTTTAAAAAGGTGTACATCCGTACTCCTGATGGCAGGGAGGTTCCCCTGCTCTCTGTGGCTGATATTACGTTTACTCCCGGGTATTCAACTATCTCAAGAACGGATGGTCTGCGCCGTATCAAAGTGACAGCAGAGGTGAATAATCGTAAGGCAAATTCCGGGGAGATCTTTTCTGAACTTGGTAAGAGTACCTTCAGGGAGTTGAAACAGAAGTATCCCGATGTGCATCTTGCCATGCAGGGTTCAAAGAAAAATACCCGGGAGTCTTTTGCATCCCTGAAGGTCGGCTTTCCCATCGCCATGGTGGGGATATTTGTTATTATTGCCACCATATTCAGGTCGTATATTCAGCCGTTTATTATTGTTTTTACCATCCCGTTCGGCATTATCGGCGCCATCTTGGGACATCTGCTGCTAGGTTATAATCTCTCGATGATGTCCATCTTCGGGATGGTGGCTCTGTCTGGAGTTGTGATCAATGACTCCATTGTTCTGATAGAGCGGGTTAACGAGAATCTTGCCCAGGGGATGAAACTGTTTGATGCCATCATCCAGGGTGGTGCCAGACGATTCCGGGCCATATTTCTCACCTCCATCAGTACCATCGGTGGTCTGGCTCCTCTTATTGTGGAAACAGATATGCAGGCTAAATTTCTTATTCCAATGGCCCTGTCTGTTGCGGGGGGTGTTGCTTTTGCCACGGGGTTGACCCTGGTGTTGATTCCAAGTCTCCTGGTGATTGTTAACGATTTGAGAAGAGTCGTGGTAAAGGGAATAAGTGGTCAGTGGCCAAGTCGTGAATCAGTGGAGCCGAGGGTGATCAAAGAGTAGTAGATCAGGTTGAGTCTAAATTTCAATGAACAATCGAATGAAAAACGGAGAGGAAAAATCAGTGAACTGGAAAAAAACCTTCTTTTTCATGGTAGTGACGAGTCTTTTTTGCGTAACCGTCGCCGGTGGGAAAAGCCTTGATGAGGTGCGGTTGCTTGACCTTGGAACCGCGCAGCAGGTCGCTTTGCAGGATAATCCTTCCCTTGCAGCTTCTGCAGAAAGGGTGACACAGGCACAGCAGCGGATTGAGCAGGTAAGTGCTCTTTACTGGCCAAGTATTGACGCCGGGGGAACAGCTGCAAGCAGTCGGATGTCTGCAAATGATGCTGCTCTCCAGTCCCTGCTGTCAGGGGGAGTTGATATTGACAGAAACAGTGAGAGATACAAACTTAATCTTGGTGCCTCCTGGCTCCTGTTTGACGGGTTTGCGAGGAAGTTCTCAAAACTCACAGCCGAATATGGTCGGCAGGAGAGTGAGCAGGCAAGAAGGGATGGAATGCGCCTGTTGTTGCAATCTGTTGCCGAGAGTTACTATGCAGCGCAGCTTGCCCTGTACAATAAGGCTATCGCGGAGGCGGATTTCTCCTTTAATGCCAACCAGGAAAAAGAGGCCCGGGCGAGTATGGATGCCGGGGGAGGATCCCTTTCCGCGGTTCTCAATTTTCAGGTGCAGATGAATAACGCTTCCACAGACATTCTGCTGGCAGAGCGGGATTATGACCTAGCACTTTCTGGTCTTGCAGTTCTGCTGGGTCGTGAAAGCGGTGTTATGCCGGACGGCCTGGAACTGCTCCCCATGGAGATGGTGGAAGAGAGAGCGTTTGTAGAACTTTCAGCTGATGAACTGATTCGGGCTGCAAGGTTGTACCGCCCGGATCTGCTTCGTCAGGAGATAAGTCTGCAGCGGGCAAAATCCACGGTCGGAATAACCAAAGCGCGATTTTATCCTCAGCTCTCGCTAAACGGATATGTGGATGGCAGCCGGATCGATGATATGGGATTTGAAGGGGATGACTTTGGTTCCACCCTCCTTATCAATCTCTCATACAATCTCTTCAGGGGTGGTGGGGATCAGGCAAGGATTGCCGAGGCCAAAGCCTTTCGGCGTGAGGTTGCCAGATCTCTTGATCAACAGAAAAACAGAGTGGTCAGTGAGGTGCGCCAGGCGATAACACGTCTGGAACAGGCCAGAGCACAGTTGAGACTACAGCGTGCTTCTGTGAAACTTGTTGAACAGAGCCGGGATCTTGTGGAGGAGGGATACAAGGCCGGTCAGGAGTCGCTGGCCCGTTTTAACGAGGTACAGCGGGATCTGGTTCGTACTCAGTCACGCCTGGCACTTTCACTTATCGGTCTTTATATTAATCGCCATAGTCTCAAAACTGCCACGGGAGAGTCTCTTGTACCCTATTTCAACGGGGATTCCACGGCTTCCGCGACAAACTGATTTTTCATTCTACCTACTATGGACAGGAAAATATTTGCGGTGGGCGACAGCCACTCCAGGCGCTGTTTTGAGAACCATGATATCATTGCAGATTCCAGGGTATTATTCGGGTATAATAAGTTTGATGGCAGGACAGCCTTCAATCTGTCTCGGCATGAACAAAAACTCCTGAAAATAATAGGTAAGTTGCGTGAAAAAGAGCTGATATTCTGTTTTGGTGAAGTAGATGTTCGCCTGCATGTAAAGTACAAGCATCTGCAATGTGGCACCCCAGTGAAGAAACTTATTGAGGCAACGGCCAGGCATTATATTTCCTATGTTCATAGCTTGCGGCAACAGGGGTACAGGATTCATGTATTTAATGTGGTTCCCACCGGAGATTTTAAAGGGGACGCAGCAGAAAAATGGAAAAAGGGCTTGAACTATCCCTTCACAGCCTCTCATGCCGAGCGCACTGCCTATACCGAAATGCTCAATGCTGCTTATGCTGACCATTGCCAGAAGTGTGATATTCCTTTTATAGATATTTACAGGCATCTTGTGGATGGCGATGGCAGGAGACTGCCAGAGTTTATATTTGATTTTGCCCATGTTGATAACAGCTGTGCCGATCTGGTTCTCAAGTATCACAGTTTTCAAAATGGCTGATAAACGAAAATCTGTGCTTGGAGGAGTAAAGCAATGTTTGATAAGAGCGTGGAGGCCTTTCCTTCAAAACAGAACAACCTCTTTCTGGCCCACTGTGCCATCTCTCCCATGGAATTGCAGGCCAAGGAGGCTGCCAGAGATTTTCTCGAGGCCATGGCGGCAGGGGGAATCAGTGCGCTGCCCCCTTATTTTAACCTACTGCCCCGATTTCATCAGAAATGTGCAGAATTGTTTCAGACCGATGCTGCTAATATTTCGGCTACCCGCAATACAGCGGAGGGCATGTGTCTCCTTGCCAATGGTTACCCCTTTGAACCGGGTGACGAGGTTGTCAGTTATGTCCATGAATTCCCAAGTAATCATTACCCCTGGCGTCTTCAGGAGAGGAGGGGTGTGAAGCTGCTTCTGCTTGGCGACAGTGACCCCCTGGGAAGCTTATCGGCTGTAAAGGCACCGAGGGGATGGTCCATGGCTGAGCTTGCCGAAAAGATCACTCCACGAACCCGTATCGTTGCCATGAGTCATGTTCAATTTACCAGTGGCTATGCTGCCGATCTTATGGAACTGGGATCGTTTTGCAGGGATCAGGATCTTGATCTGGTGATAGATGGTGCTCAGAGTGTGGGCTGCCTTCCCCTGTACCCTGAAGAGTATAATGTGGCTGCTGTGGCCGTGTCCTCCTGGAAGTGGCTCATGGGTCCCTTTGGTGCGGGGATTCTTTACACCAGTGAAGAGTTTCGGGATAAAATTGCGGTGACCATGGTGGGTTCTTCCTCGATGCAGCAGGGACTTGAGTATCTGGATCATAGTTGGAATCCTCATGTGGATGGGAGAAAGTTTGAATATTCCACCCTCGCCTGGGAGCATCTAGCAGCTTTCAATGGACTACTTGATTCCATATTTCTACGTTACACCATGGAGGGTATCAGAGAGGAGGTTTTTGAGTTGCAGGATGTTTTTCTAAAACATCTGGACCATGATCTGTATACGCCCCTGCTGTTTCCCGAAAGACATCGCTCGGGAATACTTGCCGTTTTGCCGGTGAACAGTGGGGACAAGCTGGTGGAACGTCTTGCAAAACATGGTATAGTGGTGACTGGGCGATCTGGATATATACGCGTGGCACCCCATTTCTATCTTACTGCTGCTGATATGAAAAAGGCTGCGGAATGTTTCAATATTGAGGCTCAAAAGAGATGACAAAAACAGCATTTATAACTGGCGCCACCTCCGGGTTTGGTCGGGCCTGTGCAGAGATATTTGCCGAAAATGGCTGGAACCTAGTTCTTTCCGGAAGGCGTGAGGAGCGGTTGCGGAAATTTTGTGACCAACATTGGGAAGTGAACGTTCATACGGTGGTATGTGATGTCCGGAATCGCCGCGAGGTTGAGGCCATGGTGAGTGGTCTGCCTGATACCCATAATGAGATTGATCTGCTGCTTAACAACGCGGGGCTGGCGCTGGGAATGAAACCGGCGCAGAATGCTGATCTTGACGACTGGGAAACCATGGTGGATACTAATATCAAGGGGCTGATGTATGTGACCCGTGCCCTGCTGCCGGCAATGGTGAGCCGGGGACGTGGTCATATAGTCAATATTGGATCAATCGCTGGATCATGGCCCTATCCGGGTGGTAATACCTACGGCGCAACCAAGGCATTTGTGGAGCAGTTTTCCAATAATCTCCGTGCTGACCTCCATGGAACCGGGATACGAGTGTCAAACGTTGAGCCGGGACTGGCCGAATCTGAATTTTCGGTGGTACGTTTTCATGGGGATAGAGAGAAGGCGGATGCAGTATATGATGGTACTGAGCCGTTGACTCCACGGGATATTGCAGAGATCGTTTACTGGCTGAGCCAGAGACCGCCCCATGTGAATATTAATCGTGTGGAGGTGATGCCGGTCTGTCAGAGCTGGGCTCCATTTGCCATCCACAGAAAAAAAGAATAGCAGGAAAAGATTGTATAATTTTCAACTCATTGCTAAATTATGGAAACGCGAGTTTGGATCTGAAATGTCACCAGACCATCATTTACAAGGGCGGCGGGTGATTTTTTTTAATATACATGGATGTGAACTTTAAACTTGTATTTTCAGTGTGTTATTAAGGGATAGGTTGCGAATCTGTCACGTGTTCAGGGAGGGAAGTATTATGAATAAACGGTTTCTGTTTGGAGTTCTGCTGCTGGTTCTGTTGCCACTCGCCGTGTCTGCTGGTGATAAAAGTCCTTGGGAGAAAAAACTGCCGTTTAAGAACGCAACCATCCACTATACCATAAGTGGCGTGGAAAATGGGAGTGAGGTTACATATATTCGTGATTACGGACGTGAGGTGGTCACCTATCATACCACCAAGACCACCATGATGGGGATGACCATGGTTAATGAGACTGTGGACATTACTACCCCGGACTGGATATATCAATTTGATCTGACGGAAAGGACAGGGACAAAAATTGTAAACCCGGAAAAGTATATGATAGAGGAGTATAATAAACTCTCAAAGGCAGAGAAAAAAAGAGTCCGGGAAAACGGAGAGAAAATGGGTGTTTCCATGGCCGAAGGTTTTAGCGGGAATGTTCAGCAGAATGTCAAAAAGATACTTGGTTACAATTGTGACCGTGCCGAGGTGATGGGCACGGTGGTGTATAGTATTCATGGCTCCGGGATCCCCCTGCTGGTTGAAAGCAACATGATGGGTGTGAATATGAAGGTGGAAGCGACTTCTGTGGATGAGGGCAGAGTTAAAGACAAGTATTTTCAGTTTCCAGAGGGAATAGAGGCTCGGTATGACCCGCAGTCAGACGTGGTGGCTAGGGAAATGGCAAAACAGACCATAGCCATGCTCAAAAATCCAGAAAGCGTGAAAAAACAGGGTGCTATGCCACAGGGGCAGGAGCAGCAGATGTCTCCTGAGGATCAGCAGCAGATGCAGCAGGCCATGGAAGTGCTCAAGGGGATGTTTGGCACTCCACCCCAGTAATCGTCCGAGAGTCTGTCTCTGGTGAAGTGGGTTTTTAAATTTTTTAAGAGGAATTCGCCATGAATAAAAGAGTTTCTTTTGGGTGTGTTTTTTTTCTGCTGCTCTTTGTCGTTGGATGTTCGACAATCAGGGTAAGTACTGACTTTAATCCGACCTATGACTTTACAAAGTTGAGGACTTATGCCTGGCTTGATAATGACAAGGCGGTGAGTAGTGATGCCAGGGTCAATAATGACCTTATTGTGGACCGAGTACGTCGTGCGGTGGAAAACAGTCTTGCGGCAAAGGGATATACAAAAATTGATGCAGCTTCGGCTGATTTTGTGGTGAGCTGGTTTGGTGCTATTGATACAAAGCTGCAGGTAGATTCCATTGACCACTTCTACAGTCCTTATGGGTATGGAGCTTTGGTCAGAGATCCATACTGGAATGGTACTAGGGGAGTACGGACAACCACAACTAGAGAGTATGAAGTGGGAACATTGATTGTTGATATCCTTGATCCGAGTGAACGTAAACTGATCTGGCGTGGCAGTGGTACAGACCGTATTGGCTCCAACAACAGTCCGGAAAAGGTTACCAAAGGTATTAATGAGGCTATCGCAGCAATCATGGCCAGTTTTCCGTCACTCATTCAGCAGTAGTTCTTTGAACAAAGAGTATTGAATCCTCTGTGACTTTGCCTGTGAATGAGGAGATTTACACCATACCTTTTTCAGTTGCAGGAATGGAAAAAGGTATTGACAGCTTGACTCCGGTCGTTTATATTCGTGCGCCTACAGGTTGCTTGCTATTGTTAACGCCTGTTGATTTTAATCCTCGATAGCTCAGTTGGTAGAGCAGGTGGCTGTTAACCACCTTGTCGCAAGTTCGAGTCTTGCTCGAGGAGCCAAAAATACCAAGCCCGATCTTTTCTTTATAGGTCGGGCTTTTTTTCCTTTCTTTGTGAGTCGGGGCGTAGCGCAGCCTGGTTAGCGCGCCTGCCTTGGGAGCAGGAGGCCGTAGGTTCGAATCCTACCGCCCCGACCATTTGTCAGCTGAAAGCCAATCACTTCATAAGTGATTGGCTTTTTTTTTGTTTTCCCCGGTTTTGCATTTTATTCTCCCTGAACGATGCAAAGATTTTTTTTGATTGAGTATGGTCTGTTCTTTTTACTTTAAGAAGCAGGTTTTTATGTGGTACGATAAAAGTATTGAAGAGGAAGAGTCTTTACGACGCCACCAAATATATAACATATGTCCAAATGAAGACTAGGTTACTGTCAATCAATCTGCTCAACGAGCTGACACGCCCCGAAAATTCCGCCCTCATGGCGGAGTTCACCGAAAACAGACATGCTGGGAATAGTCTGATATACTCTCCCGGTCATGAGAAGAATCAAGTTTTTATTGTGAAAAAGGGGCGATTGCGCCTGTATCTTGCAGTGGAGGATAAAGACTTCTCCTTAGCTATTCTGGAATCCGGAGATATCTTCGTAAGTCATACCCGTGCACATGTTCAGAGCATTGAAGAGGTGACATTGCTGGTAATGCCAACAGCCAGGTTCCATTCCTGCATGACAAGCCATCCCGCACTTTCCGCGACTATTATCCGTATCCTGGGTGAGATGTTGAGCCAGTCCTTTTCCATTATTGACAGCCTGGTCTTCAAAGACATCAGGCAGCGATTAACGGATTTCTTTCTTTATGAAACGGAAAATAACGGTCTCCCAACTCCCAGTGGAACCGTTGTCAGGATTGCTTTAACCAACATCCAGCTTGCGGCCATCATAGGCTCTTCAAGGCAGACGGTTTCCACTATTGTGAGCGCCATGTTGAAGGACGGGGTACTGGAGAAAATGTCCCGGAATGTCTATCTGATTCCAAATGTTGATCTGTTGAAAAACTACGGTCACACTCGGGTCTGACTTCGACTCAAGTGTGCAGTGTTCATCTTTTTTTTAAAAAACTGGTTGTTTGTCAGATAGCTGACAGTAATCAGAGTTATTTTCCTGTAAAATGTTTTTATGTGACAGTAAGGTTATGATATCCGGAACGACTTATCCAACCACAGTACAGGAGAAATTGTATGAAGGAAGATCCGAAAAGATTTGAAAAAATGAGTATGTGGGATGATGCTCAGAAGATGCTGCAGAAGGCTGAACGCGATGGGATTGAGACAGTTTGGGACAGGCTGGAACAGCAAACCCCGCACTGCAAGTTTGGAGAATCAGGTGTCTGCTGTCGTATTTGTACCATGGGTCCGTGTCGGATAAGTAAAAAAGCGCCCCTTGGTGTCTGCGGGGCGGGGGCTGATGTTATTGTGGCCAGAAACTTTGGACGTTTTCTTGCTGGCGGGGCAGCAGGCCATTCAGATCATGGTCGTGATTGTATAGAGGCCTTTCACGCCGTTGCCCATGGGCATACCAAAGATTACCAGATTAAAGATGAACAGAAACTGCTGCGTATTGCAGAGGAACGTGGCATTGCTATAGAAGGGCGGGAGCTGCTGGAAGTTGCCAGGGATCTGGCAGATGAGTTCTTTGAGGATTTTGGCAGCAGGCGTGAAAAAGTTGGCTTTCTCAGCCGGCTTCCTGTAAAGCAGCTTGAAAACTGGGAGAAGTTGGGCATTGTTCCACGTGGCGTGGATCGTGAAGTCACAGAAATGATGCACAGGACCCATATGGGTTGCGACAATGATGCTGGAAATACCATGTTGCATGCGTTGCGTATGTGCCTGGCTGATGGCTGGTCAGGATCAATGATTGCTACAGAACTTTCAGATATCTTATTTGGTACACCTTCTCCGCGAAAGGCCCAGGTAAATCTTGGCGTTTTGAAAGAGGACCAGGTGAATATTCTGGTTCATGGACATAACCCCATTGTTTCCGAAAAAATTCTGGAAGCTGTTAACGAAGAAGAGCTTATTGATCTTGCCAGAAAAGCTGGAGCTTCTGGAGTAAATCTGGCTGGCTTGTGTTGTACAGGGAATGAATTAATGATGCGCCAGGGGATTCCCATGGCTGGAAACCATCTGATGACCGAGCTTGCGATAATTACCGGAGCAGTTGAGTTGATTGTGGTCGATTACCAATGCATTATGCCAAGCCTTGTTCAGGTCGGAAATTGTTACCATACCAAAATGGTAACCACTGCTGATAAGGCCAGATTCACAGGTGCAGATCATGTGAAATTTGAAATGCACAATGGTATGGAACAGGCGCGGAAGGTTGTCCGGATGGCAATCGATCGCTATACCATGCGCAATCAGGATCGTGTCGAAATTCCCTGTGAGCCTGTTGATATAATGACCGGGTTTTCCAATGAGGCGTTGCTCGAGGCCCTGGGTGGATCGCTCAGTCCACTGGTCGATGCTATAAAAGCCGGAAAGATCCGGGGGGCTGTGGGTCTCGTCGGATGTAATAATCCGAAATACAAACATGACTTCTGTAATGTTAATCTTGCCCGTGAACTTATCAAAAAAGATATTCTGGTTCTTGCCACAGGCTGTGTGACAACTGCTGCAGGGAAGGCTGGACTTCTTGTTCCTGAGGCGATTGAGCAGGCAGGACCCGGTCTGAAGGAGATATGTGGCAGCCTTGGAATCCCCCCTGTTCTGCATATGGGAAGCTGTGTTGATAATGCCAGGATTCTGCAGCTGGCGGCATTGCTCGCCAACGAAATAGGAGTTAGTATTTCCGACTTGCCCCTGGCAGCGTCCTCGCCTGAGTGGTACTCGGAAAAAGCGGCTACTATAGGCACTTATGCGGTCGCATCCGGGATATACACCCATCTCGGACACCCACCTAACATTACAGGATCCCCAGTTGTGACAAATCTGGCCCTTGAAGGGCTTGATGAAATGCTTGGTGCCTGTTTTGCAATAGAGCCAGATCCTTTCAAGGCAGCAGAACTTATTGACGAGCGAATTAAAATGAAACGGAAGGGGCTTGGGCTTCCGGAGTAGCTGAAATAAAGGACCGCTGCTAAAACAAAAAAAAGCCGTGCACCCTGTTTTCAACATACAACATGGTGCACGGCTTTTCTATTTATTACTCATTCTGCTGTGTTGGATATCGAATGGTTTGTTGTCGCAAAAAATTATTCGATATCTGCTGTTCCCTCGGAGCTATCTTCGTTTTCAGCGGCCCGTTTTTCCTGTTCTTCCTGTTCCTGCTGCATGCGTACGGCTTTCGGTATCTTCGATTCAGGGAGGATCATTTCTGTAATTTTTTCAATTTCTTCTTGCAGATCCGGGTCTTCCAGGCATATGTCGCATTCTGCGGCATGCTTTTGAATAAACGACACCATTCTGGCTGGAGCCATGGTTTCATTACTCACATGGATGTACCACGCCTTAATCTGTTTGATAAGTCTTTCACACTGCATATGTTTTTTTTGTGTTTAGCTGAAGGATGGAGTGAAAATAAGTAAATCTTTTCGTTGATTCAAGAGAATGCCAACTAAATTAAACATTCTCTCCCAAGAAAGCAAATTATAAAAAAAGTTGTTTTCCACAGTAATTATTATTACAGTGGCTTCCACAATGGGGAAGTGGATAGTGCACTGGTGGCGCTCCCGGACTTCAAATCCGGTGTAGCGGGTTAATAGCTCGCTAGGTGGGTTCGATTCCCATGCACTTCCGCCATTTTGTTATTATACAGTCTCCTCTTTTTTGATTAGGGGATGGCCCATTTCTTCTCGCTGTGCTACGTAACCACTGGCCACTTTTCTGGCAATGTTTCGGATTCTGCCGATATAGCGCGTTCTCTCTGCGACACTGATGGCCTTTCGTGCATCAAGTAGATTAAATGTGTGTGAGCATTTCAGGCAGTAATCATAGGCCGGAAGAATTAAGCTTTTCTCCACCAGCTTGAGCCCCTCTTCTTCACAGGTGTTGAAAAAGTTGATCAGCTCCTTTACATTTGCTTCTTCAAAGTTAAAGGTGGAAAACTCTACCTCCGCCTGGTGAAAGATATCGCCATAACTCACTGAGTCGTTCCAGGCGATATCATACACCGAATCCACACTCTGGAGGTACATGGCAATGCGCTCCAGTCCGTAGGTGATTTCGACGGTGGTTGGCGCAAGATCTAAGGAACCTGCCTGCTGGAAATAGGTAAACTGGGTGATCTCCATACCATCCAGCCATACTTCCCAGCCAAGTCCCCAGGCACCAAGTGTCGGTGACTCCCAGTCATCCTCCACAAAACGGATGTCATGCTCAAGGAGATCCAGGCCAAATCGTTTCAGGCTGCCAAGGTAAAGTTCCTGCACTTCAATGGGGGATGGTTTCAGAACCACCTGGTACTGATAGTAATGCTGAAGCCTATTGGGATTATTTCCATATCGGCCATCGGTAGGGCGTCTGGATGGCTGGACATAGGCCGCCTGCCACGGTTCTGGACCAAGGGCACGCAGCAGGGTCGCAGGGTGAAATGTTCCGGCACCCACCTCCATGTCGTATGGTTGTTGGATGACACAGCCCTGATCGGCCCAGTACTGGTTCAGTTCAAAAATGATTTCTTGAAAATTCATTCAATATTCCTGTGATGATTAAGGAGCTTGATTTTTGCTGGATGCTGATTATTTTTCCCAAGTGACTGTCTGGGTCTATTTCTTTCCATAGTATATGTCTATGACGAAAAGTTTAATTAACCACATTTACCATAGCCATTATCCCGGGTAAATCATTTTTTTTTTAGTTTTGTGGGAAACTGTTGAAATAGTGTTACTTAATTATTGATGGACTGGTAAGAACTCATAATCCCCTTCGTCAGGCGCCCCGGAGGAAGTGCCCTTGGGGTGCGCCCCGGAGGAAGTACCCTTTGGGGGACAAATTTCTGTGCCTCGGCTATGATGGCTTACCGTGTCTACGCTATCTTATCTACAAATCCAGCCTGCTTTTTAACCTTTTTACGAGTTTATCGATTATTCAGGATCTGATTATGATATCCATACAACCCGCAGTACCCCATGCTGAGATCATTGATTCAATGACTTCGGTTGCCGTCGTCGGTTTCTCTCCCAAAGAGAACAGGCCCAGCCATATCGTTGGAAAATATCTGATGGATGCAGGGTTTGCCGTATATCCGGTTAACCCTGGTGTCAGCGAGATTCTTGGCCAGGTCTGTTATCCGGATCTGGCCTCGATTCCTCATCCGGTTGATGTGGTTGATATCTTCAGGCGGAGCGAGGATGTACTTCCCGTTGTTCAGGCAGCCATAGCTGTTGGTGCAGGAACTGTGTGGATGCAACAGGGAATTGTGAATACTGAAGCGGCTGTTCTTGCTGAAAAAGCTGGCTTGAAAGTGGTTATGGATCGTTGCATTAAAATTGATCACGCAAATTTAAACGCCTGAGTCCTGCCTTTATTCTCATGGAACCTACGATCATCAGTATCCGTGGTGCGCGGATGCATAATTTGAAAAACATTGATGTTGATATACCCCGTAACAGTCTGGTGGTTTTTACCGGCCTCTCCGGATCAGGAAAATCAACTTTGGCCTTTGATACTCTCTATGCTGAAGGGCAGAGGAGATATGTAGAGTCCCTTTCCACTTATGCCCGTCAGTTTCTCGGCCAGATGGATAAACCCGAGGTGGACGCCCTTGAGGGACTTTCCCCGGCGGTTTCCATAGAACAGAAGACCACCTCCAAAAACCCGCGTTCAACCGTGGGCACGGTCACTGAGATTTACGACCATCTTCGTCTTCTTTTTGCCCGTTGTGGACGCCCTTATTGCCCTGAGTGTGGTGACGAGATCCGCTCCCAGTCCATTGAAGATATGGTAAATACCCTTGCGGCACTTGAGGAGGGGACAAAGATCGTACTCATGGCCCCCATGGTTACCGGCAAGAAGGGGCGTCATGAACAGCTGCTGGCCCGTATCCGTAAAGAAGGCTTTGTGAGGGTTCGAGTTGATGGTGATATTGTTCATGCAGATGATGTACAGAGTCTTGAAAAGAACAGACGTCATTCCATTGAGGTCGTGGTGGATCGGGTTGTGATCAAGGAGTCTGCTGCAAGACGTCTCAGTGATTCCATCACAACCGCGGTGCGGCTCACCGAAGGGTTTTTGCTTGTTCATTTTCCCGACAGTGGTGAGGACCAGCTCTTCAGTGAATTTGCGGCCTGCCATCGTTGCGGTATTTCCATACCCCGTCTTTCCACCCAGCTCTTTTCTTTTAATAATCCACAGGGGGCTTGTGAGGAATGTGGTGGGCTTGGAGTAAAACAGTTCTTTGATGCTGCCCTCATTGTTCCGGATCCATCCCTCAGCCTCAAGAGAGGTGCCATTGCACCATGGAACAGGCGTGGCGGCAGGAGTTATTCCGGCCAGATGCTGCAGGCAGTCGCTGCGCACTATTCTTTTTCCATGACCGCGCCCTTTGCCAAACTCCCTGATGACATCCGTGAGATAATTCTCTTTGGTTCCGGGACTGAGGATATTACCTTCAGCTTTCAGAAAGGGCAGCGCCTGATGACATCTGAAAAGCCTTTCGAGGGTGTTATTCCCCAGCTCAGTCGTCGTTTCCTTGAAACGCAGTCGTCCATGGTAAGGGAGGAACTTGGCCGCTACATGAACGAACAGACCTGTCCCGTGTGCCATGGTGCCAGGCTCAAACCGGAAGCTCTTGCGGTGAGGACAGGCACGTGGAATATCCATGAACTGACCTGTCTCTCCATCGACAAGATGATTGACAATCTGCCCCTTATTCCATTCAGCAGCAGGGAGCGGCAGATAGGAGAACCAATTTTAAAGGAAATTGTAGATCGACTGTCCTTCCTGGAAGATGTGGGACTGGGATATCTCTCCCTTGAGAGGCGGTCCGGGACACTTTCTGGAGGGGAGGCACAGAGGATTCGGCTTGCCTCCCAGATTGGGTCAAGACTGGCAGGTGTGTTATACATTCTTGATGAGCCCAGCATCGGTCTGCACCAGCGTGATAATCAAAAACTTATCAATACCCTGGTGGAACTTCGTGATATGGGGAACAGTGTCATCGTAGTTGAACATGATACAGACACCATTAAGACAGCAGATCACGTTCTGGATATGGGGCCAGGTGCCGGTGTTCATGGTGGGGAGGTTGTCTACAATGGTGATGTTACCGGACTCCTTGAATGTGAGGAGTCTCTCACCGGAAACTATCTTTCAGGAAGGAGAGAGATTTCCATACCAACCGAAAGACGTAAATCCGGCAGGGGAAAATATCTTCGTTTGAAAAATGGAGAGGTAAATAACCTGAAGCAGGTAAATGTAGCCTTTCCCCTTGGTGTTATGACCTGTGTAACTGGTGTTTCAGGATCTGGGAAGAGCTCATTGGTTATTGAGACACTGTTCTCTCTGGTCCGGGAAGGGCTTGCAAAGAGGCTTGATAAAGTAAGGCTTGGGAAGGCGCAACTGACCGGTCTTAGCAAGATAGATAAAATTGTGGACATTGACCAGAGCCCCATTGGCCGAACGCCACGTTCAAATCCTGCCACTTATACTGGGGTATTTACACCAATAAGGGAACTTTTTGCACGACTGCCCGAATCCAGGTTGCGCGGCTATAAACTGGGGCAGTTCAGTTTTAATGTCAAAGGCGGACGTTGTGAGGCCTGTGAAGGGGAAGGGGTCAACAAGATTGCCATGCACTTTTTGCCGGATATTTATGTGGTCTGTGAAGCATGTCACGGTAAAAGATATAATCGTGATACCCTTGAAATCCGATATCGTGGTAAGACAATCCATGATGTCCTCTCGATGACAGTTGAAGAGGCGCTGGAGTTCTTTACAAACATCCCTCCAGTCAAAAACAGGCTGCAGACTCTCTATGATGTTGGCCTCACCTATATAACACTTGGACAGTCCTCCGTGACCCTGTCAGGAGGTGAGGCACAGCGGGTAAAGCTGGCTAAAGAGCTGTCCGGTAGAGCTAGCGGTCAGACTCTGTACATACTCGATGAACCAACCACTGGTCTACACCCTGCAGATATTAAACACCTCTTGAAGGTGCTGGGGCGACTGGTTGACAACGGCAATACAGTTGTTGTTATTGAGCATAACCTTGATGTGGTCAAAACTGCAGATTGGGTGATAGACGTAGGGCCAGAAGGTGGTGAACATGGTGGCAACATTGTAGCCACCGGGACTCCCGAAGAAGTTGCTGAAAATGTGGGTTCACATACCGGTTATTATCTGGCTGAAATCCTGAAGGGCTGAGGATAGGATAAGGGCAGGGAAATCCTTTGCGTTACGATACGTTTTGCTGTTTAATAGTCTCCTGAATGCGTGAGTGGTTGATGGTGATGCCCCCTTGGTTTTTTATTCGGACTCTGGAACATGGATTATGTTTCTGTATTTCAGGGTGTTATGGGATAGTTACCACGAATTTTTCTCGAACCAGGGCATCTGTTTTGTGAGTAATCAAATCCGTGGCTGGTTTTATGGATCGGCTTCGGGACAATATAGATACATATAAATTCATAGAGGTAGATTGACATGGCTGAAGATCAAGGCAATTCCGGAGCAGCAGGGGATGACAGTCCCATTTTTCGTATGCAGAAGATGTATATCAAAGATTTTTCTTTTGAAAATCCCAACGCGCCCGCAGTCTTTCAGGCACCTAATCAGGAGCCGAAAGTTGAGGTGAGCTTAAAGCTGAATAATAAAAAGCTTGATGACGATCATTATGAAGTGGCACTGCAGATAACAGCAAAGATCCTTGATAAGGGAAATAATGACAGGACCATGTTCATTATGGAGATTGAGCATGCAGCTGCTTTTATGATGAAAAACATTCCAGAAGAGCATCAGGAGATGGTACTTGGAGTGGACTGCCCAACTCTTCTCTTTCCGTTCACCCGACAGATTGTCAGTCAAATATCTGTTGATGGTGGTTTTATTCCCTTTCTGATGGAACCCATTAACTTCATGGCTCTTTATCAGAATTCCAAACAGGAAGCAGCCCAGAAACAGAATTAAATAAGTGAGTTCCCTGCAGCAATAAAAAAAAAAGGGGTCTGAAAGCATTTTGCTTTCAGACCCCCTTTCTTATTTTAGGGGAAGGTGGACAAACAAGATTTTTACATGCTGGTTTGAACAAAGTTATCAACGAGGACGTTGACACCCTTGTGAATTGCTTTGTCAAAAAGCATATCGTACTGACGGTCAGCATAGACAGATTCGGGGGATACCTTGACGTCAATGCGGTTGGTCCAGACAACATTTCCTGTGGTAGCTTCCTGCACCCAGATGCGCATCTGTACAACGGCCTGATCAACCTGGCCACCATTCTTAGCCATATGACCAAGGCCGGCACCAACAGCACCCCAGAAGACGGCACTTCCAGCACCTTCAAGACCAGAGATGCTTGAGTTGTAACCGATTACAGCGCCAAGAGTTCCGGGAAGGGCCATATGTCCCCATTCATCGTAGGTGTCAGATCTTGCAAAGCCATTCAGGGTCTGGCTGCTCAGGCCGAGGGTAAATGGAAGAAGTCCTTTTTTCCAAGGCTCCCAGGTATTTTCTTCACGAGTTTTATATTCAAGGATGCGTCCCCGAATAATATAGTCGGCATTGAATCTCCGGCCAATTTTGGCCACAGCCTTCGGGGTGATGGCATGGGTACCGGGGCTTTCAGATACTGTTTTTCCGGAGTGCATTTTCTGGTTCTGAATATAGCCCTTCAAATGCTGCTTCATTAAATCAGACCATTCATTATTCAATTCATCGGTAAGACTTGAGGTACTGCTTTCATCGTATGGAATAACACTGATAATATCTTCATCAACAAGGTAGCCGAATACATCTTCCTGGACAACCATATTGAAGCCGTTGGCCACAAAACGATCAGTAACAGCTTCGGTGATGGCAAGATTACGGCGGTAGGCACCGGCAAGGTCATCGGCGTAGGTGTAGTCAGCAAAGGGAAGGATAACAACGGTCATACCTTCACCTGGCGCATTTGGATTTGGAGTATCCGGTACATGAAGGGTTTCAACAACAGTCTGGCCGCAACCCATAATGAGTACCGCTGACAGCAGATAGATGATGTATTTGAACTTCTGCATAATTTTCTCCTGAAAATTCTTGTTAAATCGTGGTATTAAAATTTATTGAAAGGCTTATATAATACGTGGTTTGAGAAGGATAATCAGCTCTCGTTTTCTGGCTGTCTTTTCTTCATACCCGAAGAGATATCTGAAAAATGGGATATTGGAGGTACCTGGTATAAAAGTACCGCCGGTATCATCAACACTTGATATCAGACCACCGATAACCAGCATCTCGCCATCCTTTACCCTAACTGTGGTACTCATCTCCCGAACATTGATGACAGGAAGTCCTACCTGTCCCTGACCGACATCTCTGTATTCAATGGGTTCTTCAAGGAGGGAGGTTACGGGTACCAGGTTAAGGATGATCTCTTTGTCGTCTAGGATATTGGCAGTTAATGCAAGACCAACGCCAGAGAGAACCCTCTCAGTTTCAACGGTGTAAGAGACGGTTCCTGTATCGTTGTTGACATCAGATTCAATGGAGTCGATATAGGTTACATTACGTCCAACGGTGATAAGGGCTGGTTGACCGTTTAAGACACTGAGTTTCGGATTGGCAAGAATGGTCGTCTGACCCTGTTCTTTTACGGCATTAATAAAAGTATCAAAGGTGAAGGCCGCAAGGGAGATTGCTGCACTACCACCACCGGTAATTATGGTGGCAATGTCAGTTCCAACATTAGAGACAGAATTCGCAATAGATTCTGCTGAATTTGCAATATCTCGGGTGACAGTTGTGGTGTCATCCACTACGTTGACGTTACTGTTGTAGTTATATGTACTGTTCCATTGTTTGAGGTCACCAACATTATCTGCTCTAGTTTCAGTTTTGGTACGTCCAAAGGCATAATTTCCGCCGACTGAAAGGCTTTTAAGAAGCATGTTCCAGTTGAGGCCAATGGAGGAATAATCACTGAGTTGGACTTCAATGATTTTTGCTTCGATGGATATCTGCTTGTAAAGTTCATTTTTGAGGTTGTCAAAATAAATTTCAAGCTTGTCGAGCAGGGGCCGCGGAGCATGAACAGTGATAAGACCCACAGGTTTATCGATGGTGTATCTGTTGCCGGATGCCGAAACCTGCCGGGTGACCATGGCAGTATCAGGAGTGGCAGGTTCGCCATCGGCAGGGGTATCAACCGGCTCTGCCGTCATGGATGGAGTGGCCGAGGTCGACCAAGTGTCAAGGATGGCATCCATATTGTCCTGAATGTTCAGCCAGATATCAAACTCATTGCCTCTGGAATCAAGGCGAATGGTTCCCTCAATGTTGCTAGCTGTGTCTCTGCTGCCAAGCACGTTCCCACCTGTTGCTGTCTCATAAAGTTGCTTGGTGAAAGGCATGGCGATATGAAATTGTCGGGTTTCCTTATAGCGTACAACTATGGTGGAACCTTTCATCTCATGATAGTAATCCACCTGACGCAGCAGGTTGTCAATTGAGTTATAGAAATCATCATTGGCGCTGATATCAACATCAACGAGGACGTTTTGATCAACATCACTGGCCCACGAGACGTTCATTTTTTTAAGAGATGCAAGGCGTTTCAAAATATCCCATAAGGGCTGGGGGCCCTGGGTGGAGCGGATGGACGCACCGACCTTCAGGCTAACATCTTGGGCAACTTCTGAGAGACTTTCCTGATCACCACTGTTAACCAGGTAGGTAGGCTTGGTATACTGCACCGGTAATCGGTTCTGCTTTTCTACCTTTTTCACCGCTGCGGGAGGAGCCTCAGGGATGTCAACCTCAGGTTCTGTTTTATCAGGTACACAGGATGAAAGAAAAAAAGTCAGGGTAAGAAGGCAGCTGAACTGCACTACTGGTTTTTGAAGCTTCATGGAAAACCCCTTGGGCATTTGAAAAGATAGTTTTTTGTTCATCTTTATATTGTTCGTCAGTGGGTTATTGTTCAATTTGGTCGTTTTTCAT
Source organism: Desulfobulbaceae bacterium (assembly GCA_026988015.1). GTDB lineage: Bacteria > Desulfobacterota > Desulfobulbia > Desulfobulbales > Desulfocapsaceae > Desulfocapsa. The sequence goes on along the minus strand of JALSMA010000062.1, from coordinate 14,038 downwards.
GGCAATTCGGCCACGGATATATTTTTTCAATCCAGGAACAATCTGGTAGCCTGAGTATAACAGCGCTTTATACTGTTCGGTAGCTTTTTCAGTTTGGCCTATGGTATCGAGTAATCTGGCCTTTGCAACCATGGTGTCCACAGTATCACTGTAGTTTTCAGAGTACTTGTTAAGTAATTTCAAGGCCGCCTCAGGCTGGCCTTTTTCCTCACTGAAAGCAGCGTAGCTGATAAGGGCCTCTTTCAGTGGTGGCTCACCGGTGATGCTCTGGGCAAAATATTCCATCGCTTGGGGGATCTGCTCCATGTTGGCAGAGGCAATGGCTGCATAAAGTGCCGCCTGGTGATTGTTCTTATCAATCTTGAGGGTTTCTTTGGCAAAATGGAGACATTTTGCATTCATTCGGAGAGTCACCAAGTAGATCGTGGCAAGTCTATTGGAAATTTTGGCATTTTGAGGCCACAGTTTAAAGGCCTTTTCATACAGCGCTGCTGCATCTTCAATGTCATCGTTGTCTTCTTCAATTTTGGCGCGACGCAGTAACTCTTTCGCCTGCATTATTTCTGCAGACTGGTTAGTTGATTGCTGGATGATCAGAGCTTCCTGCTCAATCACTTCCGTATCAGCTTCAAAGGCAAGGTTATCTGCTGCCCGTTCAGGCCATGCAAAGTCCATCTTGGCAGGATAAATAACTAGGGTGTTATGACGTTCTTCCTTCTTGAGGTTTTTCAGGTTGAGGATGATGTCCAGCGCGAAATCCCATGGAACATCATTTAATGCAAGGGTCAGGGAGCCACTCACTGATTCGTCTACCACCAAATTGATATCACTGATCTGACGAAATAGTCTAAATACGTTGTGGAGGTCAATTTTGTAGAAATCAACACTGATACGAGTTGCCTTATAACCGGAAAACTCGAAAGAATCCTGCATGGCCTCAGCGGCAGTGACGTTGTCACCGGTCTGGGCTGTGCTGGCCGTTAAAGCAGACTCTGAAGAATCTATCAGGGCGTCAAGGGTCGGGTCGGAAACAGCTGCAGGGGCTTTTGGAGTCTCATCAGGTTGTGCAGGAAGCTGTGCTGCTTTGGCCTTAGCTGGTTCCTGTTTGACAACAGCAGCCTGTTTCTCGGTTTTGTCAACAGGAACCGGAGAAGCTGCTGGATCTACAGGAAAGAGCCGGATAGACAAATCATTTTCAAGACGGTCCACTTTATAGGAATGACTTTCTGCAAGGGTTATTTCAAAACGGGTGATTTGGGGATTCTGTTCCGCAAGGGTGGTGACTTTGATGGATGCGAACCCGTTCGCAGGAAGAATGTCCTCGGCGTTAATGGTGGCGGCAAGGCTTGCATCGGCAATGTCGACAACCAGGCGAGCCGGTGAGAATAACTCGTACATGGTGTATGCAGGAGCACTGTCGCCTTTTAGCATTATGAGGAGGCTGTTGTCCATCAGATCAGCCTGAATGTCTTTGATGCTGTAGCCTCCAGTTCCGGATGGCTGATTTGCAGCCTGAGCAGCTGTTGCCATGAGAAGGAAGAGGGAACAGAAAATTGCCAAAGAGTATGCGGGAAGTTTTTTATACATTGTTTATTCTTCTCCCTCTTTCTTGAGGAGCATTACGATTTTGTTTGTTAATTTTTTGCCAGCTCTGGTAAAAGCGGTTTCTTCTACTATGACTTGATTGTTCTGGATAGCAGTGATTACACCGCGTTTTCCAATTTTCATCCCCGGGTGCAGAATATAGCCCTTGCCCGTCGTGTCCTCAGCCATGGCGAAATCGTTGTCTTCAACCATAACTATGGCGACAAGATTCAACTGCCCTGGCTCAAACAGCTGCATACCAGAGAGCTGTTCTGCAACGGGAATGATTTCATTGATATTGGTGGAAGTAGCTTTTTCTGTTATAAATGGCACGAAAGGGTCAGGTCTGTTTTCGATTCGATATTCAAAAAGGGTATCTAATGACTGGGCCGGTAACATTGTGACTTCCTGCGTTGCAGTACCGGACGTTACCTGTTGTTCGGGGACAGCTTGAGCTGTTGTCACAGCACAAGCCATGCCAAGGAGGAGAATCGGCAGTGTTCTGACTAGCAGTCGCCTTGTTGAGAGATTTGAATTTTTCATGATAGAAAGTTAATTCCGACGTTTTTTCTTCTTTTTCTTGTCATCCGGATCAACAAGTTTTTTATTTGTGAACTGATACGTTACAAGACGAAAACTTGATTCCAGCAGCATTTCACCGCCGTCTTTTTTGGGACCGCCCATGTTAATATTTGCCACTGTCACAATACGATCGAGCTTACTGACTTGATCAAGAAAACTGCCCATATTATGATAGGGACCCCGTACTTTGATTTCAATTGGAATCTCTGAATAGAAATCTTTCGGAATTTCGGCAATGGGTTTGAAGGTGAGGAAATCCAGCCCTGATCCTCTGCCCAGTGCAGAGATATTGGTGAGCAGGCTTGGAATTTCCTTTTCTTTGGGAAGGAGTGTCGCAGTTTTTTCAAAGAGAACAGCCATTGCTTCCAGTTCATCTTCCAGTTTTGCCTTGCTGGCTACCTTCTTCTTGGCAGCCTGGAGTTCTTTGACAATCTCAGTCTTCTGTTTTTTCAGTTTGCTGCTCTTCTGCATCTGGGGCTGAAAAAGCACGAAGTAAAAGATAACCACGGGAAGCAGAAAAAGAATTACTGCAAAAGTAATCTTTATCTTTTTATCAAGCGGGATGTATTTTTCGTCTATGAAGGTCGCAAAAGCGTTAGTCTTTTTCATATACCGCAGTTTCTACTGTGAGTTCTTGGTTGCTTTGTCCTGAGATGCTGCCTTTGGACTGATAATTGTACACGCCAGTTCGAAGCTTTTTAAATCACGGCCTGACACCTTTGCCAGTGAAGCGTTGGAGAGGTTTACTGTACTGATAAATGCAGATTCCGTTAATGCGTCCATAAACTGAGCAATGGTCCTGTTATCCAGGGCCACACCACTCAGTGACAGGCGGGATCCGTCTTGTTTCAGGCTCTTTAACCACATCCGCTTAGAGTCTACCTTTCTTGCAATTTCATCAAGGATGTGAACGGTGATTGCCGAGTCCCTCTTGAGCTTCTTAATAATATCGATCTTAGTCTTCAGAGCATCTTTTTCACTGGCCATTTTCTTCATCTTGGCAATGATGGGATCGTATCTCTTCTTTTCTTTTTTCAGGGATGCGATTGAAGTCTCAATACTTTTTATCTTGATTGACTGAAGAAAGCCAACCGTCCCAAGGATAAGGAACAGAAAAACGAGTAGGGTGATGAAACTCACAATCTGATTACGTGCCTTGGCACGTTTTTTCAGCTGGCGTATGGGAAGGAGATTAATTCTTAGCATAATTACAGCCTATATTACTGAAGGACGAATGGCGATTCCTGTAGCAATTGCCATCTCCGGCCCAATATTGATCAGATAATCCGGGTCAATTTTTTTAGAATTAACGGTCATGTTGCTGAATGGATTAAACAGCTCCACAGGTAACCCGGTTTCATTAGTCAAAAAGTCAATGAGACCGGAAACCTTAGAACCACCGCCGCTGAGTACCAGCCTGCCTAGAGGGGCATCCGGATGATTTGCATGGTACAGGTCTATTGCTTTCTTAATCTCAAGAACCCATTGGGTACAGGTTGTTGAAAAAATGTCAGCGATTTCATCCTGTTTCTCTTCAGCCGGGGTATGGCCGAGTTTCAAAGCCTCTGCCTCTTCAAACTCCAGGTCAAAGGCGATCTGTATCTGTTCGGTGAGCTGCCGGCTTCCGACCACGATATCCCGGGCCACAACAGAAATTCCATTGGATATGATATTGATATTCATCTTTGAGGCGCCAATATCCACAAGGGCGACATTTTCATCCTTGGGATAGTTGTACTCATAGGTGTTTTCAAGGGCAAAACCGTCAACATCTACAATCACTGGTTTGAGATTCAGCTCTTCGAGCATCTCAAGGTAATCATCAACGATCTCTTTTTTTGCGGCCACCAGCATAACGTCGGTCCGGTCAAGGCCTTCGTCATTTGTTTTGAGATCCTGGAAATCGAGGTAGACATCGTCAATGTCGAAAGGGATATATTGCTCAGCTTCTGAAAGGATATGTTCCTCAAGGTCTTTATCCGACATCACGTTCAGGTTGACCTTTTTTACAATTACCGAATAGCCGGATATGGAAAAGCCAACCTTCTTTTTCCTGATCTTGAGGTTTTTGAATAGTTCGGCAATAGTTTTGCCTACAATCTCAGCGTCATTCAGGGTGCCGTCATCCACTGCCCCTTCCGGCAGAGTCGCACTGCCAAGATTGACTACTGCATAGGCCTTGTCGGTTCGCTTCAACTGGCAGACTTTAATAGCATGCGAGCCGATGTCGATACCGACCACAAGGTCTTCATTGGAAAGAAAAGGCAGGTTCATGGGTATCAGTCTTGTATGGTGATAAAAGTAATTATATCCGCAATCTCGATGTTTCATGTGACCACGGGCATTGGTGACTAGACTATATTAAGGACACAAAAAAAAGTGTTTGTCAAGGAGCTGGGGCCGGAAAATGGATATTTTCTTGCAGCTAAAACAAGTAGTTAAGAATTTGAAGTAGGGCGTTCATGGCAGATTTGCACCACATATAGCTGTTTGGAGGGGATGTGGCTCATTATATGGTGTATTTTCATTTTTCGCCCTATTGGCTGAAACCACTGAATTTATTTTCTTTGTATGAACTATTTAGGCTGGTGTCTTGAAATAGATGTGACTTTCGAGTATTTTTGTCGACGGTGTCTGGCTGTGGCAAGGCAAAGATAAATTCTGTTGAGCGGAGAATTCGATTGTGGATGGTGTAAAATCAGGGAAGTCAGTGGTTCGTGAGTATGCCGAAGCAATCATCATAGCTGTTATTCTTGCTCTCTTTATTAGAAGTTTTATCGTTCAGGCCTTTAAAATTCCTTCCGGCTCCATGCTTCCAACCCTGCAGATTGGGGATCATCTGCTGGTGAACAAGTTTATCTACGGAGTGAAGATGCCTAAGACCGGTTGGATACTGATCCCCTGGAAGACACCGCAGCGTGGCGAAATTATTGTGTTCCGGTTTCCTGAAGACAGAGCCATTGACTATATAAAAAGGGTGGTTGGTGTTGCGGGTGACACCATTGAAATAAAAAACAAGCAGCTCTATGTAAATGGGGAGGCAGTCAATAATCCCCATGCCCATTTCACCGACTCTGATATTTTGCCAGCTTCAGCAGGACCTCGAGATAATATGGGGCCTGTAAAAGTCCCCGTGGATTCCCTGTTTGTAATGGGAGACAACAGGGATAACAGCTGGGATAGTCGTTTTTGGGGGTTCGTTGACATGAAAGATGTTCTCGGCAAGGCCTTTGTGTTGTATTGGTCCTGGGACCTTAACGAGCCTCTCGTGTCCATTGATCGCTTTGCTTCCATTCGCTGGAGCCGCATCGGTAATCTGGTTCGCTGATCAGGAGGAGAAGGGAAATATGAACAAAGATTATCGATTTGAGCATAAGCATATTCTGGGGATTGAGCAGCTCTCTGCCGCTGATATTTTCCACATTCTCGATACAGCCATCTCCTTCAAAGAGATATCCAATCGTCCAATTAAGAAAGTTCCCACGCTCAAGGGGAAGACTATTATTAACTTTTTTTTCGAGCCATCCACCAGAACCCGGCTTTCCTTTGAAATTGCTGCGAAACGGATGAGTGCAGATACCTTTAATATCGCTGCATCCACAAGCTCCGCTACCAAAGGAGAGACCCTCATTGATACGGCCAGAAACCTTCAGGCCATGAGCCCCGATATTATTATTATCCGTCATGGCAGCTCCGGCGCTCCCGGGCTCCTTACCCGTCACGTTGGTGCGTCCATCATTAATGCTGGTGATGGAACCCATGAACATCCCAGTCAGGCTCTGCTGGATGTCATGACAGTGCGCGAGCATAAGGGAAAGATTGAAGGGCTTAACATTGCCATTGTGGGTGATATTGCTCACAGCAGGGTTGCTCATTCCGATATCCTTGCCTTTGCAAAACTTGGCGCAAAAGTACGGGTGGCCGGTCCCGCCACATTTATGCCTGCCATGGTCGAGTCACTTGGGGCACAGGCCTGTGCTTCTGTCGCCGAGGCTGTGAGTGATGCCGATGTGGTTATGGCATTGCGTATTCAGAAGGAGCGCCAGGATGATCCTTTGATTCCTTCCTTGAGAGAGTATTCACAATTTTACGGGATCAATCGTACCCTGTTGGATAAATATGCCCGGCCCGATGCCCTTATTATGCATCCCGGCCCCATCAATCGTGGAGTTGAGATGAATCCGGATGTCGCTGACGGAGCAGGATCAGTTATATTAGAGCAGGTTACCAACGGTGTCGCGGTTCGGATGGCGTTGCTTTATCTGGTGATGGGACAGGAGGGAGCTGAATAAAATGACAAGTGCTAAAACCATAATTCTTCAGAATGGCCGTATCCTTGATCCGGCTGCTGACCGCGATTGTACCGGGGATATCTGGCTGGAGAATGGTATCATTGTGCCGCCGCAGCAGAATTGTCCCGAAGGCTGTACCCGCTTTGATCTGCAGGGGAAATGGATTGTTCCTGGATTGATTGACATGCATGTCCACCTGCGTGAGCCTGGTGAAGAGTACAAAGAAACCGTTGAGTCGGGAACCAGAGCTGCTGCAGCCGGTGGGTTTACCGCAGTGGCCTGTATGCCCAATACCCGCCCCGTAAATGACTGTGCCTCTGTGACTCGGCTTATACTCGAAGCTGCCGCGGAGAAAGGTTTCGCAAGGGTCTACCCTGTTGGCGCCATCAGTGTCGGTAGTAAAGGGACAGGACTTGCTGAATATGGTGAATTAAAAGAGGCTGGAGCTGTTGCGGTAACCGATGATGGCCTTCCGGTGCTGGATAGTCAGCTGATGCGTCGTGCCATGGAATATGCCGGTAGCCACGGATTGCTGGTGATGTCTCATTCGGAGGAGATCGCGCTCAGCCGCAATGGATCGATGAATGAAGGAGTGGTCTCCACTCGCCTGGGACTACGCGGCATCCCCGTTGCAGCTGAGGCTATTATGGTTTATCGCGAGATTGCCCTGGCAGAACTCACAGGTCAGCACACTCATATTGCCCATGTGAGCACAGCTGCTGCCGCAGAGTTGATTCGTCAAGCCAAGGCGCGTGGGGTGAGGCTGACCGCTGAAACCACACCGCATTATTTCACCCTCACTGAAGAGGCAGTGGCTGATTACAACACAAATGCCAAGATGAATCCTCCCCTGCGTACTGAAAAAGACCGGCATGCTATAATAAAGGGTCTGCAGGACGGTACTTTTGATGCCATTGCCACAGATCACGCACCGCACTCGATTCTTGAGAAAGAGCTGGAGTTCGATCGGGCTGCCAATGGAATTATCGGCCTTGAGACATCCCTGTCCCTGTCCTTGTCCCTAGTGAGAGATGGACTTATAGATGCGGCACGGCTGGTGGAGTTAATGTCCCTGGCCCCTGCCCGTATCCTGAATGTTCCCGGCGGAAATCTTGCAGAGGGAAGTGTTGCTGATGTCACCGTGATTGATCCAGACAGAAAGTTTGTTTTCACTGAAGAATCCATCCTGTCCAAGGGGAAAAATTCTCCCTTTCTGGATTGGGCACTCCAGGGTAAAGCAGTGCTGACCATTATGGGTGGCAGGATTACCCACAATGAATTGAGTTAGTTTTTGTCCGCGTACTCTGTGGGGTCGCTGATGCCGGCTTCACGGAATCCCCTGCTGCGGAGGATGCAGGAGTCACAGTTGCCACAGGCCTTGTTTCCTGTTGGATCATAGCAGCTGTGTGTTTTTGCATAATTCACCCCGAGTTTCATGCCTGTCCTGATGATCTCCGCCTTGCTCATTCTGAGTAGTGGCGCCTGGATACAGAGTTTTTTGTCTTCTTCCACTCCTGCTCTGGTTCCCAGATTTGCCATCCTGCTGAAGGCGTCGAGAAATTCCGGGCGACAGTCCGGATAGCCGGAATAGTCCACGGCATTTACCCCTATGAAGATATTTTTTGCTCCAAGAACTTCGGCCCAGGCTATGGCATGGGACAGGAAAATGATATTTCTTGCAGGCACATAGGTGATGGGGATGCTGCCATCTTCTTCACGATTTTTAGGAACCTCAATGTCATCGGTGAGTGCGGAGCCTCCGATTTTATCTAGGTCAAGATTGAGAACCAAGTGGCTGCTGACCTTGTTCGCAATTGCTGCCTGCCGGGCTTTTTCCAATTCCACTGTCTGTTTCTGACCGTACTGGAAGCTGAGGCAGTAGCAGGAGTAGCCTTCTTTCTGGGCAATGGCCAGCACCGTGCTCGAATCCAGGCCGCCGCTGAAGAGAATGACTGCTTTTTGTCGGGTGTCAGGTTTCATTGTTGTTGTATGGGTTCTTCCTGGGTAAGGAAACAGGGGATTGGGGTGGTGACGATTATGGATTCGGGCCCGATTTCAGTCTGGTAGGCCATGATTTCCACCCCTTTTTTACTGACTTCAGCAAGGGTTCGGGCATAGAGTGGGTCAATGTGGGCGGCAGGTCGAAACCGTTTTGCATCTGTTCTCTGGATACAGAAAAAAATTACTCCCCGGTGTCCTTTGGCCACAAGATCTGCCAGTTCCTTGAGATGTTTGGTTCCCCTTGCGGTGACTGCATCGGGAAAGGTCGCCCAGCCATCCTCCACAAGGGAGCAGTTTTTGATCTCCACATAGATTTTTTCTGCTCCCCGTTCCAGGAGCAGATCGAGACGACTTGACTTTGAAGTGGTTACTTCTCTGGTCAGGGTGTCGATCTTCTGAAACTCGCTGATTTTCCCTTCGAGGATGGCCTCAGCAACAATTTTGTTGGTAAGCATGGTGTTCACCCCGATCCAGGTCTCGCCTTCTTTGACCATCTCAAGGGTCTGCGGGTACTTGCGTTTTGGGTTGGGTGAAGTGGAGAGCATCACCGGGCTTCCCGGAGTTGAACAGCCACGCATGGAGCCGGAATTCGGGCAGTGTACTGTGATTTCCAGGCCCTGCTCTGTTGTTACGTTTGCAAGAAAACGTTTGTAGCGTTTTATCAGGGTGGCAGGTTGTAAGGGTGTTTCAAAGTGCATGGATCAAAGGGAGTGAATTTTTGTATCAATTATGTTTAATCTTTGAAGAATCATTTGATATACAGTATATAGAATGGATACCCAAAGGGGAAGGGAAAAGCTTGGCTCCTGCAGGGTTTAAAACTGTTTGATATTGTCTGGTTGACGCTGACCGGGCTGAATACAATACCTTTATCGGAGAAGCATTGTCATGAAATTAGGTTTAAACGGCATGGGACGGATCGGAAAATTATCCCTCTGGCATCATGTTTCTAGAAAACATTTTTCAGAAATTGTGATTAACGTTGGTCGTGAGATCGGTCAGGGGCTGAACGATCTTGCTGCCTCCGTTGAACGGGATTCTTCCTTTGGGCGACTCGGCACCTATCTTCATGGTCATAAGGGCGGCCGGGTTATTGAAGAGTTGAACGAAGAAGCAGGAACTATGGTGATTAACGGTGTTCCTGTGAAATTTCTCCGTACTGCCCGTAATCCTAAAGATATCGCCTGGCAGGAAAACAATGTGAAGCTGGTGGTTGACACCACAGGTGCTTTTACTGATCCCACAGCAGATGCGGATGCGGGTTGGGGTGCATTGCGGGGCCATTTGCAGGCTGGTGCCGAAAAGGTCATGCTTTCAGCACCCTTTAAGATCAAATCCAAGGGGCTTGATATGCCTGACGATGCGGTGACAGCTGTCATGGGGATCAACGACGAGGATTATGATCCGTCACGTCATGCGTTGATTTCAGCCGCTTCCTGTACCACTACCTGCCTCTCCTACATGATTAAACCTTTGATGGAATCTGTGGGTGCGGAGAATTTTCTCAGTGCTTCCATGGTTACGGTCCACGCTGCAACCGGGAGTCAGAAGGTTCTTGATACTCTGCCAAAATCAGGCGCTGCTGATCTGCGAAAGAATCGCTCTATCCTGAATAATATCATCCTTACCACCACAGGAGCCGCCAAGGCTCTGGGCCTGGTGATACCTGAGATGAAGTCCATCGGTTTTATTGCTGAGTCTGTGCGTATTCCTACATCCACAGGTTCTCTGATCGTTCTTGTCTTAAATCTTCAGGATGATCTGGACAATCCCATGAAGCGGAGTCGGATTAATTCCATTTATCGTGAGTATGCTGAAAACAGCCCCTACCTTGAGTACACTGAAGAGCAGAATGTCTCTTCGGATATAATCGGTGTTCCCCAGGCTGCGGCGGTGATAGAAGGAACAGAGACTCATACCCGTACCGCCTCCATCTCTGTGAATCTGCAGAAGCTGAAAAGTTGTTCCCTTGATGTGGGTGCCGAGCATATCCTCAACGTTCCTGTGACCCAGGCGGTTGTCTACGCCTGGTATGATAATGAACTGGGGAGTTATACTAATACTCTGGGAGATTTGACGGTATCTGTTGCTGAGAAGTTACTCTAGGAGGTTATCCGGAATGCTCTTGCGCCTGGACTATTCATTGTTTCTTGAAAATACTGCTCAGAATATTAATTGTATCCCAGCGCTTATTTTACAGGAATGGTTCGATTTTGAACGAAGCATCCATTCTCTGGCAAGCTCCTAAGGATGGTTGTCCGCCATCTGGTTGCCGAGGATCTTGATCCTGTTACGGCCTTGGAATCTTCCGTGCTGTCTTCCTGGAACAGGGAACAGATCGCGGAGGAACTGCAGCGCCCTGCTGGGATCTGCCTTGTGGCGCAGGGAGAGGATGGTGAGTTGCTGGGTTGGTGTTGCGGCCTTGGCAGCGGAATAGATGTGGAGATTTTGAAAGTAACGGTTAATTCAGTGCGGCGCAGGATTGGAGTTGCTTTTGCTCTGTTGGAAGAGTTGCAGCGGATATTTGCCGGCAAAGGGGGAGGGCAGCTCTTTCTGGAAGTGCGTTCTCAAAACGTTCCGGCCTTTGCGCTCTATGCAAAGCTTGGCTTTAAGGAAGTTGGAATACGTAGGAATTATTATAAAAACCCAGTCGATAATGCCCATGTTCTTACTCGCAGGCTGGATTGATTGATATATCAAAATAACTAATTATCGGAATTGACTGCATGAATACGATTCGTGATCTTGAGTTAGGTGGCAAGCGGGTTCTGGTGCGGGTGGATTTTAATGTGCCCATGGATGCAGAAAAGAATATCACCGATGATATTCGTATCCGGATGGCTTTGCCCACCATTAATTATATTCTGGATAACGGTGCGAAGCTGATCCTCTGCTCTCATATGGGGCGGCCCAAAGGTGAGAGGGTGATGGATTTCAGCCTGGCCCCTGCAGCCAGTCATCTCGCAGCCATCCTTGAACGCGACGTGCAGCTTGCACCTGATTGCGTGGGGTTGGAAAGCGAATCTCTGGTTGCAGCAATGCATCCGGGAGAGGTGGTCATGCTTGAAAATCTTCGTTTCCACAATGAGGAGACGGAGAACGATGCAGCCTTTGCAGAGCAAGTAGCACGAATGGCTGATGTGTATATTAATGATGCCTTTGCCGTATCGCACCGGGCCCACGCCTCGGTTGTGGGGATTCCAAAATATGTTTCTGAAAAGGCAGCTGGCTTTCTGCTGCAGAAAGAGATGGATTTTTTCCATAAGGCCATGGATACTCCAGTACGCCCGCTGGTTGCCCTTGTTGGTGGTGCCAAGGTCTCTTCCAAACTTGGTGCCCTTGAAAACATGCTGGATAAGGTTGATTCAATGATCATAGGCGGTGCTATGGCCAATACCTTCCTGAAGAGTCAGGGGGTGGATATGGGGGCCTCAAAAACAGAAGATGATCTTCTGGGAACTGCCCGTGAATTTGTGGCAAAAGCAGAAGTGAAAGGGGTGAAGCTGTATTTTCCGGTGGACTTTGTGGCAGCTGAGACCTTCGCAGCGGATGCTGTGACCAAGAATGTGACGTTTCGCGATATTCCGGCAGGTTGGATGGCGCTTGATATAGGGCCTGCAAGTACTGTCTATTTTCAAGAGGCACTCGCGGATGCACGCACCATAGTCTGGAATGGCCCCATGGGTGCCTTTGAGATGGACGCCTTTGCCAGGGGAACCATGGCCATGTGTCAGAGTGTTGCATCATCACATGCCCTGTCGATAACCGGTGGCGGGGATTCCAATGCGGCCGTGAAGAAATCCGGAGAATCTGCCAATATTTCTTATATGTCCACTGGCGGTGGCGCTTTTCTGACGCTTATGGAAGGAAAAATCTTGCCAGGAGTTGAAGTGCTGGCAGCTTGATGTGAATTCCACAAATTAAATGCGTGAAATGGAGACAGAATGAATAATCGAAGACCATTACTTGCCGGAAACTGGAAGATGCACACAACAGTGATGGATGCATGTCAGCTTGCAGCTGAAATTGGTAAATGTTCTGCCGCGGCAAAGGATCGCGATGTCTTGCTGGCCCCTCCGTATACAGTACTCAGTGAAGTGGCCCATGTTCTGCGGGATAGTAATGTCTTGATCGCTTCCCAAAACGTCTGCTGGGAAAAGCAGGGTGCATTCACTGGAGAGATTTCGCCCACCATGGTAACATCAGCGGGTGGCAGTGCCGCCATCATAGGCCATTCCGAAAGGAGACAGATCTTTCATGAGGACGCTGAGATCATTAACATGCGTGTTCATGGTGCCTTGAAATTTGGGTTGATCGCAATTTTCTGTGTCGGGGAAACCCTGGAAGAGCGCGAAGGTGATAAAACCTTTGAGGTGCTTGAGGGGCAGCTGAAAGAGGGTCTCGCAGGTGTGTCCCAGGAGAACATGGAAAAAGTTGTTGTAGCTTATGAGCCGGTGTGGGCAATTGGTACTGGAAAAACAGCCACTAAGGAGCAGGCTCAGGAAGCTCACGCCTTTATCAGGAAATTATTAGCAGAAATGTTTGAAAAATCTATTGCCGACTCAGTTAGAATATTGTATGGTGGCTCGGTTAAGCCTGATAACGTTGACGATCTTATGGCGCAACCTGATATAGACGGAGCGCTTGTCGGCGGTGCGGCATTGGATGCTGAATCCTTTTGTCGAATAATAAATTTTAGCTGAGACTCTATTAAAAGAAAATGACAACCATCTTAACAGTTGCTCATATATCAGTATGTCTCTTTCTGGTCATCATTGTCCTTCTCCAGCATGGAAAAGGTGCTGATGCAGGAGCAGCCTTTGGTGGCGGCGGATCCAGTCAATCGCTTTTAGGAGCTGAGGGTCCTGTGCCCCTGATGAATAAGATTACGACTGTATCTGCAATCGTTTTTATGGTTACATCTGTGAGCTTGGCATACTTCTCATCCACCTCAAGTACTGGCTCGATGATGGACGCTGTACCTCAGGCAGTCATGGTTGAGAAAAAAGCAGATCCTGCTGTAGAACAGGTTATTCCGATGCCAACAGTGGCACCTGAGGAGGCAGCACCTGCCACGGAGGCTCCAGAAGCTCAGGAATAAAAAGTTATAGAATTGTGTGCCGAAGTGGTGGAACTGGTAGACACGCTGTCTTGAGGGGGCAGTGGCCTTCGGTCGTGCGAGTTCGATTCTCGCCTTCGGCACCATTAACAACAAAGCCGTAAGTCGCTTGTATAAAGCGATTTACGGCTTTCTTGCGTTTAGGGGTAGTTGGCTACGTTTATCACCGTTTTCCAAAAAATTGCGCCCAAAAAATTAGAAAAGGCACGTTGTTTTCGAGTCCAATGCTGTTTATGATGTAATTAGTTGAAACAAATTGTTTATTTATGCTAAAAAAACAACAATTTATTCTATTTTTGTTCCACTTTTTTTAAGTCACAGTTTCTTCTTTTTCGAATCTGAATAATCAAAAGCCCAGACAACTTTTCCGTCTTTGCTATATCTCCATTGAGATCATGACAGGAGTTTCAGCCATCCGGCAGATACGCCGATGGACATCTGGCGGTATCTACATCGGCCT
>JALSMA010000061.1 GCA_026988015.1 Desulfobulbaceae bacterium | reverse complement strand
TCTTGAGTATCACAGTATTTGAAAAAACTCCATTAGTTCAGGCTGTTACTGGATCAGCTTACAAAAAAGAGAAACCTCCTAGCGGTATCCAGCTGAAATTATTTGATTAAACGTTGGGACACTAGTGGCTCGGTATATTAATATATGCCTGCGTTTATTGCACAGAAATGGTTCAATTTTGAACGAAATTCCTTTTCTCGAACAAGCTCTTGGTTATCATTTTATGGTTAGCCTGAATCCGTGGGCGTTCGATGTTGTTTTTCAAAAAATTAATCATGAAGCCGTCACAGATTCAGGGTTACTATTGACAAGCTCGTATAAATCTGAATAACCGATGTCTAAGTAAGTAAGCGTAGACTCCAAAAAACTTCAGATACACCCCAAAAGTTCTGCCTGTAGGCGCGAGGTGCGCATTTTTTATTTGATTTCGGCGTACTGGGATACGTCGCAATCAAACAAAAAAAAAGGAGCAACGAAGCAACTGAAGAGTTTTTACTACGCCATCAATATTGACGATTGGAACATTAGCGCATATCTTATGTAAACACAACGTTGATGCGGAACAACCTGACCTGTGGTATGTTTTCAAATCTCTTTTACTGTTTTCATTTGGACGAAATCGTGGCAAGCTCGTAAAAAGTTGCAATAACCGATGGCTGAGTAGAAAACTGCAGGCGCACCCCAAGCGTTTTTCCTGCAGACCCAAGGTAGTTTTTTTGATTAATTTCAGCGTACCAGGGTGTGTCGAAATAAAATACAGAAGTGCCCCTAGGGCACTTCCTAAGGGGCGCACAACAAAACAGATGAAGAGTTTATACGACACCATCATTTTTATATATTTCACAAATTACCATTACCATGAGTCTGCGTACTATTCTTAAATTTCCAGATCCGGTGCTGCGAAAAAAGGCCGAGAAAATTATCACTTTTGACGCTCGCCTCGAAGACCTGGCCGCTGATATGATTGAAACCATGTATGATGCTCCCGGTGTTGGGCTGGCAGCCCCTCAAATCGGAGAATCAGTTCAACTCATTGTTGTCAACGCCGCCCAGGATGAAGACAGCGAGGAGTCCATGGTATTGATCAACCCTGAAATTGTTGAAAAAGAGGGTTCTCAGGTTGATGAAGAAGGTTGCCTATCGGTCCTGGATCTCACTGCAGCAGTAAAGAGAAGCCAGAAAATCACCGTCTCTTATCAGGATATCAGAGGCGAGAGTCAGGAACTAACGGCGGAGGATCGATTCGCGGTTGTGCTGCAACATGAAATTGACCATCTCCACGGTGTGCTTTTCATTGACCACCTCAGCACATTGAAACGTGCCCTCTACAAGAAAAAAGTCAAAAAAATGCTGGCCGCAAAGGCCTGAACAGGAGATCCCATGGCAGACACTCAAAAATGTTTTCGTATCATTTTCATGGGTACTCCGGATTTCTCCGTACCTGTTCTGCAGGGCTTAATTGACGGACCGGATCAGGTGGTCGCCGTTGTTACTCAGCCTGACCGCCCCAGAGGGCGTGGCAAAAAACTTAGCCCACCACCCGTCAAAGTCACCGCTCAATCCGCTTCCATCCCTGTCCTCCAGCCAACAAAAATAAAAACTGCTGAATTTGCAGATGAGCTACGTTTTTTTGAACCGGACCTGATCATTGTCGCCGCCTACGGACGTATTCTGCCGCCCTCCATCCTTGATCTACCGCCGCTCGGATGTATCAATATTCACGGTTCTCTACTGCCGCGCCACCGGGGGGCTGCCCCCATTCAGTGGGCTATTCTAGAGGGTGACAAAGAGGCCGGTGTAACCATCATGGAGATGGATGTCGGAATGGATACCGGTGCTATGCTGCTGCCGGCTGCAATCCCTGTTCAAGATAATGACACAGCAGGCAGCCTCTTTACCAAACTCTCCAACCTTGGTTCAACAGCCCTGCTTCGCGCCCTTAACCTGCTGCGACAGGATAAACTTCCCCCCATTGAACAGGATCACAGCCTGGCTACCGAAGCGCCACCCCTCAAAAAAAGGGATGGGGCCATTGACTGGAATAAATCCGCCTGGCAGATACACTGCCTTATCCGCGGTATGGACCCATGGCCCACTGCCTACAGTTTCCTTGACGGAAAACGTTTTCGTTTCTTTGCACCGGAATTACACAGTGCAAACGCTGCACAGGAGCCTGGTACAATCATTGATGCAAACCGTAAAGGATTGCTCCTTGCCACAGGTGATGGCGCTCTACTTATACGTGAGATCCAGCCGGAAGGAAAAAAAAGGATGTCAGTGGCAGCCTACCTCTGCGGCCAATCCCTGAAACGAGGACAACGATTCAGGTCCGGGCTGTAATCATCTGATGAGCTTCCCCACTACCATCGCCTACCTGGACTGCTTCTCCGGGATCAGTGGCGACATGCTCCTTGGCGCACTACTCCATGCCGGTCTCTCAGAAGATCACCTCCTCACCGAACTCGCAAAACTAGGAAAAATTGATTTCACTCTTACAGTAACAGAAGAACTTCGGGCTGGCATTGGCAGCAAACAGCTAAGCGTTCACTCTCCAGCAAAACAACGGTTCAGACACCTTAACAATATTATTAATCTTCTTGAAGCTTCCTCCCTTCCTTCCGATATCATCGAAAAATCCATTGCAATTTTTTCCCGCCTGGCAACCGCTGAAGCTACAGTGCATAATATTTCGGTAAATGAGGTCCACTTTCATGAGGTGGGCGCTGTTGATACTATTATTGATATTACCGGCAGTCTGATCGGACTGAAAAAGCTAGGCGTTGAGCAGATTTTCTGTTCGCCGCTCCCCATGGGGCATGGCTTTGTGGACTGTGCCCACGGGCATCTTCCCCTGCCCGCACCCGCCGTCTGTGAACTCCTCAAAAATACTCCTGTATACGGCGTGCAGCAGACAAAAGAGCTGGTCACGCCAACGGGGGCAGCGCTGGCAACAGGGCTTGCAGACTCCTTTGGTGCCATGCCCACAATGACCATTAGTAAAACCGGCTACGGCGCGGGTCAGCACACACTATCCAACAAACAACCCAACCTTCTCAGGTTGATCATCGGAACCAGTGTCAGCAGCAATGAAAGTAAGGTGGTGGAGATTATCGAAACAAACCTTGACGACTGGAACAGTGAGGGCTTCCCCTATCTCTGCGATCTCCTCTTTGCAAAAGGAGCTCTGGATGTCTCACTGAGTCCACTGATCATGAAGAAGGGGCGGCCCGGCCAGTTATTACGCGTCATAAGCGATCCTGTTCACAGCCTTGACCTGAAAAATATTATTCTATCGGAAACAACCTCCATCGGCCTCCGTTTCAGGAAGGAAGAGCGCATGACCCTTGCCCGGAAAAACGTAATGGTTGACACCCCCTGGGGAAAGATTGTGGCTAAGAAAGTCCTAACCCCTGTGGGTGCCACAATCTATCCGGAATATGAAGCCTGCAGGCGCGTGGCAGAAGAGCATCAGATCCCACTGGCTCAGGTGTATCATACCGTCTCTAGAAGTAAATAATAAAAACTGCTGCATCGCATTGCAGCAACACCGATAAACAGAATGGAGCTTCCATGAAAACAGTACCACAAAAGCTTATTACTCTCGCCCTGGCAGGAACCATTGCCATAGTTATGACCAGCACTCCCGGCAGTGCAGCCACCATGAAAATGGGACGCTGGGAAACAACCGCCACCGAGCAGGCTCCCGGTGGAAGCCATCCTCCTACTGTGGATATTTCCTGTGTCAATAAGGAACTGGACGGGAAAAAGCTCATCTTTGATGATATTACAGGTGATCCTGGCTGTAATATCATCAAAGATGAACATCGCTCAGAGGGTCTCTACTTTGAGATGCACTGTGTCGAAGATGGAATAGCAAGGGTGCAAAAAGGTACAATCCACTCCACAGCAAGTACCTTAAGCCTGAACATGGAGATCATCATTGATCTTTCCGGAAATCCTATGATACAGGAGATGATGGGTGGAGCCACCTCCATGAAGACCACATTTGCAGTGGACTCGAAGCGGACAGGTGCATGTGACGGCAGCGAACCCGCCTTCGACGAATAAGTCAATTCGGAAAACAGCGATGGACAAGATCATTATGTTTCTGGCCACTGGTTTCCACAGTGGTAATATCCCGAAATGCCCGGGTACTTGGGGGTCCCTTGTGGCACTGCTGCCCTGGTTTTTCATGCGACACCTGCCACTGCCATCCTACCTTGGGCTGGTGGCTGTTATTTTTGTGTCAGGCTGTCTCCTGGCGGGGTCTGCCGAGAAGATCCTTGACCAGGCTGATGCCGGCCCCATTGTCATTGATGAATTTGTGGGAATATTCATCACCCTTATTGCAGTACCACAGCACCCCGCGGCATGGATTCTCGGCTTTCTCCTCTTTCGTCTCTTTGATATCGTAAAACCTTTTCCCTGCTCCTGGTTCGACCAGCACATTCATGGCGGATTCGGTATTATGATGGATGATGTTGTTGCCGGATTCTATGCACTTCTCAGCCTGCAGATTCTCTGGATGATAGGCAGCAGAATCAACGCTTGATGAACTCGTAAAAACTCATCCCCCCTTGGGGTGACGCCCTTCAGGAAGTGCCCTTGGAGCACAAACTTCATACCTTTACAACGTGCCTTAGTACGCCGAAAAGATATGAAGTTTTTCGAAGTCTCCGCTTATCTACAAGTCCACCATGGAAGATTTCTGATATATCTCACATCCGGAACGGGTGAATTCCTTAGCCTTTTCCTTCATTCCTGCTGCAATTGAATCCTCTTTTCCTTCTTCAATCTCCTTTGCGTAAGCCCGAATCTCATGCGATATTTTCATAGAACAGAACTTCGGCCCGCACATGGAACAGAAATGAGCAACTTTGGCATTTGAATGGGGCAGGGTCTTATCATGAAACTCCACCGCTTTTTCCGGATCCAGAGAGAGATTGAAATGATCCTGCCAGCGAAACTCAAAACGAGCCCGTGACAGGGCATTGTCCCGATATTGGGCGCCGGGATGTCCCTTGGCAAGGTCGGCGGCATGGGCGGCAAGTTTATAGGTAACCACCCCTTCACGCACATCCTCCCGATCCGGTAACCCCAGATGCTCTTTTGGGGTAACATAACAGAGCATGGCTGTTCCGTACCAGCCTATCATGGCAGCGCCAATGGCACTGGTTATGTGATCGTATCCTGGTGCAATATCGGTGACCAGTGGTCCCAGAGTATAAAATGGCGCCTCCCCACAGGCCTCTAGCTGTCGATCCATATTTTCTTTGATCATGTGCATGGGAACATGCCCCGGCCCTTCAATAAAGGTTGGAACGTCATGCTTCCAGGCAATTTTTGTCAGCTCACCCAATGTTTCCAATTCACCAAATTGGGCAGCATCATTTGCGTCCTGCAGGCAACCGGGACGAAGACCATCACCCAGAGAAAATCCCACATCATACTGCTTCAGCAGTTCACAGGTCTCTTCAAAATGAGTGTACAGAAAACTCTCCCGGTGATGTGCCAGACACCATTTTGCCATAATACTTCCGCCACGACTGACTATTCCCGTGGTACGTTTTGCGGTCATGGGAACATGATGAAGCCGGAGGCCAGCATGAATGGTGAAATAACTGACCCCCTGTTCACACTGTTCAACTAGGGTATCCCGAAACATCTCCCAGGTCAGCTCTTCCGCCTTGCCATCCACCTTTTCAAGGGCCTGGTAGATGGGAACCGTACCGATGGGCACGGGGGAGTTGCGGAGTATCCACTCCCGTGTTTCATGGATGTTCTTACCAGTTGAAAGATCCATCACGGTGTCTGCTCCCCAGCGGGTTGCCCAGACCATTTTTTCCACTTCTTCTTCAATGGAAGAGCTGACAGAGGAGTTACCGATATTGGCATTTATTTTCACCAGAAAGTTACGACCGATGATCATGGGCTCACATTCAGGATGATTGATATTACAAGGCAATACAGCACGGCCACGGGCTATTTCATCCCGGACGAACTCTGGAGAAATATGACCTTGCGGCGTATTGGCCCCAAAACTGTGGCCAGGATGCTGTGACAGCTCTTCCTGCAACTCGTCTATGCGCTGATTCTCACGGATGGCTACATACTCCATTTCAGGGGTGATAATTCCCTGCCGGGCATAATAGAGTTGCGATACATTTTTTCCGGATCTGGCCCGAAGTGGCTTTTTCACCTCCTGAAAACGAAGATGATCAAGGTCTGAATTATAGAGCCGATCTCTGCCAAACTCTGATGACAAGTCATCAAGCTGCTCCACATCTCCTCTGTCAAGAATCCACTTTTCACGTAGGCGCGGCAACCCGTTTCGAACATCAAGCTTCATATTCGGATCTGAATAGGGGCCACTGGTATCATACACTGTAACCACCGACCCGATTCCTCCTGGCCCGGTGATGGCGGCATCATCCACTTTGATTTCGCGCATGGCCACAGCTATGTCATACATCTTACCCGGCACATAGATCTTCCTTGATCCAGCAAAAGTCTTGCGGGTAATACTTGTTAACGTGGGGGGGGGCTCTGTTTTATTCATATTCTTTTCCTTTTTTTTTTGGGATTACTGACGCTGTATGCCGGACAGACAGGAATCACTGCCGTCTGAAAGCAAAACAATCAGTTGCGGATAATTTCTATTCAAAAAGGGGAAAGCTGCACCAGAGGCACAATGATATGAAGGAAAAACGCTGCTTGTAACTTCATGTACTTTCCCTACGACCTTATTACAGGTATCAGGTTCAAAGAGTCTGTTCTCAGCCGCAGTGCGGCACCCCCAAGTATTTTCACTCTTTTAAGGTAAGCCCCATGGTGGATATCTCATACTCCTGAACCTGCAGGCTTCTACGAGTGTCCCCCAACAACATACTGAAGTACAGGCACAAATACGCGACCATATATACTAATTAAAAAAAACCAGGCGGCATCAGCCATCGAATGCTCATCGATTCAGGATACTCTCCACCAGTTATGGAAGTGATGCACCGGCCCGTGGCCACCGCCTGTTTTCACATCTGCTCCCCCCTGCAAGGCCCCGTTGATGTAAGCCTTGGCTTCAGTAACGGCATTTAACAGGTCGGCTCCTCCAGCCAGCTTTGCAGTGATCGCCGACGATATGGTGCATCCGGTTCCATGGTTATTGGCTGTATCAATGCGCGGGCTTTCAAGCTCCAGCAACTCACCATTCCCATCATCGTAAAAGAAATCCGTACTGCTGAGGCCACCAAGGGCCCCACCTTTAAGAAAGACCCGACTGCAGCCCATCCTGGCAAGCTCCCGACAGGCACCAGCCATCTGACTGCGCTCCGATATCGTCCTGCCCAAGAGTATGGAGGCTTCGGCGAGGTTGGGAGTAATAACAGCAGCCAGGGGAAAGAGGCGCTCCCGCAATGACTGAACGGCATCATCCTGCAGAAGTTTATCGCCATTTCTGGTCACCATCACCGGATCCAGGACAAGGGTCTTGCAATCATGTTTCTGCAGCTCCTCTGCCACCTTGGAAATAACCTCCACCGAATGAAGCATACCTATTTTAACTGCATCAGCACCAATATCTGTCAACACCGCCTCCATCTGCAGAGCGATAAATTCCGGCGGAACAGCCTGTATCCCGGTAACTCCGACAGTATTCTGGGCAGTGAGAGCTGTAATCACCGTCATCCCGTAACAGCCAAGGGCTGAGAATGTTTTCAGATCAGCCTGTATCCCTGCACCACCACCGGAATCTGAGCCAGCGACACTCAGTGCCCTGTAATATTCTTTCACTGTTCAATCCTCCTCTGCAACTCACCAGTTGTGAATCAGATCTGCCGCCTGCACAGATTTTTCGATGAGTCCATGCTGCAGGGAAAAATCTGCAAAATCCTGCCAGGCAGCAGCATCAGACCCGCCTGGGCCCGCATAAAAAGGCAGAGTCAACTTGAAGGCATCACTTTCAACCCGAACATCAGCCTCCGGCAGGGCATTGAGGTAGATTTGCAGAGCCTCCTGGGGCTGCTGGTGCATAAATGAGATTGCTTCCTCCACAGCCTGAATAAAGCCCTTGATTTCCTCTTCTTTCTGCCCCAAGGTCTTTACCCCGGTTACAAATATCAACTCCTCGTAATCAGGAATTCCCCATTTCTCCAGTTCAAAATAACCGGCTTCAATATTTTGGTGAGCCATGGTCACGGTTTCATAGGTTTTAAAAGGCCCCATGACCGCATCCACACTACCGGAGACCAATGCCGGAACAATGGTAAAGCCAACATTTACAGCCTCATAATTCTCCACCCCGTTGATGGACATGAAGGCCTTGAGCATAATATCCATCAGACCGGGGACGGTATAACCGATCTTCTTCCCCTCCAGGTCTTTCGGGCTGCGTATTCCCTTATTCTTCAGGAAGAGAAGGGTGGTCAGAGGATGCGCCACCAATCTGCCCACCACCTTGACCTTTACTCCTGCAGCAGCCGCAATGATAGTCTGCGGTTCATAAGATACCGCCATATCCACATTTCCTGATGCAGCAAGCTTCAAACCATCGGCCGTCTCGGAAGGGGTTACTATTGTCAACTCTAGACCCTTTTCGGCAAACAAGCCCTTCTCCCTAGCCACATAGATGGGAAGATGATCAATATTGGGGAACCAGTCCAGCATCAGAGTCAGCTTCTCAGCTGAGGCAGAGCCCGGATTGAGCAAAAAAGTACAAATAAATAAAATAGTAGAAAGATGTTTTTTCATAACTTGTTATCCCACTGTAAAATAAATATTTTCAGCACGAACCTGGCGCACCATATTATAGCTTTTCCTGAAACCTAAGCTCCTTATAACGAGTGGACCTCTTCTCCAGCCACCCTACTCCAAACCAGAGCAGAAGCCCCATAACAGAAAGCCACAGGATAGCCGCAAAGACCAGATCAACTTTGAGTCTGGCATTGGCCTGTATCATGAGATAGCCAAGCCCCCGCTGTGCCCCGACCCACTCTCCAATCACGGCACCGATGGTTGCCACCGTCACCCCCACCCTGAGACCGGAAAAAAAATGGGGCAGAGCCCAGGGCCAGTAAAGCAGACGCATGGTCTGCCAGAATCCGGCTCCCATGAGACGGAACAGGACCCGAAACTCACGGTCACAGCCCTTGAAACCTTCCAGCAGACTGACAGTGATGGGGAAAAAAATGATAATGGAGGCCATGAGAATCTTACTAGCGACACCATATCCCAACCACACCACCAGCAGAGGCGCCAGAGCAAATACCGGAATGGCCTGAGATGCGACAAGGAAGGGAGACAGCGCCTTTTCCAGCCATGACCAAGCAAACATCCCTGTGGCCAGAGGGATTGCCACAGTAAGGGCCAGCCCAATGCCACAGACAATCTCAAACCCGGTGGTAAGGGCATGGGGCAGGATCAGCGGCGCCTTTATTACAGCCGTACTCAAGATGGAGGACGGAGGCGGCAGGATAAACACTGGAACCTCAAAAATCCAGCATCCGGTTTCCCAGAGCCCAAGCAGCAGAGCCAGAAGAACCACGGCAAAAAAGTTAGCCCTGGACATGATCACCATCTGCCTCCAGCTTCTTCATAATGCTGTTTTTCATGGCCAGTAATTCAGGATCATCAAAACGTCTTGGTTTATCAGTCCCCAGTCTTACCCTCTCAACTATCCTCATTGGACAGACACTGAGTAGATAAAGGTCATCAGCAAGGAGCAGCGCCTCATCCACATCATGGGTAATCATCACCAGGGTTCTTTGAAATTCACTCTGCAGGAGAAGCAATAGAGACTGAAGACTTTTTCGGGTGATTGAATCAAGGGCCGAGAGGGGCTCATCCAGCAGTACAAGATCCCGGTCGAACATGAGTGTCCGTACAAGAGCACAACGCTGCCTCATCCCGCCAGACACCTGATGCGGATAATGATCCTGATATCCACCCAACCCCAAGCGGTCAAACAGGGTGTCAACCCGACTCCTGGCTGCTTTCAGATCCTCTGCGGCTGTCCGGGCAGGTAACAGACTGTTTTCCACAAGGGAAAACCAGGGAAGCAACAGGTCTTTCTGATGCATATAGGCTGCAATCCCCCCGAGATGCCCAACCTCCTGCCCCTGCCATCTTATATTGCCACCATCGGCTCGAACCACCCCGGTGAGAACGTCAAAAAAAGTACTCTTCCCGCAGCCGGACGGGCCAAGAAGCACAGCAATGAGATTAGGTTTCACCTCAAGATCAAATCCGGAAAAAACCAACTGCTGAGCAAAATTCTTTGTTAAACCGCAAACAGAAAGCATTATCCTCACATGACGGGGAAAAAGCACAATAGGGAAAAGGTATGCCGGAACCGGCACAAGGGGAATGATAGTACGTTCACCATGACTTTCCCTACGACTTGATTACAAGTATCAGGTTCCAGGAGTTTACTCTCAGCCGAAGTTTCCGGCACCCCCAAGTCTCAAGGAAAAGAACAGACACACTGTACCCTCCCTTATATATAGAGATAGAATAACAAAATATGCAATGTTCGCACCTAAATTTTTCCCAAAAGCATCCCTGAAAACAGAATTTCAGAAATGCTGCTGCTGTACTCTTTGAAAAATCCAGCGAAACAGGTCAATGATTATAACGAGTAACAGTCATACCGGTGTTATAAATTCTCTCAGATCCGAATCAAGAATCATCTTTAACTCTGCGAAATTGTCTCCCCGGGTCTCGGTAAACAGGAATCCAAATACCGGATACTGTCTGAAATCAACCTTCCTTAACTCAAGAGGCTTCTCAAAACCGGCCATGAGTTTTTCATAATTAAACCGTTCAATATCTCTCCCAGCTGTCCCTGTTGAATTATCAAGGACAATGAGGCTGTAGAGCGTATTTTCCTTGCCGGCCAGAGCAACCTGCCAGTCTGGTTTTTCCTGTCTGTAGTAACAAAGATAGGGGTTTACGCCAAAGGCCAGGGTAGTCATATCGGCGGTGGTACACCAGCCGCCAAAACGCATGGGGTTCACCTCAATGGGTAAAATACGGCCGCTCGGTTCCCTGCGCAGCTCAATGTGGACCGGGAAATTTCTCACAGCTGTCGCCTGTCCAATTCCGGCTACAAAGCTGCTGAACTCTTCAAGATTAGCCTCAACTATCTCTTTTGAGGTGGTGTAGACTCGATCACTCACGTCACTATCAGAAGAAAAGCTGTGATGAAAAATGCTCAGGATTACAGCATCACCTGCATCATCATAATAGGCATCCACAGCATACTCCTCTCCCTCAATGCACTGTTCAATGATAAAAGTTCCGGTATCGAGAACCTCCAGCGGATACAGTTCTTTTGTCTGATCAATTTCATTTTGAACAGTATCCACAACAGAGCGCCATTCGTTACGTTCTGTAACTTTATGAACTCCCATGGAGAAAA
Source organism: Desulfobulbaceae bacterium (assembly GCA_026988015.1). Taxonomy (GTDB): domain Bacteria; phylum Desulfobacterota; class Desulfobulbia; order Desulfobulbales; family Desulfocapsaceae; genus Desulfocapsa. The sequence continues at coordinate 27,794 of JALSMA010000061.1, read as the reverse complement.
AGCCGACTGCCGGCTTTATTATAAACGGAACGGGAATATTTGATATATCGAATTCCCGCAATTGTGCAAGTAGCACTCCTGTAAAAAAAAAACTGGGAAAAATATCAGCAGTTATCTCTCTGAATTTCAATTTGTTTTTAAAAAGTTCTATTTTTCCTGGAAGATCTGTTGCGGAGAAATGTGCAGCAAGCCACCCTATGGCATTTTCCGAGGTTGTATAAACTCTCAACCGATCATTTTCCAGTGCCATTTGCACAGCAGCTTCCTCACCGACCAGTGGCGTTCCGTCAAAAAGTACCATATCCATGGCTGCAGAAGTGGCAATGACCGGGATGTCATGATTTCTCACTGTTTCCCGAAACAGGTCAGATATATACGGCTTATCGATTATAAACATACATTGATCCTACACTGGTATCCGCCTGGAAATGAGATTTTTCCTTCTAAATCGGGGTGCAAAAGAAATTCCACCTCACCTATCCAGCTGCTGTTCCGAGGATAAACTTTTCAGAGCAACAAAGGGTTAGGAGAAAAAGGCCATTTCTGGACAGACACTACACTAAATATCTCAGAGGAATGCTTTGTAAAAAACTATTAGACAGAATAGCTATAAAAAAAGGCAGCCAAGAGAGTGCCCCCTGGCTGCCCGGACTTCAAGGCGACAAACAACTCAGCTTTTGACAAGAATCTTCTCCCCAGCCCTGGCCTCCCCACCCTGAATTACCTTTGCAAAAATCCCTTCCTTGGGCATTATGCAGTCACCGGTGGCCTTTTTGATCACACAGCCATCATTATGGCACTCCTTCCCAATCTGAGTAATTTCAAGGAGGATATCCGAACCAATCTGGATACTGTCTCCAACAGCCACAGAGGATAGGGCCAGTCCTCGGGTAATGATATTTTCCGCAAAAGCACCATCTTTTAATGATGGAAGCTTTTCTTTTACAATATCGATACTTTCACCGGCAAGTAGAGAAACCTGACGATGCCAGTCTCCCCCATGAGCATCTCCTTCTATACCAAAACCTTCCTGAAAATTTGCTAGATCGACCGGCCTTTTGACCATGCCTTTTTTCTTACTGATGCAAATTGCCTCAATGGTTGCCATATATTTCTCCTGTCAACAAAACTATCTCTACCCGGAATCCATAACGAACTCGTGATTTTATTCTCACAAAATACTAAAAAAATACAACCACATAAGTCACAATCAGGCATGTTTGAAAAACTCACTCACCGCCATTCTGCACCTTCGCTGCCGTTGGATCCAAGTCTCTCTGAAAACTATTTCTTCAGCACCCCAAGCTGGCGCTGATCCAGTATATTATTGGTAGTATAAATACACTGAAGATGCAACATTGTTGCGTTGGCTTTGATTTCTGAGATCTTCTCCACAAGTGAACGAAGCTCTTCTGGAGATTTTCCACCAAGGGCGCCTTCAACAACCTTCTGCTCCAATTCGGCGACTTCCTGACCAAATTTTTTGGCACCAGTCATAGTTGTCTTTCTCACTTCAAGAAGCTTCCCCTTCTGATCTTCTGTAAGCTGGAGATCAGGATTCTCCCATTGCTGCATCAACAGCTTGGTGAGATGAGGAAGCTTTCCGGTAATAAGAAACGGAGAGTTCTTCTGTTTCCCCCCACTGGCCATAACACCGGTAGCAGACAGGGAAAGGACAACAACAAGAGTAACGAAGAATAACTGTTTTTTTAACATAAATATTTTCCTTTTTAATTTCCACTGCCCCTGGCCAGACCAAACAGGTCTGATACCACAGCAGAACCACAACCATGGGTCCGGCATGTTTCAGTGTTTCAATAAGTTCAGTAGTGGTACCGCAGGCCCGACTACCCAAACGATAATAACTCATACTACTACGTTTGGCAAAGTAAAACGACACCCCCTAGATGCCGTGCCTTGTAATGGAACACCAGAATAATCATGTTGATAAATACGCAGTGGAGACAATCTGAAGAAAACGATGTGGTAAAAATGGCTGAAATTCTATTGGAGAGGGGAAGAGCTCCTGATAATAAAAAAACCTCTTTCGCCATTAGAATGAATGGCGAAAGAGAGGATCAGTGGCCTACAATAAGCACTCAGGAAAAGACATTGTTTCCACTCATTGTAGACTTAGTTTCCGGACATATATAGATGGCTGGGGAGCAATGGGGTTATTTCACCATCGAGTTTAATGTACTTTTTGTTATTTTTCCCGGTATAGGCTTCAACCAGACGTCTCATGGTGGGGAGTCCATCCCCAATTGCAGCAAGGACAAAACCTTTTCCAGCCGGACGAAGTTGTGATTTTTCAACGTTCATTGTATGCCTCTCTTAATAAAAGGGGATATCGGCCACCCTGACCTTTGTACAGAGCATAGCCGCGTTACATAGTTACGTACTGCAACATTTAATGCAAATGCAATGCCTGTTCCCCCATAACAGCATATCTAAGAGCAGAAAAAATTTGATTCCATAAACGTAACCGAGCATCACTGATACGTAATCAAAACACCACCAGCTGAAATAATTAACACCATGACAAAGGGTTATCTCCACCTTTAATGAATCAGGACAATGCACAGCCTCCCCGGTAACAATCTTCAGAGCAGGCTAATTTTATGGTATTAAAAAAAACAGCTTTGCTGCGGATGCTCACAGATGGAGTAAAATCTGCTTTTCACAAAAATTGGGCATTCACCAGCTATTTGGAACGAAAATTGACCACTTCATTTCCGATAAGCAGGCATCACGGCATAGAATCAACTTTGGAAAAAGGCCAGTACATGGTAAGAAACGTAGAAAAAGGAGACGTGTGAACTTTGTTTACGATTTCGGGCCGAGCATGGTAACAACATGCGGGAACATCGAGTACTCGATAATTCAGAAGAACAGCAAAAGAGGAGTCAGGGAAAAATCTGTATTACGTTCCCGTGCTGTTTTCAATATCCTGCTGCATCTCTTCAATCACAACCAGTGGCTCAGCAGCCTTTGTTATAGGCCGTCCCACGACAACGTGATCTGCTCCGGTGGCAATGGCCCTACCTGCGGTAATTATTCTTTTCTGGTCATCTGAACCGTCACAAACATTGGCACCGGGTCTGATTCCAGGGGTCACAATTAACAATTTCCCCCCTAGGTCTTTACGCAGTCGCTCCGCCTCAAGCCCTGAGGAAACCACCCCATCACAACCTAGTTCGAGCGCTCGTCGTGCCCGAAACAGGACGAGGTCCTCCACAGACTGAGTCATCCCCATGGCAAGCAAATCCTCTTCGCCAAAACTTGTAAGCACTGTTACTGCGAGTAACTGCAGATCTCCACGCGCCTCCATGGCAGCTTTGATTATAGCATCATTGCCATGAATTGTAGCCAGAGAAACACCCCGGTTATTAACCTGCTCCACAGCAAGTTTCACAGTTTCAGGAATATCAAAAAATTTCAGATCCAGCATCACCTTGTGACCGCGGTCCAGGATCCAGTCAACTACCTCAAAGTAGCTTGCCATAAAAAGCTGCAAACCAACCTTAAAATATCGTGTTCCCGATTCGCAACGTTTAACCATCTCTTTTGCAAGCTCTGGATTGTCCACATCCAGCGCCACAATTATCCTGTCCTGCATCTCTATATTTTTGTTTGTCATATCTTTTCCCTAATAAAATTATCGCAGCCTGCACTCCGCCAACGCTGACTCTCTGTTCTTTATCATCATGTATGGCAGTATCAACCCACTGCACCCTGAATAATCTCTGAATCAAAATAGTTTACCGCCATACCAGCATCCACCACCACCGTCTGGGCCGTAATCCCTGAGGCACGTGGAGAGAGTAAAAAAGCAGCAAGATCAGCAGCCTCCCGTGTCTTCAAAGCCCTTTTTCGTAATATTGCCTTCTCGGCATAAAGATACGAGTCAATATATCCTGGAATTCCCGCAGAGGCCGAGGTTTTGAGCAGGCTGGGAGCCACCGCATTAAAACGTACCTCTGAAAAAGAGGAAAAGGACTTGGCAAGAAAGCAAACCGAAGAATTCAAGGCTGCCTTAATCGGTGCCATATATCCGTAATTTTCAGCGGCCATGGAAGTGGTAGAAATGGAAATGGTCACCGCAGAGGCCTCTTTTACAAATAATTCTTTAAAATGATTACAAATAGAAATAAATGAAAAACACGAAATATCAAAGGCCTGCAGAAAATCTTTTTTAACAGTGCCATGAAACGGCGTCAGACCTTCGGAATAATTTGCATAAGCGATGGAATGAACAAGCCCTGCAATACGCCCCCCCCCTGTTTCATCCACGGCAATCCCTATCTCGTCACGAACCCGGATAATATTTTCCTCATCCTCCACATCACAAATAAATACTTTCGAGTCGGGGAATAGCTTTGCGGCAGTTTCAGCACGCTGCCGAGACCGCACCACATGAATAACAGTGGCACCCTCTTCGACCAGTACCCTGCCTATGGCCCCTGCAATGGACTTCTTATTGGCCAATCCAAAAATCACAAATATTTTTCCTTCAATCTGCAAAAAACTCATTGTATCCTCATTCTCTTTTTATCGTTCAGAAGGTATATTGTACTAAAAGATACACCAGCACCAGAACAAAATCACTGAAATCTGTGCTTTGGATAATGCATCATTTAAAAAAGAATGGTATCAGAATAAAGACATCCCTATCCGGAGATGATTGGTGGTGATCATGCCCCACATTTTAAGATCATTGAATACCATAGCCCAAAAGCTGACATGCCAGAATATATCATAGGAATTGACACTGGTGGCACCTGCACCGACGCCATACTTCTCAACACAGCAGATAAATGTATCAAGGCAAGTACCAAAGTCCCCACCATCCACCACCGCCTTGCGGACTCCATTTGCAATGCCCTGACCACTCTTCTGGATCAGTCAGGTGTGAGTAAGAATGAGATCACGAAACTGACCCTCTCCACCACCTTGGCCACCAATGCTGTCATAGAAAACAAAGGGGCCCGTGTGGCCGCCTTTATCATCGGTTATGTGAAACATTTTCGCCTTCCGATCACGGCCACGGTATTTGTTAAGGGCGGTCACAATATCAGCGGCGATGAAGAGGAGGCATTGGATATTGACTATATTGTTGATACCATCCAGGGCCTGCGGAATGACGTCGATGCCTATGCCGTCTGTTCTGCCATGTCCATAATAAATCCAAGCCACGAACTGGTTACGGAAAAAGCCATTTCCATGCTGGATCCCAAACCGGTCTTCTGCTCCCATACGGTCAGCCAGCACACTGGTATGCAGGAACGTGCGGGAACAGCAGCACTCCATGCCAAACTGATGCCGCTGATGCAGGATTTCATCTCAGGTGTCCAGGATGCCTTGCACAAGACAGGTCTTCACTGTCCAGTTACTATCATTACCGGTAATGGGATGCAGGTCACCATGGAAGATACAGTGGAACAGGCAGGCCTGACCATTGCCAGCGGCCCGGCATGTACCGCTGGTTTTGGAGCAGCACAGGATGATGATTTTGCACTTGTAGTTGATGTTGGTGGTACCACCACCGATATTGCCATGATTGAAAATGGGAAGATAGTAATGTCCTCCACCGGCTGCCAGATCGGACGCTGGCAAACCCACGTCGAGGCAGTAGATATGTTCACCGGTGGTATTGGTGGAGACAGTCACTTGGTTCTGGACAGCGATGGAAAAATCAGCCTTGGTCCTGCCAGAGTGATTCCTCTATCCGTGGCCACCGACTTCCCAGGAAGCAGCACCTGGCTTGGTGCCGGTCTCAAATCCAAGTGCATCTCCCTGCTCCCTGAATTTAATCACCTCAAAGAAGATGATCCCATTCTCTACGCACTCGGTGCAGGCCCTTCCACAGCTGACTCAATTCGCAAGAGGACTGGATTCTCGGGAGTTCCACTTGACAAACGACTGGAACAGCTCTCCCGGAGCCAGGTTATCCTGGAAACCGGTTTCACCCCGACAGACGCCCTCCATGTACTGGGGGAAATAGAAATTGGAAACAAGGAAAAAGCTGAGGAAGGAGCCACAGTGCTTGGGAAACTGCTGAATATGGACAGTATCCATTTCTGTAAGACCGTTATTTCAATGACGGAAGAGCGTATTGAAAACCTGCTCATCGATTATATTATTCAACACTACTGGGGGAAATCCCTTACCAGTTTCATCTCAACCAGGAACGATCATCCTGTACTGGGGGTCACATTCAGTATGAAAATTCCGTTTATCGGGATTGGAGCGGCAGCACCATACTTTCTCCCGCGAGTAGCCAAACGACTGGGAACCAGCGTACGTTTTCCCAAAAATTACGAGGTTGGAAACGGGGTAGGCGCTGCATTACTGGGCAACACCGAGAGTTCTCTCTGAATCCGTGACTAGGTGCCAAAACGCTTGATGGTCAAACACCATCACAAAAGAAAACAGGATCACCCTCTTCAGAGAGTGATCCTGTTTATAACAGCAAACAACAAAAACAAAACACAAACATGAGTGGTGCAATTAACCCAACTGCTACAATTAGCAAAAGAATACCATCAACCAAAACGTCCAGTTATATAATCTTCAGTGAGTCTGTGACGTGGATTGGTAAATACCCGATCAGTACTTCCCACCTCAATCAGGTCACCAAGATGAAAATAGGCAGTGCGTTGTGATACCCTCGCGGCCTGCTGCATATTATGGGTGACTATCACAATGGTAAATTGTTCCTGAAGTTCCGCAATGAGACCCTCCACAGTTGCCGTAGCAATGGGATCAAGTGCTGAACATGGCTCATCCATGAGAATAACTTCGGGACGAACAGCAATGGCACGGGCAATACAGAGACGCTGTTGCTGGCCACCGGAGAGTCCAGTTCCCGGCTGATCCAGACGATCACTCACCTCTTTCCAGAGTCCTGCCTTTTTAAGAGAACTCTCCACCATACCATCAAGATCCGTCCGGGATGACGCCAGGCCATGAATTTTGGGGCCATAGGCCACATTGTCATAAATGGATTTTGGGAACGGATTAGGTTTCTGAAAAACCATCCCCACCTGGGCACGGAGGGGAACCACATCCACAGATTTGTCATAGATATTCAAGCTGTCGAGCTGGATATCGCCAAAGACCCGACAGCTGTCCACGGTATCGTTCATTCTATTTAAACAGCGAAGGAATGTAGATTTCCCGCAACCGGAAGGGCCTATCATGGCCAACACTTCATTACGTCCCACATCTATTGAAACGTTTCTGATGGCGTGTTTCTCACCGTAATATACATTGACGTCACGACAGGTCATTCGAGCATCATCCACAAACGGACGGCCCACGGTACTGCGATCTTCCCGCTCCACCTTTTCTTCCTGCCGACTCTCCTCACGAACCATTGTTTCCACTCCCGGAAATACCAAATCACCAATATCAGCCACTGCGCCCATTGTTTCCATAACTAAAACCTCAGTCGGCCGGAACGCCTTCTGTTCCGGCCCGGTTAAATCCCAAAATATTTATTATTTTGTGAGAACTAATGCTTTTAATCCTTTAACATCTGCTGCAAACTGTTTGCGCTCAGCTTCAGGCATGGGGATAAGTCCTTTGTCTGAAAGATATCCATCTTCTCCCCAGGCTTTTTCACTTGTGAATTCGTTTAAAAACTCTGCCATTCCGGGAACGACACCGACATGGGAGTTCTTTACGTAAAAATACAGAGGACGGGAAACAGGATATTTTCCTGCAGCAATATTCTCAAAGGTGGGACTAACACCACCGACAATTGAACCCTGGATCTTGTCTCCATTCTGGTCAAGAAAACTGAAACCGAAGATTCCAAAAGCTTTGGGGTTTGCGGTGAGCTTTTGGACAATCAGATTATCATTTTCACCTGCTTCAATATACGCACCATCTTCACGAACAGTGTGGCAGACGGATTTGAAATATTTTTTGTCTTTTTTCTTTAAAGCCTTGATCCAGCCGATCTGTTTACAACCGCCTTCCATGGCAAGCTCAACAAAAGCATCACGTGTACCGGAAGTGGGAGGAGGTCCCAGCACTTCAATTTTAGTATCAGGAAGAGAAGGATTCACCTCTTTCCAGGTTTTATAAGGGTTAGCAACCAGTTTTTCACTACCTTTTGGATCAGGCACATCTTTGGCCAGGGCCAGAAAGATATCTTTTTTAGTAAATGTCACTTGAGCTTCTTCTTTTGAGTTGGCCATAACAATTCCATCATAGCCGATCTTCACCTCTGTTATTTTCTTCACGCCATTATTCTGACATTTTTCATACTCAGAATATTTAATTCGTCTTGAAGCATTGGTGATATCTGGAGTGTCAATCCCGGAACCGGTACAAAAGAGTTTCATTCCGCCACCGGAACCCGTTGACTCAATTTTCGGGGTCTTAAACTTTGTAGTTTTCCCAAACTGTTCTGCTACAGTGGTAGCGAAAGGGTACACTGTGGAGGAACCCACAACAGAGATATAATCACGACCAGATGCTGCGTAAGCACTGGACACAGCAGATACAGCAATGGATGCCGCTGCAACAAAAACTAAACCTTTCTTCAACATTTTTTTCTCCTTAAAGATTATAATTAGTAAACAAACAGACTTTTGATACATCAACGTCCCTCTATTTACTTTGAAATTGTTACGATTTGATTAGGCTTCCATTAGAGCTTCGTTACAGGGAAAGTGCATCCAGCTACCAGCGGCGCTCAAATTTCCTACGTAGGAAAACAGCTATTGCATTCATGGAAATAAGAAAGGCAAGCAGAACCATAATGGCGGCAGAAGTTCTCTCAACAAAGGCCCGTTCAGGGGAATCTGCCCAAAGATAAATCTGTACCGGTAAGACCGTAGATGGATCAGTCACAGACCCCGGAACATCCACAATAAATGCCACCATCCCGATCATAAGTAACGGTGCCGTTTCACCGAGTGCCTGGGCCATTCCGATAATCGTACCTGTCAACATTCCTGGCAGGGCGAGGGGGAGAATATGGTGCGTTATGGCCTGCATCTTGGATGCGCCAACTCCCAGTGCGGCCTCACGAATAGACGGTGGCACAGATTTCAATGCCGCCCGTGAGGCAATAATAATGGTTGGAAGAGTCATCAGAGTGAGAACCAGACCACCAACCAACGGTGCGGAACGCGGCATACCAAAAATATTCAGAAATACAGCAAGACCCAAAAGCCCAAAGACTATGGAAGGTACGGCGGCAAGATTATTAATATTTACTTCAACCAGATCAGTCCACTTATTACGCGGAGCAAACTCTTCAAGATACACAGCAGTGGCAACTCCGATTGGAAATGACAAAAGCAGAGTCACCGCCAGGGTAAACAGCGATCCCACTGCAGCCCCACGAATTCCAGCCAGTTCCGGCTCCCGCGAATCTCCTGCTGTGAAAAACGTTGTATTAAACTTTTTCTCAAGGCGTTTCTCTGCCACAAGAGTATCTACCCAGCTGATCTGTTTATCGTTTAAACGGCGATCACCTTCAGTCACGTCCCGCGAGATGTGGCCCTTCATCAACATATCAACTTCATCATCTGCCGGAAGCCATATCTGCTGCGTAGATCCGATAATACCGCTATCCTTCATCACCATGTCCTGTAGGATATAGACAGCACCGGAACTCATAAGTCTATAGAGATCTCGCTTATCACTGCGCCCCTTAACCTCCGGGAAAAGTGAACGCATACTGTTTTTTACCAAAGCTCCATAATTGACTGAGTAGAGATTGTCCACGTCAAATTCGGCGGTATCAAAATGAACATCGAGCAGAATCTCAGTCTGCTGAAAGGCTGTCCAGCCATTGGCTGCAATGGAGACAAACAGTATACCGAGAAAAGTTATGCTGGCAAAGACTGCAGCCAGCCCGAACAGACGAAAACGTCGTTCCTTCCGATATCGTTTTGCCAGACCGATATTCATTTTATCCATACTTGTTTCTTTTTTTCGAGACTGCATCATCTACTCCTTCAAATCCCATTCACAACAAAACCATCCAAACCAGCTGCATCCATGATCTGCACTATTCATATTCTTCACGGTATTTCCGCACAACATAGAGTGCAATAACGTTCAGAACCAGAGTAACCAGAAAGAGCAGTAGCCCCAGAGCAAAAGCCACCAGAGTTTTGGGACTGTCAAACTCCTGATCACCAACCAGCAGAGTCACAATCTGTACCGTGACCGTGGTCACAGCCTGGAGAGGGTTCGCTGTTAAATTTGCAGAAAGTCCAGCCGCCATCACCACAATCATGGTTTCCCCAATTGCCCGTGAGGCTGCAAGAAGCACCCCGCCTACAATTCCAGGAAGAGCAGCAGGAATAATGACATTTTTGATTGTTTCACTCTTGGTGGCACCAAGTCCATAGGAGCCATCCCGCATGGCTTGTGGAACTGCGGTAATAACATCATCAGAAAGTGAAGAAATAAATGGAATTATCATTACACCCATCACCAGCCCGGCAGCCAGTGCACTTTCAGATGAGACATCGAGCCCCAGCAACTCCCCACTGTTACGAATAAACGGTGCCACCACCAGAGCTGCAAAAAAACCATACACAACGGTGGGAACACCTGCCAGAATCTCCATCACAGGCTTGGCCCAGGCACGAACCCTCGGTGGAGCATACTCGGAAAGGTAAATGGCCGACATGAGTCCAATGGGTACAGCCACTGAAAGGGCAATGCCGGAAATCATAAAGGTTCCAGCCATAATGGGAATCGCCCCGAAACTTCCCGAACTTCCGGCCTGATCTTCACGCATCGCCATCTGCGGACTCCACTTGAGACCAAAAAGAAAGTCGGTGACAGGTACCTGCTGAAAAAATCGAATAGACTCAAACATCACTGACACAACAATTCCTATGGTGATCAAAACTGCAAGGCCAGAACAAATCATCAGACCAGTCTGAACAATCCGTTCCACATGGTTCCTGGCACGCAACCGTGGAGTAATTCGTCTGTATATCAGGCTTGAGAAAAACAGGGCAACTGCAAACATCACGACAGCAAGGGAAATCCTACTGATTCGTTCCATGCCCAGATACTGTTCTGCAGCCAGTTGCAGGACAGGGTCAATATCCTTTGCTGCAACGTGGCCTGCTATCAAATTGTGGAGATCATTAATCAGCAGATTAAGCTGATTTGGCGGAATGTTCTGCATGGTATCCGGCAGTGTCCTCAACGCAAGCGTCGTCAGGACAGAACCTGAAAACATCATCCAGAACGAAAACACAAGAAGCGCTGGAAGAAAACACCAGAGGGCGGTTAACATACCGTAATAACCGGGACGGGAATGAAGTTTTGTGGAATCCGACTCGGAACTTGCAAGGCGGAAGGCCCTTCGCTTTCCCTGCATATATACATATGAGGCCATCCCCAGCAGGACAATGAGAAAAAGTGATGGAGACATCTTAATGCATCTCCCCACGTACGATCTTTCCCTCAACCAGATAAATAACCTCTTCTGCTATATTCTTTATCCGATCTCCCATCCGTTCTAGATGGCGCGCCAACAGATAGAGGTTTACCAGACATTTTGCATGACCAGGCTCTTTGTTTAACTCATGGGTCACACTCCTGTATGCCTCGTTCCGAAGTTGATTCACCACCTCATCTTCAAAAAAGATCTGCCGTGCCAGCTCTGCATTTTCAGTGACCAGAGCGTCAAGACTGAGTTTGAACATCTTCAGAACCGTGCCGAACATGGGTTGATAGTCAATGGAAAAAGCCAGAGTAGAATCTTTGTTGATGGTCTGAAGACGCTTGGCAATATTAACGGCATTGTCAGCTATCCGCTCCAGTTCATTGTTGATCTTGATCATGGCCACCAAGAGGCGAAGATCGCTGGCCACAGGCTGATGGAGCGCAAGAATTTTAAGACACTCTTCCTCCACCTCGATCTCCATCTCATCTATTTCCCAGTCAGAGCCGATGATCTCCTGAAGCAGATCCGGGTCCCGGTTCTGCATGGCAAGACTAGCCTTCTGAAGCCGATCCTCCACCAGAGAACCAAGTACCAGAAACTTCTTTTTTACCTTTTCTATTTCCCTGTGGAACGTCAGCTGATGGGCCAAAATATATTCTCCTGAATGATTGTAAGTAAATGTTCAGCCCATTTAGAACCTATCTGTTTTAGGGTTTGATTAGAGTAACATTAGGATTGCGTTAGGAAAGTGTGACGTCGATACGAAATCCCAGCTGCCAATCCATTTATCGGTAGTGCCTGGGACATTTAGTAGAAGGTGGCCATTGACAATATTTTCCGCTTACACCTGAGATATCACCGGACAAAACTCTGTTGAGTCAAAAATGCTCATCGGCTACAGTGTTATGAAAAGACGATCGCCCTGCCAGAAAGAAAATGGCGCTTACTGTTATCCAAAATAAACAATGGAGAGACGGGGAACAATCAGATGACACATAAAAAACACATTCAAGTTTGGGATTTACCTGTACGCATTGGCCACTGGGCTGTTGTGATACTGGTGCTGATAGCATTTCTCTCAGGTGATGAGGAATACAAGATTCACCTTTACGCTGGATATGCGATCTTTGGTGTAATCCTTTCGCGATTGGTATGGGGTTTTACAGGGAGTAAACATGCCCGTTTCACAAATTTCCTTTATCCTCCTGCCCAGGCCTTTCAATATATAAAAGATCTTACCCAGGGGGTTCCGAGATATTATGTCGGCCACAACCCCGCTGCAGGATGGATGGCTCTTTTTTTACTGATTATGACATTTTTGGTATCTGTGTCTGGTCACATCGCCTATAAATATGAGGGGCAGGAGCTGTCTGTACAGGAGTTCACTTTTGTCACAAATGCCTACGCAGACAGTGATGAGCATGATGAAGCAAAATATGAAGATGAATTCTGGGAAGACATACACGAAGGAGCGGCTTTTACACTTTTATTCCTCATTTTTCTTCATGTCACTGGAGCTATACTTTCAAGTGTATGCCATCGGGAGAACCTTATCAAAGCAATGATTACCGGCACAAAAGAGAAAAAATCCTGATCACTGGTGGCAGCCACAAATAACCATGAGTTGCAGTCTCGCTGATCCTGGGGAGTGATATTTTCATGACACTCTGGATATGCAGATCAGAGTGCCATGTGTTCCAGCAGTTTTCCGGATGATCAAGTCAACAAAGAAATCTGCTTACTCAGTGTCCGTCCGGCAATAAGGTTTTTCCTTGTCAACTGAGACACAGAAGAAATTTGACCACAGGCACATACTTGATATTTCGAGGGATAAAATCTTCATAGCAACAAAGAGTCAGAAGGAAAAAGTCATTTCTTGACAAGCACTATTTCGCATAGGGAAGTGATGAGTGATGCAGGTTAATCCTTAACTTGCCATCTGCGCCTTTAATGTATCCAAACGTGTACTCAACTTTCACCTCTGTACCATCAACCTGAGTAAAATAATAGTTCCCCATAGCGACGGCATAGTCTCCATGGATGGATGTGCCGACGTTTTCAAAGCGAACATTGGTCCAGGGCGTAATAGCAAAACCGTGATCTTCCTTATAACTGTCATTGCCTCCAACAAAATAGGACAATGCTCCTTCCCGGTCTAGGCGAAACTGGACATCTGCTGCCTTGGTGGGCTTGAAGAGAACATCTCCTTCCTTGAAATTATACAGGGTATCGATATGCTGCTCCGCAGCCTGCACAAAATCACCCTTATCACTAAAGGCTTTACCAATTACAACGATCCCTTCCCCCCAGATCTGCTGTGCCTGTGCTATTTCATCTGTCGTGATTGTATTTCCCATGTTTTCACCTCTCAAAAGTTATCCAATACGGAATAATAAATGACAGGAGACGGTACCCATAACATGGATTCCGACTCTGCCCAATACGTAAAGCCCAACATCTAACCGCAAGCCACCAACTTTTCAACAAAAATTATTTTATACTACTCTCCCGCAAACAGCACTATCAAAAAGATAGATAAATGCCAAAGTAACAGCGGCAAGCGGTTGATATAAACCAGTGGCAACCGGTTTATATCAACCGCTTGCCACTGTTACAATAACTTCCCCTGAAAAAAATCCCCGAACACCTTGATATTCCAAGCAGATCTCTTTCATCTTAATGCGGCACATATTTTGCTATCTAAATCATCAAGCGGGGATTTTTATTACCTTAATTCCCATAAAAACACCTTTTCAAGGAGAGAAGAAAATGGAGAAACTGACCATGGGGAGAAAACTCATTAAAACCGGGGCAGGTTGTACCTTTCTGGCAACTTTCTGTATTACGTCATTTGTTGCAGCAAACGATGTTTTTGCAACTACGCATACGCATCACACAGCAACCTACATTGGTGAATGTGGTGACTTAGGCGGATGGTATCAGACTTACACCAAGACGATTAACCTAACATGCTCTACCGGCTCAACTACCCAGGAACAGCAGCAATGGTATAAGGAAACCGGCACTGGAAATACCTGTTATGTTGTTACTAATGAGGGAACCTGCAGCACTAACACATCAGCACATACGTCTTTGGATGATCCCGAGCAAATGCGTATAGATCAGCTAGAAGAACAACGTGCTGCTGATCGCACGTTAGCCTTTGAATTAACACAGGAAAGACAACGTAAGAGAAAAGAGGCCGCCAAGACGAGAAGAGCGTTTGAAAAATGGAACACCTCCTCACCAGCATCCCAATTGTCATCAGCCGGCATACTCTATGAACCATCAGATCTACCCGAGTGGAACTTTAACACATCCATTCAGGGCAGTGTCAAGGAGAGTGAAATGGAACTAACTCCTACCCTTGGCCGAGAATCCGATGTTAAATCACTGGCCGTTAATTTTAGTGCCGACAAGGGTAATTTTTATATCGATAATCAAGTGTACTATACCAGCCTTGAAGGTACTGGTATTTATGATTCCCAAGACACTGAGTCTTTTGGCCTGCTCTTGATTCCCGGCTACCAATTTTTAAATCAGGAGGAAAACGGTATCGATTTCGCCCTTGCTGGTCTTCTCGAAATTTCCACCAACGACTATGAGAACAGAACACAGACCAGATTGGTTCCAGGGCTTAGTATCTATGCAGGGTTGACAACTCCCGTAGGAGGATTCACGTTGTCGAATCTCTTCACCCATGACCGGAATCTTAACGGAGACGAAGAAATCACAGGTGAAAAATATATCAACATGAACACCATGGAATTTCAATATATCCTGCCCCTGACAGAATCTCTTTTTTTTACAACTGGTCTTGATTATACTGTGGCCTTGGATATGCCCAATTATATGGAAGACAGTAGCACCGGTATTTCCTTTGCTCTCGATTATTACGGATGGGAAAACTACAACCTGGGTCTGATGTATGTAGACAGCCTTGATGGCCTTAAAAATCGTGGATTCACTCTCACTTTCGGTCACTCCTGGTAAGCGCCACCTCGTTCAACCACAGTGCCGGATGGTGTCAACCGCCATCTGGCACTCCAGCCTCTTCTTCCACGGCCGATCCATGAAAAAAAACCCTGTTCTCCCTCTGCTGTTATTGTTTCTCACCAACTGTACCATGCCCTTGCAACCAGACCCCACCTTGCCAGATGCCGAGCTGTTTCGAGAAGGCGATATTGTCATAACTGCAGACGGTGGAGTCGAATCATGGCTGATTGCTCTGGCCGCAAGGTCCGACACACGGGTAGTTAAGACCCCGTTCAGCCATTCAGAAATGATCTTTCGTAATACAGACAATCAATTAATGATCGGAGGGGTGTTCAGTGGAAAAGCTGACTCTGAGCTTCTCGAAGATCGTTTTAAAAAGTTTCATCGGGCCGCAGTTTTTCGTGCCATAACATCACAGGACAGCCAAATTGCAGCTGCACGTGTCTTACAGGAAATGTTAACCAATACACAGATCCAGAATGCTCAATTTGACTACAGCATGAGCTATGAACCTGGGAAAACCGATCAGCTGTTCTGTGCCGGTATCATCAATGAAAGCTGGCAGCGAGTCGGCCTGTCCACTCCCTTTGGCCCGAGGCAGTGGCACCCCAACCCCTTCACCAGACATGTCGAAGAAATCATGGGAAACCGGATGAGCAACCTGCTTGATCTTGACTCCCTCTATAAATCCAAAGATTTCTCTCTGGTCCTGGAATGGGAAAATGACCAGATAAATACCAAAAGAACCCAACTCTCCAGGAAAATAGTCCATTACCTGTTAGAGCAGTATGAACTTGGATTCAGGCTCAAGGAAAGTAAAGAACCCAACCTGTTACTTGCACTGGGCGGGCTCAGTGAGGAGGTAGAGAAACTTGCACGGGTTCGAATTTCATTAACCCTTTTCAACAATGATGTCACCAGCACCTGGCAGCGACTGGAAAGAAGAGGTATACTGGAAAAGGCGACTGACGATGAAAAGGACAATTTAATCGAAGCCATTTTCTCCAAATACCATGAAAACTATTTTTATCCTGCTCCTGCCGCTGCTCCTGATCAACAGCTGCACGCTACCACTCTTCCCAAATCCAGAGCCATATCTGTCGAAATACCAGAACAATAAGCCACTCTGCGGTAATAACTATTTCACGATCCTTCATCTGGAACAGGGAGATCGCTGTCTGGAAATTCTCGGGCAAGGCACTAATGTCTGGAAAAATCTTCAGCACTGGCTTGAGTTTCCACTTCCCACTTCTCCTGTCCCCATACTCATTTTTTCAGACAAAGACAGCATTGGAAGATATTTTCTAAGGAGAAGTCAAACTCGGCATCGCAGTACTGGACATTACGACTCGCCCGAAAACATTCTATTCCTCATTGGCCAACTCGACGATCCCCGGTTTGCAACAGTGCTTCGCCATGAAGCCACCCATGCCGCATTACACAACGCGTACTCTGACTCCAGGAAACTCCCCTTCTGGGCGGATGAAGGCATAGCATGCCTGATGGAAACGCTGCCTGGGGGGCTCAAGACACCTCCCGGCAATATTGAACGGCTCCAGCTTGTGCACTACCTCCAGGATAGAGACCAGACTCTCAACTTCACAGGATTAGTCAAAAACCCACATAAAAGGATTCGCTCAGGTGAGGTCTACGCCAGATCCTGGGCCCTTACGTCCTGTCTGTACCATAACAAGCGCCCAGTGAAATCATTTCTGTTGCATTCTCTGCGGGCACGACACAACACGGCAGTTGCAATCTTCAACGAGACCCTGTTAAAGCAGGACGAATCTTTTGCCGACTTTGAAAATGACTGTTACGATTGGCTCTACTCTTTCAAAAACTCCAGTCACTGATGCCTCCATTCGAAGCCCGCAGCACCCTGAAATCTGCGGCAATCTCTTTTGGCTGCTTTAGAATAGTGTTACGATTTTGTTAGGGTTTCATTAGGGGACGATTTTTTGTTGCAACCTGAAAATTGACAGGTAGGATTGGAGGTTCAACTAGGAATTATACTCAACATTTAAAGCACTGTTTCAGGAGACCGTCAGTGGGAAAAGCAAGTATCCTCGTCGTTGAAGACGATGCAGACATCCAGCAGCTCGTCAGCTATAACCTAATCAAGTCAGGATTTAATGTGACCTGCGCTGACTCCGGAGAGGATGCTCTGCAAATCCTTGACCGGGAAAAAATTGATCTGATCCTTCTCGATCTGATGCTGCCTGGAAAAGATGGGATGGAGGTCTGCAGTATCATTCGGGCTAAAACCGATTTTATTCAACCGCCCATTATTATGCTCACAGCTAAAAGCGAGGAAGACGATATTGTCACCGGTCTTAGCTGTGGCGCAGATGATTATGTGACCAAACCATTCTCGCCCCGGGTGCTCATTGCAAGAGTTCAGGCTATTCTTCGCAGAAAACAGGAAAAGATCACTAAAAAACAGCGACCCGATAATGAGAGCATCCATATCCACTCCATGGTCATCCATCCGGGACGGCATGAGGTGCTGGTCGACGGAAAACAGATCCACCTCACCGCCACAGAATTCACCATCCTTGAACAACTGGCCGGACGCCCCGGATGGGTCTACAGCCGGCAGCAGATAATCGACAAGATCCGTGGCTACGACTACCTTATCACCTCACGAGCTATTGATGTTCAGATATTCGGACTACGAAAGAAACTTGGTACCATGGGAAGTTACATTGAAACGGTTCGTGGAATCGGTTATCGTTTAAAAGAATAGGCTTACACTGAAAACCACTACCTGAGAGTCTTACAGTACCTCTCTACACATCTCTTTAGGATGGCGTCGTAAAAACTCTTCACCTGCTTCGTTGCTGCATTTATTGTTCAATCATGATGTACCTTAATACGCTGAAAAAAATTATGCGCCTCGCATCTGAAGTTTTTTACTTAGCCATTTATCAATTGACCTTTTTACGAGATTGTCATTTATGAAAAACAGACGATTTTTCTGGCAGATTTTCCCAGCAGCCCTCTTTATCATTGTTCTCTCCATCTCTGCCACCAGCTGGTACGGTACCCGGATGATCCAATCCTTCCACTACCATGAGATGGAGGAAGATATCAAAGACCGTGCCCTGCTACTGAGGCCCCATATCAATATGCTGTTGCAGGGCAAGCAGAGTTTTCTTCAGGATTTCTGCCGCCAGACTGGAAGGGCTGCAGCCACACGGATCACAGTGGTCGCCCGAGATGGCAGGGTACTTGCCGACTCCAATGAAAACCCGGAGCAAATGGACAACCATGGGGCACGCCCTGAAATCCAGACAGCTTTCACAGGAAAGGTAGGTGCATCCCTGCGATTCAGTAAAACCCTGAGTCAGAATATGCTCTATGTGGCGATCCCTCTCAAACCCGATTCTCCCCATGATAGCGTTCTCCGCCTTTCAGTTTCAGGTGCCACCCTTGACGCTGTGCTTTCGGTCATTCGTACAAAACTGTTCTACGGAATCGTTTTCATTGCCTTCCTGGCTGCAGGTCTGTCTTACTATCTGGCCCGCCGCATCAGTCGCCCTCTGGAAAAAATGCGGCAAGGTGCTGAAAGACTTGCCAATGGAAACACTGAGCAACCCATCATCATTCAGGATACGGCTGTTCCCCGTGAGATGACAGAGCTCTCTCACTCTCTAAACAATATGGCCGAACAGCTCAATGGCCGGATCAAGATAATCAGCCAGCAACGCAATGAGCTTGAAGCTGTCTTCAGCAGTATGACCGATGGAGTTCTTGCCATTGCCCCTGACCATACTATTATCCGCGTTAATCAAGCAGCAGCTGAAATCCTCTGCATCGACCACAGCAGTGTTCAAGGTATGCTTTTCGAGGGGGTCATTCGAAATAGAGGACTGCAGCAGTTCCTAGACAACTCACTGGCCTCAAGAGAGACCATGACTAAAGATCTCATCCTCATGGAAAATGCCCGGGAAATGAGCCTGCGAGTCCATGCCCACCCACTTTACGATGATGAAAACAGCAGGCTCGGAAGCCTGGTGGTGCTTCACAATCTTACCCGAATCACTCTACTGGAAAATATTCGTCAGGAGTTTGTTGCCAATGTCTCCCATGAGCTCAAAACACCCATCACTGCCATTCGCGGCTATGTTGAAACCCTGCTCGATGGAGCCATAGATGACCGCGATGCTGCCACCCAGTTTCTTCAGATCATTCAACGTCAGGGAATGCAGCTTGATGCCATTGTGGATGACCTCCTGACTCTTGCCCGAATAGAAGACTCTTCTGAAAAACAACAGATGGATCTGCAGCCTGAAGCCATTGAAGCAATTCTTGAATCGGCCATACAGACTTGTCTGGTTGGGGCCAAGCAGAAGAATATCACTATCAATATGGAATGTGTTCCCGATACTCTCCAAGCATTGGTCAACTGTGCAATGCTCGAACAGGCCATTATCAACCTGCTCACAAATGCTGTATCCTACAGCCCAGAAAATTCAACTATTACTCTCAGCGCCAGAAACCATAACGATTCGCCAACAGATATCTGTATCAGTGTTCAGGACCAGGGACCAGGCATTGAGAAAAAGCATCAGGAACGTATCTTTGAACGATTTTATCGCTGCGATAAGGCAAGAAGCAGAAAACAAGGCGGCACCGGCCTAGGACTGGCCATTGTCAAGCATATCGCTGACAGCCATGGCGGTACGGTGGAATTGAAAAGTGAACCGGGCCAGGGGGCAAGCTTCAGCCTGATCCTGCCCGGTTCAAAAAGATAGAAATAGAATCTCTTCTAATCTTTGGTAGTATGGCAGGAAAAGCAACCACTGCCGGACGCGCCGCCTCCATTGCCTGCAATCATAAGATCATAATCCCAGCGCAACATGGAAGGGTAATTACTTGCATGGGACACATGGCAGGAAAGACACATAACAGCATCACTCCCCGGAACGACTGAACTGTTTGAAGTTGCAGGGACGGCAAGCCTGGCCACAGGAGATTGCAGGTCATAAGAGGTATAAGCTGCATACTCTCCAATCGCTGGCAGCGACAAATCTGTGGGATGCCGTATAAATGGAGAGTTTGCCACAGCCCCGACACCCGATGAATTCCCGGGAGCATTATCTGTACCATCACCAACTGTCAGGGTATGAAAATTACCATGACAGGTGGCGCAGAACTGACTCATGGTTCCGTCTGGAGCCTGAACTCCTGCTCCGCTGACATGACAACTGAGGACTGCGCCGCCTGAACAACCAAGCTGCACCGGAGCATCAAGTGCCAGGTACTCGTTATGGTTTCCACTGGTAGCATTTTCCTGCCAGTCATCACTTTCATAACCCTGCACACCCATTATAAAACGATAGCTGTTGCCAACTTCATCAGCCACAGTAAGTTGACCACCTACATTTTTATGATGTGCCCCTGATATTCCTTCCGGATAAGAAGAGGCGGCATATCTGTAACCATGACATCCGTTGGTTCCGGCGCAGGTAAGGTTATCAGTATTTACGGTGCCCCCATCATAGTGAAAAGACTGCCTGATACCACCGGGAGGGCCATACAGCACACTGTCAGAACCAGTGAGATCCGCAATATTATGCCCCTTGTTATCAGCTGCTCCACTGCCTGCCATGCCGGTGATATACCCAAAATTTCCAGCGGCAAGATGTTTAGTGTCACTGTGCATCACCTGTGGGATAATTGACGTTCCCTGAACAACTGTCACGGTTCCGCCTCCCTGAGCATGGCAGCCATAACATGTCCCTCGGGTAAGATACTCATTGGCCGTGGTAGAGCCGTCAAAATTCATCGGAGCATTGTCCTGACTGTTATGCATGGTATGACAATCTGCACAGATACCGCTCATGGTAGCAGACGCAGATCCATACAACACAACAACAAGCCCTAAAGACAACCATAAGCCTCGAGAGACACTGCCACAACAGCTCCTCTCCGCTCTTTTCCTGACTGGCAGTATCCCCATTTCTGTGCCCCTCTTTTGCTCTGCATTAATTGGTTACATCAACTGACGACACCGGGAATAGATGGTGTCATACCGCCACAGCCACCTTCCCCATTATATTTATTTACTATCAATATATACAGTTAGCACAAAAATCGCTGTGAACAATGTGGTATTTTGTCGCACCCCCTCCTGTCTACTTAAGGGAGCTGCAAAACACCTCATCCACCATTGAGTTCCTACGCCTCTTTCAGCAATTTTCAGGAACCTTTAAAAAAAATTAAAAAATCTTCGTAGCCTTCACTTTTTAGTTTTTCTTTCGGGATAAATTTCAGAGCAGCAGAATTAATACAATAACGCAATCCTGTGGTTGATGGACCATCATCAAAAACATGCCCGAGATGTGAGTCACCGAATCTGCTGCGTACTTCAGTGCGTACTCCAAATAGTCCTCTGTCCTGTTTTTCTACAATATTGGCCGGTTCCAGCGGTCTGTCGAAACTCGGCCAGCCGGTACCTGACTGAAACTTGTCAAGGGAGCTGAACAGCGGTTCCCCTGAAACTATATCAACATAAATTCCTGGAGCCTTATTATCCCAATATTCATTATTAAAGGCAGGTTCAGTCCCCTCTTTCTGAGTGACCTTATACTGCAGCCTAGTGAGCTTTTTGCGGAGTTCATCGTCCGCAGGTTTCCCATAGGGGGCTGATTGCTGCGCCAGTTTTTCTGACCAGACCGTTTCAATAAAATTCTGGCGTCCCGATCCTTTTTTATATGATGAGTAGTGGGAGTAGTTCTTTCTGAAATAGTCCTGATGATACTCTTCAGCAGCATAAAATGGCTGCAATGCTATAATTTCTGTCATTATCGGTTTGTCGAAAACCCCTGACTGCTGCAGACGCTGTTTTGATGCCTCTGCAAGGCCACGTTCCACTTCATTTTGATAGAATATTACCGTCTTATACTGTGATCCCCGGTCGGTAAACTGCCCCCCCGCATCCGTGGGATCGATCTGATGCCAAAACACCTCCACAAGCTCTCCATAACTGACAAGAGAAGGATCATAAACCACTTCGACCGCTTCATAATGGTCGGTTCTTCCGGATATTACCCGTTCGTAGATGGCATCCTCCTCAGTTCCACCCGTATATCCAGCCTGAACAGACAGCACTCCCTCAAGCTGCTCATAGGGAGGTTCCATACACCAGAAACACCCACCTCCAAAAACTGCTCTCTGTTCCGTTGCCATAGCCACACTCCCATACAATAAAATTAGAATCAGGCAGCCTGAAAAAAACATTGCCTTCCTGTAAGATCGCGCCATTCCATACCTCCAGCTGTTGATAATAGTTCCCATACCAACAAACGTATACATTGTCGTGCGGTCAGACAAGGAAAAAGAGAGACAATCCTTCTCTTTTTTGGTTTAAAAATAGAATCTGAAGAGCTATAGTGCCAATATGAAAACTTCAAACGCATCCAAACGAACCAAATTTATCTTTGTCACAGGTGGTGTACTCTCCTCCCTTGGCAAAGGCCTGGCAGCCGCTGCAATCGGCGCTCTCCTTGAAAGCAGAGGACTCACCGTCACCTTCCAGAAACTCGATCCATACATCAATGTGGATCCCGGAACCATGAACCCCTTCCAGCATGGAGAGGTCTTTGTTACCGATGACGGGGCAGAAACAGACTTGGACATGGGTCACTACGAGCGATATACCAATGCGGTGATGGCCCAGAAGAACAACTACACCACAGGCCGGATCTACTATTCGGTTATTTCCAAAGAGAGGCGTGGTGAATACCTTGGTGGCACCGTGCAAGTTATCCCGCACATCACAGACGAAATCAAAGCTGCGGTTCTTCAGCTTGACGGCAGTGTGGATGTTGCTATTATTGAAATAGGCGGAACCGTGGGTGACATTGAGGGTCTGCCCTTTATTGAAGCTATCAGACAGTTACGTGGCGATCTTGGCCGTGAGAACACGCTTTATATCCATCTCACCCTGATCCCTTATATAAAAGCTGCGGGAGAGGTAAAAACCAAGCCCACTCAGCATTCAGTAAGGGAATTGCGAGCAGACGGCATTCAGCCCGACATTCTGGTCTGCCGTACAGAGGTTCCCATTGCCGATGAACTCAAGGCCAAAATAGGTCTTTTCTGTGATGTCACACCAGATGCTGTTATCACCGCCATCGATGTAGATACCATATACGAGGTCCCCCTGCGGCTCCATGCTGAGGGTATTGACACCAAAATTCTCGAACTTCTCAATATCTGGACTGGAAAGCCCAACATCAAGCCCTGGCAGGACCTGGTTCATAAGATCAAAAACCCTAAGGGTACCGTCACCATTGCAATCACCGGAAAATATGTAGATCTCACCGAATCATACAAGAGCCTCCATGAATCCCTAGTTCATGGCGGTCTTGCCAACGATACAAAAGTAGAACTGACCTACATCAGCGCAGAAGATCTTGAAGATGCAGCCAAAGATCCCTCAGACCTTCTGAAAGGATGCCATGGAATTTTGGTACCGGGAGGATTCGGGCAGCGGGGTGTGGAAGGAAAAATTCGGGCCATCAATTATGCCAGGGAAAACAAGATCCCGTTTTTTGGAATCTGTCTCGGCATGCAGCTTGCCGTTGTGGAATATGCCCGTAACGTCCTCGATCTTGAAAATGCGCATTCCACAGAGCTTGACCCCACCACAAAAGACCCGGTCATCTATCTGATCAAAGAATGGTTTGACTACAGGACCCAGAAGATGCAGATACGCGATGAGACCTCAGATATGGGAGGAACACTGCGACTTGGAGCATACCCATGTGTTTTAGGTGATGATACCGTTGCCAAAGCAGCCTACCTTGAAGATGAGATTTCCGAGCGACACCGCCACCGTTTTGAGTTCAACAACGATTACCGGGCCCGCCTTGAAGAAAAAGGTCTGGTAATATCAGGAACTTCTCCTGACAATAACCTTGTGGAAATCGTTGAAATTGCTGAGCACCCCTGGTTTCTTGGCTGCCAGTTCCATCCGGAATTCAAATCCAAACCCATGGCCCCTCACCCCCTTTTCAGTAACTTCATTGCGGCTGCCATTGCCCACAAAGGTGAGTAATGCCTGTTACTCCTGTTGTCATTGCAAAACCTGACGGGACGGAAATATGTGTTGGCCCCGGATCTCCCCTGCTCCTGATTGCCGGTCCCTGTGCCCTAGAATCTGAGGACCTAGCCCGCAGGATTGCAGGAAATATGCAGGAAATATGCGCACGACTCGGTATCTCCTACGTATTCAAGGCCTCATTTGACAAAGCCAACAGAACCTCCTTAGACTCCTATCGCGGCCCCGGACTTGATGAAGGCTTGAATATCCTTTCAAGAATCCGTGCAGAGCTCCAGGTTCCTGTAATTTCTGACGTACACGATGTCAGCCAGGTAAAAGCAGCGGCAGAGGTACTTGATATCATCCAGATTCCCGCCTTTCTCTGCAGACAGACCGATCTTCTAGTTGCTGCTGCAGAGACAAAAAAACCGGTCAACCTCAAAAAAGGCCAGTTTGTCTCTCCGTGGGATATGGCGCACGGTGTCAATAAGCTCAGCGGTGCCGGTGGAACCAAAACCATGCTCGTCGAACGGGGTGCAAGCTTCGGCTACAATAACCTAGTCGTAGATATACGCGCGCTCCCAGTGATGCGCAGTTTCGGTTGTCCCGTAATTTTTGATGCAACCCACTCTGTGCAACTTCCCGGCGGCGCCGGAGGCTCATCCGCCGGGCAGCGGGAATTTATAGCACCTCTGTCACGAGCAGCAGTAGCAGCCGGTATCGACGGACTGTTCATGGAAGTACACCCCACACCAGACACTGCCCTCTGTGACGGACCCAACTCCATTCCCCTTGATGCCATAGAACAGCTCCTGATTCAGCTCATTCGTATTCAGGAAGCGGTTACTGCCTGACAACCTTGGAAAAACCACTATGGATTCGAGCTCCTGTCCTTCTCCAAAACCCGGATCCTACCCATCTGACTGTGAAGTAAGGGAGGGCTACAGAAAACTAGTCAGGGAAAAAGCAATGCAAAATACTCGCAGTGACAACTGGATGGCAGTTCTCTCCAAAGCTCAAGACATTAAACTTTTACTCCTTGATGTTGATGGTGTCCTTACCGATGGCAATCTCATCTATTCCCACGAGGGCAGGGAGTCAAAATCCTTTAACACCCAGGACGGATTTGGGCTGCGCATTCTTCAAGATGCTGGTGTCGAGGTGGGTATCATCACCGCCAGAAGCTCCGAGGCGCTGGAAAGGAGGGCACGGGACCTGAAAATAAGCCATCTTTATCAGGGATCTGCAGATAAGCATGCTGCCTATAAGAAGATTGTAAAGATCACAGGATTAAAACCCTTCCAGATAGCCTACATGGGTGACGACTGGTTGGATTTAGCGCTCCTGAAGCGAGTTGGCCTCTCTGCGGCCCCTGCCAATGCAGTGCCTGAAGTCAGAGAAATGGTACACTATACCACCACACAGGCAGGCGGCCATGGCGCAGTACGTGAGCTCTGTGACCTGATTCTTGAGGCCATGGGGAAACACACAGAAATTTTCCAATACTACATGAACAGATGCTGACCCGTCGAAACCTAATCTGGATCATACCTCTCTGCCTCTTTATTACTTTCCCGCTGTGGCGCATTCCGGTCACCAAGTTTCTTACACCCCGTGGTGGGTACGACCCATCCCTTGCCCAGCGGAAACTCGACTCTCATAATTTCAACATGACAAATGTTCACATCACCCAGAGTGAATTTGGCAAAACAACCCTTGAGATTGTGGCTGTCCGTGCCTACACTGGTTCCAGCGAAAATGAGTTTAAGATGGAAAACGTTGATGCCATAATCACCGATACCTCTGGTAAACAAACCTACGTCACTGCCCGCAAAGGTATTTTAGACAAAGAAGCAGCCCTTCTCACCCTGATCGATGAAGTGGTGGTCATGAACCCCACAGACCAAATTGAACTTTATACCGACCTGCTCATCTATAATGACAAAACACATATCGCAAAATCACCTGGAAAAACGCAGGTAATTGGAGAAAAAATTGAGGTCCGGGGAAAAAACCTTATCTTCAATACCCTCACCAAAACCTACCAGCTTGATGGTCGGGTACGCTGTAAACTTACGAATTTCACCTCGCCCGAGTAAAAATCCTGAATTCATAACAGATTCGTAATTCATAAAAACCGTCACAAACCCGGCAATCAGATATGTTCAAAATACACCAGACCATATCGTCCTCCAACGCAAATGCATTCAGGTATTTCTCAGGACAGGGACATGGCAACAGAAATAACCGATCGATCGGACTGCCATAGTTCACCCGCTGATATCTGACAGAGACAGTTAGCGAAAATAAAACCCATTAATCGCAAACAAGACCAAGAGTTAAAAAATTCTACAGGACCAATAAGATGGACTCACAAAAAGATCCAGAACTGAATGGAATTGCAGATAAGTGGAGACTTCTAAAAACTTTATACCCGAGGCGCGAAATCTTCTTTTCGGCCTATTATGGGCAAGAAATTGTGGCTCAAGGGTACTTCCCATAGAGCGAACAAGGAAGGAGATGATGGATTTTACAAATCCAGCAACTGAATACATGCAGTGCGTACTGCAATCAAACCGCCGGGAAGCCACAAAGGGCTCCCCGGTAGACTAATCAAGCACTGCCAGTGTTAAATATTCCGCCTATGCGGTTCCCTGGCCTTTCCTTTTTTTTTCTCATGGCTGCTAATCCGGCAAGGCCTGTTCCGAACAGTAACATGGTAGCTGGTTCGGGAACAGGTTGTACAGATTCTACCATTACCACGAAATCAGTGAAGTCCCGGGCAGGATCACCATCCTGCTCTACAACTCCATCTTCCCATGCCAGAATATATTCATTGGCTGTCCAACTAGAATATGCTCCATCGTTGTACACTGAAAACAGGTCACCAACACCCTGATAGGCCAGCATATGATCTAGAGAATCCGAATTCAATTGGGTATTGCTAAAATAAGTGGTGCTAGTACCAGCACCATCAGAAACATCGAGATAGTACCCAAAATGATGTGTTGTAAATTGCGTAACGCTGCCCCCAACATTTGTTAGCCAAAATTGACTACCTTGCACTGATACTGAGGTGCTCGCACCCGTAGTTACCGAGGGTTCACTTTGACTAGCATAATCAGCCCCAGCAAACAACTCCAACCTGGTATCGGTACTATATGGATCATATATACCAAAAGTCACTAGTGTCCCAACGTTTAATCAAATAATTTCAGCTGGATACCGCTAGGAGGTTTCTCTTTTTTGTAAGCTGATCCAGTAACAGCCTGAACTAATGGAGTTTTTTCAAATACTGTGATACTCAAG
>JALSMA010000060.1 GCA_026988015.1 Desulfobulbaceae bacterium | reverse complement strand
ACACAACATATACTAGGCCGTTTCGACTTCGCAATGGCCAGAGGATACATTACCATGATAACTGCAACTGACGTTGCTCTTTCCTATGGGAAACGAGTGATCTTTCAGGATGTTAATATAAAATTTACGCCTGGAAACTGCTATGGCCTCATAGGGGCGAATGGAGCTGGCAAAACCACTTTTCTGAAAATTCTTGCCGGAGACTTTGATCCTGATCGTGGATCCATTTCTGTGGGGAGCCGAGAGCGTATTGCAGTTCTTCGGCAGGATCATTTTGCCTTTGATGAGGTACGAGTTTTGGATACCGTGATAATGGGACATAGCCGTCTCTACGAACTCCTTGCAGAGCGTGAGGCTCTGTATGCAAAAACTGAATTTACTGAAGCAGACGGGGTCCGCAGTGGTGAGCTTGAGGCTGAAGTTGACGAATTGGACGGTTATGAGGCTGAATCTGAAGCTGCAGTTCTGCTCAGTGGTCTTGGGATTGATGAGCAACTCATTGAGAAAAAAATGAAAGAGCTCGAGGGGGGAGAGAAGGTGCGGGTTCTTCTCGCTCAGGCTCTCTTTGGGTCTCCGGATATCCTGCTGCTTGATGAGCCCACGAATAATCTGGATATCGACTCTATTCTCTGGCTGGAAAATTTCCTCGATAGATTTCAGAACACTGTCATTATTGTCTCCCATGACAGACATTTTCTCAATCAGGTCTGCACCCATATGGCAGATATCGATTTTGGCAAGATTTCTATTTATGTCGGGAATTATGATTTCTGGTATCAGGCCAGTCAGCTGGTGCTGCAGCAGAAACAGAATGAGAATAAAAAAGCCACTGCCAAGGCAAAAGAGCTCAAAGATTTTATCCAGCGATTCTCTTCCAATGCCTCAAAAGCCCGGCAGGCAACATCAAGAAAGAAACTGCTGGATAAGCTGACCCTGGAAGAAATGCCCACCTCATCGCGGAAATATCCGTTTATCCATTTTAAGGCAGGCAGGCCCTGCGGTGATATCATTCTGGAGATCGAGGGGCTTGGGAAAAGTCTGGATGGCGTTACTCTGTTCTCAGATCTGAACCTCACGGTGAATAAGGGTGATAAAATAGCTTTTGTGGGAAGGAACAGCCTAGCCAAGACTGCGCTTTTCCAGATACTTACCGGAGAGATGGAACCTGATACAGGGAAATTTCGCTGGGGTGTTACCATGAGTCATTCCTACTTTTCCAAAGAGAACAGCTCATATTTTGATAAGGATGTGACCCTGGTCGAATGGCTTGGAAACTACACCCCTGTCACTGAGGGGGAAACATTTGCCAGGGGATTTTTGGGGAAGATGCTCTTTTCTGGGGAAGAGGCACTGAAAAAGACCGGAGTACTTTCGGGCGGGGAGAAGGTTCGTTGCCTGCTGGCAAAGATGATGCTCGCTGATGCCAATTGTCTGATTCTGGATGAGCCGACCAATCACCTTGATCTGGAATCAATTACAGCCCTGAATAATGGCCTTATTGCCTTTCCGGAAGTGATACTGTTTACCTCTCATGATCATCAATTTGTGGATACTATTGCCACCAGGATTGTCGAATTATTGCCGGGTGGTGCTATTGATCGGATGATGCCCTTTAATGAATATTTGACTGATGAAGGAGTTGTTCAGTTACGTCAGGATCTTTCGTTGATGTAGAGTGACAAAAAAGACGTTGAATGACAAGTCGTGGCGGCTTCAGTTATGGTAATCTAGGTGTTCATGATAGTCTTTCTGTACAGGGCAAAGAGATCGTGTATCCTTCCATTGTTACAGGAACCTGCTGAATCCGGGAGCGAACGCCCCAAAGAGAGGCCAGTGATTTTTTCAAACATTCCTGCTTGTGGATATGATACCTGGATTCCAGTGTGTTATTAAGGAAACAAGTACGAAGTTGTCATGACGGAAGGAGTGTCTTTCCTGTCGTTGGTTGCTGTGATTTTTGTGTTAACTGGAGATTTTACTACGGTTGCTACCTTATTTGCCACCTCCTTACGACCTGTATGTACGAATGGGGCATTGCAATAAAGTTGTCTTGATTTGGCGCACATCACGGACGCCAGGTACACACGAAAAAATCCTTGACAAAACCAGTCAGTAAGGGCAAAAAAAGGGGTAACAGTAAACTGCACCTCAACAGATGAAGGTACGCTATTCAGGCTGGATGTAGTCAGCTAATGCGTCAATGGTTGTGACGTGGCGCCGAAAGTCCTTGCTGTCCACAAGCCGTGTCCCAAACTGCCGTTGCAGACCCATTGAAATTTGCAGAGCATCCAGTGAGTCCAGTCCTAAAGGGCTGGCGTCGGAGAAAATCACCATATCGTCAGCCAGGGATTCCGGGCTGACGTCGTCAATATCACACTCTGTGATAATCATTTGTTTCAGACGTCGCTTCAGCGCATCATCCAGTGAGCCTTTCATAATCCTTTTCCTGTTCTTCTGGCAAAAATTCCCCATGCGAGAAGGAGCATAAGTAGTCCAAACCCTGCAAGGGCGAATGATTCTGTAACAACTGCACGTGGTCCTAGGCCGCGCAGAAATATATCCAAAAAACCTTCCAGGCCCCATGACATAGGCGACACGATACTGAAACTCTGCATGGCTGGTGGCATGAAAAATTTAGGAACCATGACCCCGCCAATGGCGCCAAAGAGGATGTTGAGAATTCCCCCTATGGTTGTTGCCTGTTCCACAGTGTTTACCGATACAGCGATGAGCATTGAGGTGCCTATGGCTGCAAGGCTGAGCCCGGTGGAGACCAACAAAAGTGCGGTAACAGAGTTTCCAGGTGTAAGCGGTGCCGCACCAAGGAGTGGGACAATAAAGATACCCACCCCAACCATGAGCAAGACCTGGATTTGGTTAATAACCATATATGGAACAATTTTACCCGTAAAAAGTGCAGGAATGGAAATGTTCATGCCATTCATGCGCATCAGGGTGTTCTGTCGCCGTTCACTGATGAAAATTGTGGACATGGGGATGATGATGAAAAACATGCCAAAGACTATCCAGGATGGGACACTCTGTTGTGTTGAAGTGGGAAACTGGCTATTTTGCAGGTCGTTAAACCGTACCTGTATCAGGCTGCTTTGATCCAGAAGTCTGGCATCGGTTTTGGCACTGATACCGGGAAGCGCTGGCTCGAGTTTGTGGAGCAGGGCTTTGATTCGTAGTTTCATGAGTATTCCTGTCAGCTCACCCTCAAAGAGACGCAGTACATTCTGCTGTACATCGCTGGCCACGTTAAGAGTCAGGGGAACGGCAGGGTTTTCATTGCCAAGGCTTTTTGAGAAGCCGACAGCAATGGTCACGGCAAAGGTCAGATCATCATTTAAGGCTTGCTGCAGTTGTTTCTTGGAACTAATATGCTGCTGGTACTCTTTGAGGAGCCTGTTTTTTTTAAGCAGAGTTGCAAGTTCCATACTGATGGCTGTTCGATCTTGGTCAATGACAACATAATTGATGAAGGCCCGGTCGCTGCTGAAGGTGTCTTTCAGGGCCATGGACATGATGAGAATAAAGACCGACGGCATGATAAAGAGGGCAGCGAGGGCATGCCTGTCCCGCATGATAAGAAGGAACTCTTTTTTGAGCATAGCCCTAAACATCAGATTGCTCCTGACCGGTCAGATTGATGAAAAGTGATTCCAGGCTCAAGGACTGGTAGCGAATCTGTCTGACACTGATATCCTCCCGCTCCAGGATTGTGAGGAGTTTCGCCATGACGCCACTGTTTTGTGGTGAGAGTAGTAGGGTGTCTGGATTCAGCACCCGAAGACCGGTGACGGTCTTGCTGATCCGATCGAGCCGGGTAGGACCGCATTTGTGCAGTTCGATGATGGCTGAGTTACTTCCCTCCTGCTGCAGCATCTCCTTAAGTTTTCCCTGTCGGATAATTTTGCCATGGTTGATAATGGCCACTTCATCACAGATTTTTTCAATTTCCTCCATATAGTGGGAGGTGTAGATCACTGTTTTATTATCATCTTTAAAGGTACGTATGGTGTTGAGAATATCATTGCGGGATTCGGGGTCTATGCCAATGGTCGGCTCGTCGAAGTAGAGAATGTCCGGATTGTTCAGGAGGCCGATTGCAATATTAAGTCGTCTCTTTTCTCCACCTGACAGGGTGGCCGATTGTCTGTTGATCAGGGGCTGGAGATGGTTTACGGAGATGGCACGATCCAGGCTGTCCTGGAGAGTCCGGCCGGTGATAGACTGTATTCCGGCAAAGAAACGGAGATTTTCATGAACTGTCAGGTTTTCATAGAAGGCAAGGGATTGCGGGATAAAGGCACAGCGTTTTCGGATCTGCCTGAGGTTCTGCCGCAGGGGCAGGTTGAAGATCTCAACTTCACCTTCCTGGAACCGGGTGAGACCATTCAAGATGGAGATCAGAGTTGTTTTGCCGGCGCCATTGGGTCCGAGCAGTCCAAAGATAATACCGCGTTCGATTTTCAGGCAGAACCTGTCTAGTGCTGCTGTGTCTCCGTAGCGTTTAGTGAGATTGTTAATTCGAATCATAGGCAGGTAAAGCGTATCTTAAGAATTCTCTGATACACTTCAGCTTCAGCGGCTGCAACATGAAGGAGTTTTTCTGTCAGTGCTGAAAAGTTCATCTTATCATTTCTTTTCTTGCGAATGGTGGTGACGGCAAGCAGGGCAAACTCCCGCCACTGGTCACCCACTATGGTCATTTCTCTGGAAGCACTCTCCAGGCCACGGTTATTATCCAGCAAGCGTCCGGCTTCCTGGAGAAACGAGGCATAGATAAAGCGAAACCCGGCGCCACCCGTTCCTATCTCTTCCTGCATTCTGACGATATGACCGAGGAAGAGTCTGGCCTGACGCGGATCTTTTCCGGAAAGCCTGGTGATGGATCTGGCAAGGGCACGGATTCCGCGGATTCCAGCAATCGGGACAGGGGTTTTTAACATTGCTTTGGCGTTCCTTTTGATTACCGCTGGGAGTATACGCTGGTAATCGATATGATCTGGCACAGCCAAGGGGTAGTAAATGAGACCCTTTGGCGCCATCATCCCCTTAACAAAGCGGGCCTTCTTCAGGTCTTCTGTGGCACAGCGCTGGCTGCTTTCAAAAACTGGGTCACTGATCAGATAGTCGTCACCCTCCTTGCCGACAATGATAAGGTTATGGGCGTTAAAGTGAAAGCGCATCTCAGGAGGAAAGTAGGGAAGCCAGAAGACAGAACTCTGGGCGCCCACGACATGTCCCTGCTGGAGAAGAGCATCCAGTGTTGCCATTCCTTTGGAGGGGTTAGAAAAAGTATGCATTTTCATTTTGATACCCAGGGTCTTCTGGAGCCCTTTGATAATGCTTCTGGGACGAGAGCGATAGGCAATAAGGGGCATCCCGCCAAGTTTCACAAAGGGAATGTAGGCAAACATCAGGGCACCGGAGAGGCCGAAAACCATGGCTTCGGAAAGTGGCAGACCATGATGGGAGACCATAAGGGACATGACCCCGCTTTCACAGTGTGCAAAATGTCTGTGTTTAAAATCCTGTTGCTCCTGCATGGTGTTACTCACAGGTTCCTGTTCTGCTGTGGCAGGCTGCAGAGTTTCTGCCGGGATATACCGAGGGCATCACTGTAACGCGCAAGAATCTTTTCGGAGAGCCTATCGAAAACTACAGGCTTGAAATGACGTTTTATACGCCACTTGAACAGACCGGTGGCCTCAGCCAGCACTTGTATGTCCATGCGTCGATTATACATATGAAAAAACAGGGGGGAGTACTCTCCTCTTGCTGCGAGCACATATGCTTCCCGGGCCAGCCGTTCCATCTCCCTTACTGCCTGAAGGGTTGCCTCCTCTTCTATTTCCCAGCCACTTGACGCAATAACGTTGTAATTACCGGAACGGTCAGTGGCGTATACAGCCTTTTTATTGTCGGCGTAGGTGGAAATGTTATCCTGTGGCACCATGTCCTGTTCCATTTTACACCACCGTGAGATGAATGAATGCTGTGGAGAACCGGCCGCTTTCCGGAATGTAGCAGAGGAGGCGCTCACCTTCTTTAAGGGTTTTTGAATGAAAGAGTTCTTCCAGAATAATATAGATGGATGCGGATCCGGTGTTACCTTTGCTGTCCAAGTTACTGAACCATTTATTTTGAGGAATATCGCAGCCAGCAAGCTGCATTCCTGCGTACACTTTGTCACGGAAAAACCCTGATGAATAGTGGGGTAGAAACCAGTCAATCGCATCGGGTTGCAGAATTCTTTTTGCCAGCAGATCCTTGAGTGGTCGGGTTACTGTGTATTCAATGATCTTGTCATTGAGTAGTTTGACATCCTGTTTGATGCTGAATATGGACTTTTCCAGCCATTGCTGCGGCAGGTAATCCCGCCAGCCTCTGAGGCTACCATCTTCTTCTTTTTCTGCTCCGGCATACATGCAGGTTTCAAGCTCGCCGGCATAGGATATCTGTCTGATCCAGTCGATGCGGAGAGAAATTTGGTCATCTTGAGGGTTGGGGGTGTTGCTCATCCACACAGCACCTGCGCCATCACTGAGCATCCAGCGCAGGAAATCTTTCTCAAAACCTATCTCCGGGTGCTTTTTGAGAGCTTCACTTCGGCTTGCGATCTCTTCATCAAAAAGGTAACCGCGCATGAGAGAGGATACATTTTCAGATCCTGTTGCCACTCCATTTGTATTGAGTCCTGAGAGGATAGCCATGTACACATATTTGAGGGCCATGACGCCAGAGAGACAGACTCCGGATGTGGCGATTACTTCGCAGGCCGGCAGGCCGAGTTCGCCTTGGACCATGAGGGCATGGTTTGGCATGAGTTGATCCGGCAGTGTTGTACCGCAGGCCAGGAGCTCTATGGTTTCCCGGTTACGAGTGGTGAGTTGCTGGACGGCCTCTGCTGTAAGCCTGGCATTGCTGTGGCTGGCAAGTCCAGTTTCGGGATCAATGGCATAGTGGCGTGAAGTGATCTGGTTACTTCGGAGGATCAGTTTTCTGGCCCGGGATGGGCGTGTGGCAACGGGAAGCAGGATGGATTCCATCTTGTCATTTGGAACCGGTGCATTGGGCATAAATGCGCTGATATCATTGATGTAGACGTTATGAGACATGGAGAATCAGAGAAGTTTTCCTTCTTTTTAATTATTTTCCGGAAGGCTGTTCATAGTAATGAACAGCCCTGGCAAGCGCTTTTCTCCGAAAAGGGGCGAGGAGTTTTCGGAGCAGCATATTCAACGGTACAACAGTGACAACCAGTGTCAAGAGAAAGACTGTGTAAATGGTGATCACCACATTGCGCCCCGATGAACCCTGTGGGCCGGCTTTTTTAATCAGCTTGCACCAGATCAGAAAACTGCGGTGGGCGATATGCTCTGTTGCTATCAGCTTACCATTGACGTTGACCGCGTTCATGTTACTGAGGAGTGGAAGTGTAGCGCATTCTTCATCATGCTGCAATGCGTTACATATTCGTTTTCCAAAACGGAAAGCAGAGGCGATATCTTCAGTGTGTACTCCAGCGGGAGGAAAGAACCAGAAACTGTCCTTTTTTCCAGTGAGCATCCAGCGTGGGGTAGTGACAAAGGTATAGAGTGACTTGCCCTGATCTGTGAGTACAATGTTGTCCAGCAGCCTGGCACCAAGATCACTGAGCATAGTTTTCATCTTCTCCTGAGCCATCAGCCACATATCGCGGCAGGCGATCACTGTTATCACAGGAGTGTCGCGGAAAAGATTTTTTGCCTGGTCGCTTTGCAGAAAACCGGTGACCGGGATGGAAGGCGACAGGAACCAGGATGTGTATCCTAGGATAATGAGATCATACTCATCTTCAGTTTCAAGGGGCTTTACCGGACAGCCATCAAGGTAGACAGCCTCCGGGAATACGTTGAAAAACTCATAAAAGGACCAGGGGTAGGGGTAGGGGGTCTCGGGCGTGATCTCAAGAAAATCACAGTGTACCGAATCACATTCGGCGAGGGGGGTCACAATCTGTTTCATAACGGATTGCAGCTGGCCACTCTGAGAATAGTAGAGAACGAGAACTTTTTTAGACATCAGGATGGTTTTCGGGCAGTGAGCAGGAATATAGGGTATTTTTTATTGATCCCCCCCTTGGTTATGGTATGAACAATTCTGTGGCTGATATCCTCGAGGCCGCAACAGCTCAGGACTGCTGCCAGCTCTTCAGGAGTAAATCCGTCGTGATGGATTCCTTCAGCGTCTGTGTCATGAAATGTACCATCTTCAGTGACAAGATCTGCTATTGCGATATAGCCGCCGGGCAGGAGAATATCTGCAAAGCGCTGTAACAGGCCCTTGGCATCTTTTATATGGTGCAGGGTCATTGAACAGAAGATTAGATGATGCTTTTCAGTGTAGTTTTCAGTAAGAAGATCACAACAGAGTGTGCGGATATTTTTCAGGTCTTCAGTGGATATTTTTTTTTCGAGTACCTCAAGCATTCCCCGCGAATTGTCGATGGCTGTGAGTTTTTTGATGACTTGGGAGATGGCAATACCAACAAGACCGGTGCCACATCCATATTCCAACGCATCCATCTCCTTTGTGAGGGGGAGTTTTAAAATGGCATTGCTGATTTTGCCGGCAAGAAGAACCCGTCTGGATTTACTATCCCATTCAGATGCTGCTTTATCAAATCGTTCTGTGTTCATGGTGTATACCTGGGAATTCCCGGTTTATAGTTCGCTGATCTGCTCAAAAAGATCACTGTCTGCCTCAATTTTTGCTCTGTTTCCGATGATCATTCGATGACTGTTGTTGAGCATGGTCTCAAAGGCCAGGGCAAAAGAACGCATATCTTTGACAGAGGTGGATATGATTTCCTCTATTCTCTGCTGTTTGTATTCCGGAGTGATACCATTAAGGTACTCATTTCTGGCTGTGGCACCTTTTCCCGCAGCAGCTTGGTGTGGGTTGAAGCTGCCATACGTTCCTATGATCAGTTGTTGCAGGACTTCTCTGGGAAGCTCAAGGTCTGCGATCACCTTTGGCATGGCCTGGTAGCTTTCATATGTTTTTCTGACCTGCGGATCCCGGTAGCTGATTACCGCAAAGTTGCCGCTGATATGACTGAACTGGATAAAGCAGCCATAGGCCCCTCCCATCTGCCTGACACTATTCCAGAGATAGTCCCGGGAGAGGTAGGTTTTCAATACCTCAAAGTGTCCATTGTAGTTGTTGCCGTGGGGCAGGAGGGTACCACTCTGCACTGCATAAACCACTTCTGCCGATGTTATCAGTGCCTCATGTCTTGGTAATGCTGGAATGAGGAACTCCTGTACCGGCAGAATGGTGCTTGGTAAACGATCTACCAGATCTCTGCTGAGTTCCTGAAAGGTGATAACTTCAGATTCGTTGGAAGTGATTGAAAAAATCAGATTATTTCGGTTGAAAATTATATCAGCCATCTCTTTCAGGCCTGAGAGAAAGGATTCCTCCATTGCACTGTAATTGGCGGCAAGATCTTTCGTGCTTCTGTATGCACTGACCCCAGAGACCATTTCGTTACAGGCCCCTGCCTTACTCAGTTGAGCAAATGCCAGTGAGGTGGCAAGGCCGTAGCCTTCACTCTGGGCAGCGTGCTCGGCCCATGCAAATTCCCTGGCCACGATCTCCTGGATATGAACCCGGTCTTCCAAAGCAAGATCTGAAAAGATAGCAGTGAGGAGTTGCAGAGTACGTTCCTGGTATTCAGGAAGACACTTCACCTGAAACCAGAGAATGGGCCGGAAGCTGCCCTTTCCCCCTTTTTTTAAATGGCTCTGAAAGTTATGGGAAAATCCTCCGGTGCATGTGGCGATCTCTCTGGCAAGGTGCATGTAGTCCATGGTACTGGTGCCGATTTCGGTGACAATGGTACCAAAGAGATCCAGCCAGGGAAGATAGCGGGAAGGAAGGCTTGAGATATCAAAACCAATCTCAATGTAGGAGATATGATCTGTGTTCAGTTCACTGACTATACACTCCTGATCATTGATTGTGGTGGCCTGTGCCTGGTGAAAGTTGACCTGTCGTTCAAGGTCGTCAAGGTTGAGCTGAGGGAGCAGTTTAAGGATGTCTACACTGTTTGGATGCTGTTGATCTGTCATCAGAGCCACTGTTCTGGCTATGAGATTGTCTCTGCTCTTCTGATCGAGGCTGTCTTCATACTCTTTCAGGCGGGTCGCCTCCATCGCCTGGTCTCGGGCCTGTTTCTCTGGATCCGGTGTTAAGGTGACGATCACTGAAGAGGGATTGTCGAGTAGATATGTCTGTATAAGCTCTTCAAAATATCCTTCTTCAAGTGCTTTTTTACGAATGGTGGAGAGGACTTTATCAATCTGCAGTGATTCATAGGGGTCTGTCCCATATTTAAAGGCAGGTAAGGCTTTACCAATGAGGTCGAGTCCACGTTGGGCCTTACAGCCCTCCTCGCGTACCCCAAACTCATATTTGTTGAGCTCTGAAAGAATAAGGTCATGTCCAAGTCCATCTGTGGCCATCTGTGACAGGGTCTTCTGATAAAGCTTCAGGAAGTTGTCTCTTTTTTCCGGGTCGCTGCCCACAAGATAGGAGACCATCATCGTCTTAAAGCTTGAAGTGCTGAGATAGAATCCACCAAAATCCTTGCATAATCCACTGGTGATAATGGTGTTTTTCAGAGGTGATGCATCCGAATTGTAAAGGATGTTGGCAATTATCTGGAAGGCAGCATTTTCCTCACGGTTGAGGACGGTTGAGACAGTGCTGGCCACGGCAAGAAAAGTTTTTTCGGCCGTATCTGTGGAGTCAACACTGTAGCAGTCTTCAATGAATGTGAGCTTGTCAATATCGGTTCCAATAGTAACTTCTGCGCGGCTTCCAGGTTCCGAAAATCTGGAGAGGAATTTGTCCTGGAGATAATGGAGCTCTTCTCCGAGGTCAGCGTCGCCATAAATGAAAAAGGTAGCATTGGACGGATGGTAATGGGTTCTGTGGAAGTCACAAAACGCTTCATAGGAGAGATCCGGAATGTTTTTCGGATCACCACCGGATTCATGGGAATAGGTGGAGCCCGGCATTAAACCGCCAAATATATGATGAAAGATAAGACGGATAGGATCAGAAAAGGCGCCTTTCATCTCGTTGTAGACCACCCCCTGATACTGGAGTGGGGCTTCAACGCTCTCCTGATGGAAGTGCCAGCCTTCCTGCTCAAACGTGGATTTTGCCAGCAAGGGGTTCAGCACAACATCCATGTAGACATCCATGATATTGAAATATTCCTTCATATTTCTGGTGGCGAAGGGATAGTAGGTGATATCTGAGCCGGTCATGGCATTTAAAAAGGTCATCAAGCCGCCTTTGTTGATTTCACCAAAGACGTCTTTGACCGGATATTTTTCTGACCCCATAAGCACTGAGTGTTCCAGGATGTGGGCGACTCCAGTTGAGTCTGTGGGGATGGTGTTAAATGATGCGGAGAAAGTCTTGTTGGAGTCACCATTCTTAATAGCAAGCAGTGGGCAGCTGAGCACATCATGTTCAAAGAGGTAAACATCGGCCTGGATTTCGTCTATATGCTGGAATTTTCTGAGGGTAAAGCCGGAATAGGAAGTACCGGGAGTGTAAGAGGTCATGAGTATCTCGTTGTTAAAAGAGTTTAGAGGAGTCGAGCAGGAGGGTTATAGGACCATCATTGATAAGTTCCACATCCATCTGAGCTTGAAAGCGGCCGCTGGCTGTGGTGATACCTTTTTGGTTGATGGCATCAATGAACTGCTGATAAAGATTTTTTGCATGATCGGGAGGTGCTGCAGCAGAGAATCCGGGGCGGCGGCCTTTGCGGCAGTCTCCGTAGAGGGTGAACTGAGAGACAACCAGCAGGGATTTTTCCATATCAATGAGGGATCTATTCATCTTGCCATCCTGGTCTTTAAAGATGCGCAGGTTGACAATTTTATCGGACAGCCACGTTATATCTTTTTTGCCGTCATTGCGGTGAATGCCTAAAAACACCAGCAGGCCGGAGTTTATCTCACCTGTGATTTCAGAATCCACAGTGACCGATGCCCTGCTGACTCGTTGGATAACCGCACGCATGGTTAGCCCCTAAAAGGGTTGGCCGAACATTACCCATGCGGATGTGGTCTCATCTGAGAATCCCACATCAAAGCGGACAACTGAACCGGAAAGAAAGGCACGGATTCCGAATCCGCCATCAACCTTCCAGTCCTGGAAGATGTCTGAACCGTAGTCGTTAGCAACCCTTCCTCCTTCAGCGAAGGCAACGAGCTGCAACCAGTCACTCCGCAGGAATCGTAACCAGGAGACATTTCCAAGTGGGTTCCAGTCCAGGGTGTAACGGTATTCTGCGGAGGTATAAATCACTGAGCGATCATTGAACCGATGCATGGGGTAGGCGCGCATTCGATAAAACCCGCCAAGCGTTGCTCCTTCATAAAAAGGGGGCCGATTGGTAACGGAAACTGAACCATCAGCGTTATCTTTTTCACTCCAGCTTGGTGTATCTCCTGTCCATAAATTTAAGGCAATAATACGCTGTTTAGCCCAGGCTGACTTGCCAAAAGAAAAATATTTACTTGTTTCAAATTCCATGAAAGTCCACTTGGTCGGAGATTCAAGCCAGCCGAAATCGTGGGTGATTCCCAAATACTGACTACTTCCCGTTTCAGGATTCAGAGGAAAGTTCGTGTTGTTGTATGAGATGGCAACCTGGATAGGGTGAACCG
Organism: Desulfobulbaceae bacterium; assembly: GCA_026988015.1. GTDB lineage: Bacteria > Desulfobacterota > Desulfobulbia > Desulfobulbales > Desulfocapsaceae > Desulfocapsa. The sequence continues at coordinate 26,677 of JALSMA010000060.1, read as the reverse complement.
TTGCATCTTTGTCCCCGTTATCAAGCTCGAAAGAACGGTATCGGTTGTACTGTCTTAGAAGAAGCGTTGTGACACCATGCTGCAATGGATTCCAGGTGTTTCCTCCAACAGGGGCAGACTGCAGCAGGCCACCTTTTAAACGATAGTGCTGCATGGCATCAGTTGCGGCAGAACCCCAGGGGATAACATATTCGATTCTGAAGTCGGACCAGTTGTCATAACCACTGTCCTCAACATAGTCGTCCATGTCAGAGTCATTGCTTCCTGCCCGAATAGTGTTCTGTTGAAAGCCGACACTGGTGTAAGCCCTGTTTTTTGGATAGTAACCCATCATTCCCTGGGCACCGAAGAAAAAACGCTTGGAAAAAGAGGGGCGGAAGTCCCACATTCCAAGAAAGAGAGCCGCTACCCCGTCAACACTCCCGAAGGCTGTTGCTCCAAGGAGGAGTTGTTCCTGGCCATGCCCTTTGGTTCCCCCACCCACACCCATGGTGAGGCCCATACTTTCCGTTGAGAATGCAAAGGGGAGTATCAGTTTGTTCTTTGTTCCGTTATCAATGTTCTCTGCACGGAATAACGTGCTTTTAACGGTGGTGTTGGGTCTGGCGTGCAGACTTGGGGTAACAAGAAAGGAGGCGAAGCCAAGAAAACAAAACGCCTTGAGCAGGGATGAGAGGTTCATAGGATACCAGTATTTATAAAAGTATAAGAGTCCGCGGAAAATGCTTTTTTATCTTACCCTAAAAGTACTTTAAATTCCAAATATTCTGGGCAGTCGGTATTTTATTTTCAAGGTATTTTTAATACACCTTTTGTCAATATCTTATTTTGAGGCCAGAGGCCAGGTGTGATCTGGATATCCCCTGAGGTTCAGGGTACATGCTTTCACCGTTGGATCGTGATAGAAGGTGAACCAGCTGTTTTTCTTCTGGTACTCCTTCAGATATTGCTCTTTCAGGTCAATGACTTTCAAAGGAAAATTGTCATAGGCCATTATCCAGAGGGGATTGGAGTGGCAGTGCGTTGGCAGGAGGTCTCCAAGGTGGATAGCTGTCTCACCTTCTGAACAGATCTCGATAACCTGATGTCCCCGGGTGTGACCTCCGGTGAGGCGTAGTCTGATGCCTGGGAATACTTCATGGTTCCCGTCAATTACTGTTAACTGTCCTGTTTTTTTGAGACAGGAAAAATTTTCAGGCCAGTAGGTGGACTGGGCACGGAGACAAGGGTTTTCCACATCTTCCCACTCTTTTTTCTGCACAATATGAGTGGCTCGGGGGAAGCTCAGTTCCTCCTCTCCTTGAGTATTGTGCATGACAATGCCACCGGCATGATCAAAGTCACAGTGGGTGAGCAGAACGTAATCAATGTCTTCTCTTGAAAGACCGATTTTGGCAAGATCCTCAACGATGGACCATGGGGAATATAGCTGGAAGATGGTACGTTGTTTTTCTGTGAGTTTGTTGCCAAGCCCGGTGTCGACAATGAGCGCATGTTGTGTTGTTTTGATCAGGAGTACGTCATTGCTAAAGGGGAGAGTATTGTCGGTTGCTGGTGGGCAGCGTTTTTCCCAGAGTATCCGGGGAACTGCGCCGAACATAGTGCCACCGTCAAGGCGAAATCTGCCGCCGTTCAACCAGTATATCTGGAATTCTCCAATGTGCAGTGGTGGGCAAATCATATGATAACCAGAGGCAGAAGTGTTAAAATGTACCAAGGGCAGACCAGAGTACACCGGCTGCAATGGCTGATCCGATCACACCTGCAACATTGGGAGCCATGGCATGCATGAGCAGGAAATTACAGGGATCTTCTTTCAGCCCTACTGCGTGGACCACCCGGGCGGAGTCTGGTACCGCTGATACGCCTGCTGCTCCCAGCAGGGGGTTGATCTTTTCTTTTAAAAAGAGATTCATTAGCTTGGCAAAGAGGATCCCACCCATGGTGGCAACTACAAAAGAGGCGGCGCCCAGGGCAAAAATCAGAATGGATTGACTGGTGAGAAAGGTTTGGGCTTGAGTTGATGCCCCCACGGAAAACCCAAGCAGAATTGTCACAATATCAATAAGTGAGTTTCGTGCTGTATTGGCAAGTCGTTCTGTGACCATGGACTCTTTGAGGAGATTCCCAAAGAACAGCATTCCGAGCAGAGTCATTGAGCCTGGTGCGATGAGGGCGCAGATAAGAAAGGCCACGATGGGGAAGATGATCTTCTCCTTTTTAGAAACCTGGCGTGGCGGTTTCATATGGATAGTGCGCTCTTTTTTGGTGGTGAAAAGATACATAATAGGGGGTTGAATAACCGGCACCAGTGCCATATACGAGTAGGCTGCAATGGCAATGGGACCGAGCAGTTCAGGAGCCAGCATGGAGGAGAGAAAGATGGCTGTCGGGCCATCGGCTCCGCCGATAATGCCGATTGCTCCTGCCTGTTCGGGGCTGAATCCAAGGTAGAGCGAGCCAATGAAGGTGAGAAAGACTCCGATTTGGGCTGCAGCACCAAGGAGGATCAGTTTCGGATTGGAGAGCATGGTAGAAAAATCAGTCATGGCTCCTATGCCGAGAAAGATCAGTGGAGGGTATATTCCCTTCATGACACCAAGGTATATGTATGAAAAGACGGATCCTTCGGCGTAAACAGACAGTGGCATTCCTTCAATGGGTGGGATATTGCCAACAATAACTCCAAATCCAATGGGTACAAGAAGAAGTGGCTCGTAATCTCTGGTGACAGCCAGATAGATAAAGATCACCCCCACCGCGATCATAAACAGGTTAATCCACTCCAGATGGGCAAAGCCGGAATTATGGTAAAAAGTGAGTAAATTCACTGCATCTCCTATGTCATTACTATCAGAGGCTGACTCTGGTTAACTACGTCACCTTCAGCAACAAGGATCTCGCTTACTGTACCATCCATGGTTGCCGTAATGCTGTTTTCCAGTTTCATGGCCTCCAGGACAAGGAGCTTCTGGCCAGTGCGAACCTGTTCACCGACGGCTACAGTAATACTGATGATCTGGCCAGGAATGGGAGTGATGATGGTGCCAGGCTGCGTTGTTGCCTGAGGCGTGTTTTGCTGTGGGCGGGCAGCAGCTGGTGCTGAAACTGCAGAGACAGGAACGCTGGGTTGCGTCTCTGGAGCTGTGCTGAGGTTTTCAATGGTGTCAATGTGAACTATGTGTTTTTTGCCATTGACCTCAGCAAGTACCGCGTCGTCAGTGACATCTTTGATAACAACCGTATAGTTGTTGTTATTTATCTTGAGCTTATATTCTTTCATTAGCGGTTCCAGGTGGTGGAGAGTTTTCTGCTCTGCAGGCTGTGCAGGCGGCCTGAGACAAGCCAGGGCGATTCCATGTCACCATGGCTCTTCCAGGTGATGCGCTCGTCTCCTTCAGGGAAATTGTTGTGGAGGTGAAAGGCTGTTGCGATGGCCAGCAGGATTTCCTCTTCGACATGATCGGTCGGTTTCTTTGGTGGTGCAGGCCGTGGTTTTTTACGGCCGATTTTGAGTAGTTTTGGCAGCAGCGTTATATAGATGGCAATAATAACCAGGCCCGCAAAGACCAACCCCATGCCCATGATGGAAAACTGCAGGGCATCAAAACCGGGTTGGCTCAGGTTGTGAGGACCAGTATTTGTAAAATTCATATCAGGATTTACGGTTTCTGTATGGTGTGAATCTTTGGTGCAGATGGATTGCTACCACGTGCACCCATATTTTGGGGGTCTGTTTTAAAGAGGAATGTTACCATGTTTTTTCATTGGATTAGTGTCCCTTTTGTTCTGCAGCATACCAAGGGCCTTAATGATGCGAAAACGGGTACGAGCTGGCTCGATGATGTCATCGACATACCCGCGCCGTGCTGCCACGTAAGGGTTGGCCACAGCGTCCTGATATTCAACCTCCTTTGCCGCAAGAAAAGCTTCCGGGTCATCTCTTTTGGCCGCTTCTCTTCCATAGAGAACTCCCACAGCCCCTTTAGCACCCATCACCGCAATCTCTGCGCAGGGCCAGGCGTAGTTGATATCACCCCGGAGGTGTTTCGATGACATTACGCAGTAGGCACCACCATATGCCTTGCGGGTGATCACTGTAATTTTCGGAACAGTGGCTTCTGCATAGGCATAGAGGATTTTGGCACCGTTTCGGATGGCACCACCATATTCCTGGGCTGTTCCCGGAAGAAATCCCGGGACATCTACAAAGGTGACCACCGGGATATTGAAACAGTCACAGAATCGAACAAAACGAGCCCCTTTCACCGAAGAATCAATGTCCAGCACACCAGAGAGATGTGCTGGCTGATTGGCCACAATACCAACCACCTTGCCACTGTAGCGTGCAAATCCGATGATAAGGTTGGGGGCAAAATCTTTCTTTATTTCAAAAAAGTCACGGTTGTCAATGGATGCCAGGATGACCTCTTTCATGTCATAAGCCACACTGGCACTGTCGGGGATGATGGTATTGAGTTCCTCTGCACACCGTTCAGAAGGATCCTGCGTCGGTATGGTGGGCGGGGTTTCCACATTGTTCTGGGGCAGATAGGAGAGGAGTTTTTTTACATACTCTACGCAGTCCATACCGGAAGTTGCTGCGTAATCGGAAACTCCGCTGCGGGAAGAGTGCATGTCAGCACCACCGAGTTCTTCTACAGACACATCCTCATGGGTGACAGATTTCACTACTTTGGGTCCTGTAAGGAACATATAGGAGTTATTTTTGACCATGGCCACAAAGTCAGTGAGGGCTGGTGAATAGACAGCTCCTCCTGCGCAGGGGCCGAAGATCGCTGATATTTGAGGTACAACCCCCGAGGCCATGACATTGCGAAGAAAAATGTCGGAGTATCCGGCCAGACTTTCTATCCCCTCTTGGATTCGGGCTCCTCCAGAGTCATTGAGCCCAATGACCGGGGCACCGTTCTTAACGGCAAGATCCATGATTTTACAGATTTTTTCTGCAAATGTTTCAGAGAGAGAACCGCCAAGAACCGTGGGATCCTGGGCGTATACATAAACAAGTCTGCCGTTCACGGTTCCGTATCCTGTGACCACACCGTCTCCCGGGAATACTTTCTTTTCCATGCCGAAATCGTGGCAGCGGTGAGCTTTGAACATATCAAACTCTTCAAATGAGCCGGGATCAAGGAGCAGGTCTATCCGTTCTCTTGCGGTCATCCTTCCCTTGGCGTGGAGTTTGTCAATTCTGTCCTGGCCGCCGCCGAGTCGCGCTTCAGCTCGGAGTTGCAGGAGTTTGTCAAGATGGTTTGTCATTTGTTGTCCTCGCTGCAGAATTCTGTGAGCAGGCCATGGCTGGATTTTGGGTGGAGAAAGGCAACCTGTTTGTTTCCGGCGCCTGTAAAAGGTGTTTCATGGATAAGTCTGCAGCCCATCTCCTTTGCTTGTGTCAGTTGTTCCGTCACATTGTCGCAGCAGTAGGCAACATGGTGCAGGCCTTCGCCCCGACTGCTCAAGAATTTTGCAATTGGACTGTCTTCTGTGGTGGGCTCGAGGAGTTCTATGTGGGTTTCGCCCAACTCAAAAAAAGCTGTTCGTACCTTCTGGGAACTGATCTCTTCTTCTTTCTCGCATACAAGGCCAAGCACATTCTCGTAGAATATTCTGGCCTCACTGATGGAGTGAACGGCAATCCCGAGGTGGTCTATTTTTTTCAGCATATGATCTTGTTTTCCCTTTTAATCACGATATTCTCCAAATATTTTACGGAGAACAGTACAAATTTCACCAAGACTGACATAGGCGCGAACCGCAGCAATAATCGGTTCCATGAGGTTGCTGCCTGATTCTGCGGCAACCTTTAACGTGGCAAGCCTTGCTTGAGCTTCGTCATCATTGCGTTCATACCGCACTTTTTGTAGAGCTGCTATCTGGGCGCTTTCCACGGCAGGATTCATCCGAAGCAACTCTGGTTTATCCTCTTCTTTTATCTGGAATTTATTAACGCCAACAATTACTCGTTGTCCGGCTTCTATTTCTTTCTGATAATCGTACGCTGCCTGTTCAATCTGGCGCTGGATGAACCCATCTTCTATGCAGGATACCACGCCGCCTTTCTGTTCAATTTTGGAGATCAGATCTTCTGCAGCCAGTTCGATGGAATCAGTAAGCTGCTCGATATAATATGATCCTGCAAAAGGATCAACAGTATCTGCCACGCCAGACTCATGGGCGATGATCTGCTGGGTGCGCAGGGCAGTGCGTACAGAATCCTCAGTTGGTAGTGACAGAGCTTCATCACGGGAGTTGGTGTGAAGACTCTGGGTGCCCCCAAAGACCGCAGCCAGTGCCTGGATTGTGACGCGCACGATATTGTTATCTATCTGCTGGGCAGCAAGGGAACTTCCCGCCGTCTGGGTATGGAAACGCATCATCATGGAGGCTGGTTTTCTGGCCTGGAAACGGTTTTTCATGAGGCGTGCCCAGAGCCTCCGGGCCGCGCGGAATTTAGCCACCTCTTCCAGGAGATTTGAGGACGCATTAAAGAAAAATGCAAGACGCTTGGCAAAATGATCCAGTTCAAGGCCTGCGTCAAGGGCAGTCTGAACATAGGTGATACCGTTTGCCAAGGTAAAGGCCACTTCCTGGGCTGCGGTGGAACCAGCTTCCCGGATATGGTATCCGGAGATGGAGATGGTGTTAAACAGGGGCATATTGGCAAAACACCATTGGAAGATATCAGTGATCAGGCCAAGGGATGGGCGTGGAGGAAAAATATAAGTTCCACGGGCCACATATTCTTTGAGAACATCATTTTGAATAGTACCCCGGAGTTTGTCAGCTGTTACACCCTGTTTTTCTGCGACCACAACATACATGGCAAGCAGGACAATGGCTGGTGAATTAATGGTCATGGATGTGGAAATTTTGTCAAGTGGGATGTCCTTGAAGAGCATCTCCATGTCGGCCAGGGTGTCGATGGCCACACCCACTTTTCCCACTTCACCCAAGGACATGGAGTCGTCCGAGTCATATCCGATCTGGGTGGGTAGGTCAAAGGCTACGGAAAGACCCGTGGTTCCCTGATCCAGCAGGTAGCGGTAGCGCTTGTTGGATTCGGCAGCCGAGGAAAATCCTGCGTATTGGCGCATGGTCCAGAATCTGCCCCGGTACATGGTGGGTTGGACTCCACGGGTGTAGGGGTATTGTCCCGGAAAGCCGAGGCGATCCCGGTAGTTGTCATCAATGGTCTCCGGTAGTGCAAGTCGGGGAATTTCTACACCTCCATGGAGAGAAAACTCCTCCTTCCGTTCAGGGAAGCGTTTCAGGCTTGCAGCCAGTTCATTTTTCTGCCAGTCGCTGAACTTTTTATCTTTACTCACGTGTTAATCCCAAGTAATAATTTGTTGGTTCCTGTCCTTCTGTTTTCTTATTGCAGTAGAGAAAAATCATGCTGGACATTCACTGGTTGATCTGAAGGGTTTTGCTGATAAACTCTTTTGCTCTGATTCGCGGATCTTTTTGTGAAGATGATTCGTTCATGGCGTCCAGGAACCGGGAGCGCAGCATCTCGATTATCCAATCAAGAGTTTCGGCGTTTAAGGCCCTGTTGCGGCGCTGTTCCTTCTGACCTGTTGCTGTCAGGTAGTCGCTGAAGGTATCCATGCTCTGCAGCAGCTCCACAAGGCCTTTGTTTTCTGAAGCTACGGTTTCAAGAACCCTGGCAACTCCACTTTCCTCCTCTTTGGCAGCGAAGATCTGTTCCATGTCCATGAGCAGACCACTGGCCCCGGGCTGGTCAGACTTATTTACCACCAGAAAATCTGCCACCTCAAGAAGCCCTGCCTTCATGGCCTGAATATCGTCACCAAAGCCGGGGGCAAGTACCATGACAGTTATATCGGCAAGCTGAACGATATCCATTTCCGACTGTCCCACACCCACGGTTTCGATGAGGATAACTTCACATCCGGCAGCCGCCATGATACGAACGGTGGCTCCCGCAGAAGCACAGAGTCCTCCGAGGCGTCCCCGGGTCGCCATGGATCGGACCACAACATCAGGATCAAGGGCGTGATCCATCATCCGGATCCTATCTCCCAGGATCGCGCCGCCGCTAATGGGAGAAGATGGGTCAACTGCAATGATACCAACTCGTTTTCCGGTTTTGCGAAGGATCGTTATCAGTCCGGATGTCAGGGTGGATTTACCGGCACCGGGGGGGCCGGTAATGCCTGTCACCACGACACTGTTGATGCGTTCCTGGTCAAGGGATGCCAGGATATCTGCGGCCCCTTCACCATTGTTTTCGACAATAGAGATGGCCCGGCCGATTGCCCTAGGATCGTGATTTGTTATACCTGTAAGCAGAGTCTCATTTGAGGCTGTCATGGTTCCGGTGGTGTTGACTGGCTTTTTTAAAGGAGCTGATGATGGCATCTGCTGGGGTACCGGAAGTAAATATACCACTCAATCCCTTTTCAAGGAGTGTGGTAATATCTTCATCAGGGATAACTCCGCCGCCTAGAACCGGAATGTCAGATCCGCCTCTGGCAGCCAGTTCTCTGACCACCTCTGGAAACAGGCGCAAATGGGCTCCTGAGAGTGAAGAGAGGCCAACCACATCCACATCTTCCTGGATGGCGGTGGCTGCAATCTCAGCTGCGGTTCTGCGAATGCCGGTATAGATGACCTCGAAACCCTGATCGCGTAGAGCTCGGGCAATGAATTTGGCACCGCGATCGTGGCCGTCTAGGCCGGGTTTTGCAATGAGTACCCGGAAGGGTGTCTGTTCTTTAGTCATGAGAGTTTTAAACCATTTGCTGTTATTTTATCAGGAGTTGCCAGAAGCACGGACTCGTTTTTTTGCAGAAACCTGGTGAGCAGGCATTCTGAGAGAAAGGGGCTATCTGTTTGGTTGGGAGATTAAGCATGGCAATGTTCTGTCTGCCAAGTAAATCCTCTTTTGAGGAACGATCTGTGAGCCGGGCGTTTGATTTATCGGTCCCAATTCCGGTTTCAAAGTCGATGTGCAATTTCCAGGCGGCCTTGCGGGCTTCTGGAAAGTTCGAGACTTCGATTATGGTTCCGGTGCAGAGTTCTACCTGTGAAAATTCATCCCGGTTGATCTCTTTCATTTCTTTATCTGGCGTCTGCTGCGAAAACCTTCCGGCAGAATACTCCAAGGCTGCCAAGGTTTTCGCAGACGTGAATGCCATTGGAACGCATGGCTTCGATTTTAGCTGCAGCTGTTCCTTTGCCACCACTGACAATGGCTCCTGCATGGCCCATGCGGCGACCGGGAGGAGCTGTGAGTCCGGCAATAAATCCCACCACAGGTTTATCCATGTTGGCTTTGATCCAGAAAGCAGCCTCTTCTTCCGCACTGCCGCCAATTTCACCGACCATGACAATTCCACGGGTTTCAGGGTCGTTCTGGAAGGCAAGGAGGCAGTCTATGAAGTCAGTGCCGTTAACAGGGTCGCCGCCAATTCCGAGGCAGGTGCTCTGGCCCAGGCCCTGCTGCGTGAGCTGGTGAACAACCTCGTAGGTTAGGGTCCCGGAGCGTGACACAACTCCGACCGGGCCGCCGGGGGTGTGAATAGGACCTGGCATGATGCCTATTTTGCATTCCCCGGGGGTGATTATCCCGGGACAGTTTGGACCAATGAGCCGGGTGTGACAACCTTTCATACCGTTTTTGACTCTCAACATATCCATCACTGGAATGCCTTCGGTGATACAGACAACTAGGTCAATACCGACATCAACAGCTTCAAGAATGGCCTCTGCGGCAAAGGGTGGTGGGACAACAATCATGGAGGCGTTAGCCTCGGTTTTCATGCAGGCCTCAGCCACACTGTCGAATACCGGGATTTCATCCACCTTCTGGCCACCTTTTCCAGGGGTAACTCCAGCAACGATGGTGGTTCCGTAGTTGCGGCACTGTCTTGTGTGGAACAAGCCCTCTTTTCCGGTTATACCCTGGATAAGAACCCTGGTGTCTCTGTTTACAAAAATGGCCATTTTCTGTCCCTTTTATTGAAATTCTGCCGGGTTGGTAATGTGCAGCGGGTCTTTTGTATTCTGTTCTGCGGACTCTGGTGCGGGAATTGATGCCAGCGGTCGGTTCTGCAGGTAGTGCAGTGTGTCTTTGCAGTATGCAGTCATCACGGCATCCACATCTGCTGTGAAATAGAAAAACTCAAGTTCTTCTTCAAAGCTGTCGGCAAAAGGCATTCGTGTCATTGCATCTTTTTCCACAGAGAAAGTGAATATCATGGTGCCCAGCTGGTGGGCTGTATTTATAAAATCGGTGAGTAGCAGATCTCCTTCGGGGCTGCTGAGCATCTCCTTCGGCAGCCCAATTGCTGCAACAGAACTGTTAAGTGCCCGCATTCCTGATTTACTGAACATCCAGTCATAGTTGTAGCTGATCCACTCTCCCCACTCTTCGGTTTTTGTTTCCTGGCCATCATTTAGTTCTATTAATTGTACTAATTGAGCAACCATGTTCATTTCGGGGAGCAGATTTTTACGTATCCGCTGTAGTTCTGCAGCATCATAAGAAAAAATGAAGGCCTCGTTCTGAGATTCACCATAACCAAACTGCTGCAGGAGGTTGAGCAGGGGACGGGTAATATCTTTGCCTTCTTTGCGGTGCAGCCACGGCTTTCTCAACTCAATGGCCACGGTGTTGTTTTTTTCATAGTTGGCGTTCAGGGTGGTGATAAAGGCCAGTTCTTCTTCAAGGCTGTGGATGGTAAAAAGAGAAGAAAGAACTGCAGGGTTTTTGGCTCCGGGATCAAGAAGCCGGAGATTTTTTATCTCTTCGAGAGTGAAGTCAAAAGTGTAATAGCGATTATTCATTCTTGCGCGTTCCGGAAAAATATCGGTAACATTTGTAGTCTCAGTGATGTCTGCATTTTGCAACACCAGGAGCTGGTCGTCGCTGCTGAGAACCACATCAAATTTTATGATCTCCACGTCACTTGCAATGGCCAGAGCAACCGCTGGCAGGCTGCTTTTCATGATGTAACCCGATGCTCCACCCTGGGCAATGACTATCTTTGCTGCCAGGGGCAGGGGGAGAACAGTCAGAATGAAAAGACTGATAAGGGCGGCAGACAGTTTAGATAACGATAAGTATTGCATGATTATGTGTGGTTAAATTGCAGCCAGCAGAGTTGCTGCATGAGTGAGGTCTGTGGCATTGGTGAGATGCAGGCCGGATTCTGCAAGAATCTTCCGGCCTGCATCCACATTTGTACCTTCCATTCGAACCACCACAGGGAGTGACAGGTCGACTTTTTGCATAGCTGCCACAACGCCTTCTGCGAGGATGTCACAGCGGAGAATCCCACCGAATATATTGATGAAAATACCGCGCACATTTGGATCCCGAAGAATGATCCGGAAGCCGTTCTCCACCATTTCAGCACTGGCTCCGCCACCAACATCTAGGAAATTGGCTGGTTCAACCCCTGCCTGTTTGATCAGGTCCATGGTGGCCATGGCGAGCCCTGCACCATTGACCATACTGCCGATGGTTCCTTCAAGGCGAATATAGTTCAGGCCATGTGTGGCTGCCTCGGCCTCGAGTTCATCTTCTTCGTCGCTGTCATGCATGGCGACAATATCAGGATGACGGAACAGAGAGTTGGAATCGATGTCCACCTTTGCATCAAGGGCAAACACAGTATCTTCTTTTGTGATGACCAGAGGGTTGATTTCGAGGAGTGAACAGTCATACTGCATGAACAGCCGGAAAAGATTTCTAAAGATTGTGGCGAAGGATTTTGCGATGTCTCCGGGGATATCAAGGCCATTTGTCAGTTCTCGAAGGTGGTAACCCTGGAGGCCAAGTAGTGGGTTTACATACACCTTGAGAATACGTTCCGGGGTCTTTTCGGCAACTGTCTCAATATCCATACCGCCATCCTGACTTGCGATGATAACGATCGCAGCACGATCTCTGTCAACAAGTATGGAGATGTAGAGTTCTCTGGAAATATTTACACCCTGCTCTATGAGAAGGGTTTTGACCTCTGTCCCCGTCTCTCCGGTTTGTTTTGTGACAAGCTGCATACCAAGGATTGTATCAGCTGCTTTCTGGGCACTTTCAATACTTTTAGCAAGAACCACTCCTCCGCCCTTGCCTCGTCCTCCGGCGAGGATCTGTGCCTTCACAGCAACAGGCATCTTCATTGTTGCCACAATACCTGAGATTTCCTTTTTTGTTCTGCAGACAACTCCCTCAGGGACAGGGATGCCAGCATTTTTAAAGAGCTCTTTTGCTTGGTATTCGTGGATTTTCATTGGTGTTTGTGTTCCTTTCTCAAAGGTTGAAGGCAGACTCCATTACTTTTTCGGGTAGCCCATCACTTCAAGAGTCGAGGTGATTTCATCAAGACTTGCAGGGTCATCGATAGTAGAAGGCATGCGATAGTCCTTACCATTGGCGATAGAGCGCATGGTCCCCCGAAGTATTTTTCCTGAACGTGTCTTAGGAAGTCGCTCCACCATTGAAGTTTCGCGCAGACAGGCAATGGGGCCGATCTTCTCCCGAACCATTTTTACCAGATCTTTCTGGATATCCTCAGGGGCACGTTCAACACCTTCCTTCAGCACAAAAAGGCCCAGGGGAAGTTGGCCTTTCAGTTGATCGTCGGTGCCGATGACGGCACATTCGGCAACATCGGGGTGAGTTGCAATGACCTCTTCCATGGCACCGGTAGAGAGGCGATGCCCGGCAATGTTAATGACATCGTCCATGCGGCCCATGACAAAAACATAACCATCCTTGTCTATATAGCCACCATCACTGGTTTCATAAAAACCTGGGAAGGTGGCCATGTAGGATGACTTGAAGCGTTCTTCATTGCGCCACAGGGCGGCTAAAGTTCCGGGAGGCAGAGGCAGTTTGATAACAATATTTCCTTCTTCTCCAGGGGGAAGTTCCTCACCTCCATCATTAACTATGCGGACATCATAGCCGGGCACCGGAAGGGTTGGAGAGCCTGCTTTAATCTCCCTCTCTTCAATGCCACGGCAGTTGGCAACGATGGCCCATCCGGTCTCAGTCTGCCACCAGTGATCAATAACTGGAACTTTAAGGAGCTCTGAGGCCCAGTGGTAAGTGTCGGTATCCAGTCGTTCCCCGGCAAGGTAAAGGGCTTCAAAGGAACTCATGTCATACTGCTGCAGCAGGGATCCTGTGGGATCCATCTTTTTAATAGCCCTGAAGGCAGTGGGTGCAGTGAACAGAACCTTGACCTTATGTTCTGAGATGACCCGCCAGAAGGCACCTGCATCGGGGGTCCCAATGGGTTTCCCTTCATAGATAATGGTGGTGGCACCTTTGAGCAGAGGTCCGTAAATGATGTAGGAGTGACCAACAACCCAACCCACATCAGATGCTGACCAGAACACATCTCCTGAATTGATGTCATAGATGTTCTCCATGGACCAGTGAATGGCCACAGCGTGTCCACCATTATCCCGCATTACTCCTTTGGGCATCCCGGTTGTTCCAGAGGTGTAGAGAATGTATAGCGGGTCGGTGGCGGCAACGGCTACGCAATTTGCCGGCTCACTGGATGCGACAAGTTTTTTCCAGTCAAGATCCCTCCCGGCCTGCATCTCAGCTGTGATGATATCACGTTGAAAGACAATACATTTTTCGGGTTCATGGTCAGATTGCTCAATGGCTCTGTCCACCAGTGGTTTGTAAGATATGATTTTCTTTCCTTCCACAGCTCCCGATGCAGTGACTAGAACCTTTGGCCGGGCATGGTCAATGCGAATGGAGAGCTCACTGGCGGCAAATCCTCCAAAGACTACGGAGTGGATGGCACCCAGGCGTGCACAGGCGAGCATGGCAACAGCGGCTTCAGGAATCATGGGCATATAGATGATGACGGTATCACCTTTTGTTACCCCAAGACTTTTCAAGCCACCAGCAAAGAGGGCCACTTCGTTTTGAAGCTCTCTGTAGGAAATTTTCCGGATGGTGTCAGTGACCGGTGAATCGTATATTATAGCGGTCTGTTCCCCACGGCCATTTTCCACATGACGGTCCACAGCGTTATAACAGGTGTTGGTCTCAGCTCCACTGAACCAGCGATAAAAAGGAGGATTAGAGACATCCAGTACCCTGTTCCATTTTTTTATCCAGTCGATGCTTTCTGCCGCTTCTGCCCAGAATTCCTCTGGCTGTTCAATGCTCTGTTTGAATAAAGTGTTGAATTGATCCATACTGCTCCCCGCGTAAAGTTGCTCTGTGAAATGAAAAGTAGTTAGGTTTGCTGTGCAAAAAAGGTGTCATTCTGTTTAGTGTTCTCGGGTGTGACTATGCCGCGCCAGATCATTTCAAACATGATATCTGTCTGACCTGAGAGGCTTTCTTTCTGCCCTCTTTGTACCCACATGATAAAACTGCGCTGTACAAAACCGAGCATGAAGTCAAGAAGAATTCGGGTATCTATCTCGGGGTTCAGTACACCCTCCTCCTGCCCCTGGCGCAGGACATCCATGAGAAGGTTAAACATCCTACTTTGTTCAAAACTTTCGTCTGTCATCCACGTCTTCATGGGAAGAGTGAGAAATATTATTTTTGCAAACTCATCGTTCTTTTCGTAATAATCAAGTTGGAGCCAGAAGATTTTCCGCAGCTTTTCCTTAAGGTCGGCCATGCCCCGGAGATGATCGATAATCCGGTCAGTGAGTCTGCCCATCCAGATATCCACAAAGGCAAAGACAAGCTGTTCTTTGTTGCCATAATATTTGTATATTGTGGCAAAACTAACTTCTGCTTTTTTAGCAATATCTCTGATTCCAACGGCATGAAAGTCTGACTTTGAGAAGACTTCAAGTATGGTCCTGCCAAGACGCGTATGGAAATCCGTTTTCTGTATCTGTTTATGGTGGTGACTGCCGTCCTCTTTCATATGGATTCTGTGCTTTTTGTTGTCACTTGTTATCCTTTTATCACACTGTGTTGATGGTATAAAAAAAACATAAAAATAACAGAAAGTATCAATGAGTAACAATATTACATTGATCTATACTGTATGGCCTGAAACAAAGTCAAGCTAAACTTTTTGCAGGGTATCCGGGGGATGCTTATTCTTCCCGGCCTAAAGATTTCTATCACCAATTGCTCCAGCCAGCGGATCTTGTCTGTCTTTTGTTTCCTGTTGTCACTATTGCGCTAGGTTTTCGTCTTTTGAGGTATTGCTTGAAACAAATTTAAGAAAAATTGGGATACTGGAGATATTTTTGATATGCTATAATCTGGTGGGGGAAAAATGAAGGGAGATTCAGGAGGACCGCCTAGTCTCAGCCGGTGGCGGTAGGAACGGTAAACATGAGTGACAATCAAAAACAGTCCATATTGCTTGTTGATGATGACCCGGTCGATCAGAAAAGTGTAACTGAAATTTTGAAAGATCTTGATATCCAGGTGGTTGTTGCGGATTCTTTGGAAGATGTTCCAGAGCTGATCATACGTTACGATTTTGCCCTCATTCTTCTGGGAGTTGATCCTTCAAATCCTGAGCCATTTGCCACGGCTGTAGCACTTGATAACAATGAAAAGACCTGGTATGTACCCATTATTTTTCAGGCAAAGTCTAAATATGTCAGAGAGTTGCTTGAGCAGGGCTATGCTTCGGGCGGGGTGGATTTTCTTCATAAACCCGTAAAACCAGCAATTTTACTTGCCAAGGTTAAGGTTTTTCTTGAGCTTGATACCAGGCAGCGTCAGCTTGCCTTTGCAACAGCTACTATTCAGGAACAGAATTTAAAGCTCGAGGAGCGTGCAATCCGTGATAGCCTCACCGATCTTTACAACCATAATTACCTGCTTGAGCAATTAGCGAGGGCCGTTTCTTATGCTAGGCGTTACAATGATCCCCTTTCTGTTTTTCTGCTTGATCTTGATTTTTTTAAAGACGTTAATGATAGTTGTGGCCATCCCTTTGGTGACTACGTTTTAAAGGAGTTTGCCAGGAGAGTGAAGGCCACGATTCGGGAGTCTGATATCTTCGGTCGTTATGGGGGGGAGGAGTTTTTAATTATACTGCCCAATATAGATAGAAAACAGGCTGGTATTGTAGCGGAAAAGATCAGAAAGACGGTAGCTGCCACCGTGTTTGCCAGTGGAACCTATGAGAGGTATGTGAGGGTGTCCATTGGTGCTTATTCAGGTTTTGGCGAAGAAACAGACTCTTCAGGAGTTATTGTTGATTATGTTGATAATGCGCTTTATCAGGCCAAGGCCGAAGGTCGGAACAGGGTATGTCATTATCAGACACCGAGGGGTGGCAGGGGAGTTGACGATCACATCTGTGATGTTATTGGTACAACGCAACAAAACCATTTGAATGCAACCATTGAAAAAGCACGTGCCATGACTCTGGCTTCATTTGAAGCCATGGTTCATGCACAGACTCGTGAGTATGAAATTTTTGCAGATCGAAATACATTTTTTATTAATGTCCTTGATGAGTTGGCCCGAAAACTCAATCTTCCAGACCAGCTTATCCACTCTTTCCGCCGTGCCATAAAGCTGCATGATCTTTTCCGCTGTTACATTCACGATTCTTCGGTGAAGACTGAGGGGCCTCTGAATG
This sequence comes from Desulfobulbaceae bacterium, assembly GCA_026988015.1. GTDB lineage: Bacteria > Desulfobacterota > Desulfobulbia > Desulfobulbales > Desulfocapsaceae > Desulfocapsa. The sequence goes on along the minus strand of JALSMA010000060.1, from coordinate 10,076 downwards.
TGGAGCAGGAGGAGATGCTGTTTGATCAGCCCCTTATGCTGCGAGAGTTGACAACCATGTTTGACTTTTTTGCCTCGGAGAGGATCATTCTCTACTCTCATCATGAACGTTATGATGGAACTGGTTATCCGGACGGACTCAAAGGGAATGAAATCCCAATGGCAGCCCGTATTTTCACCCTTGTGGATTCTTTTGTGGCAATGGTTACTCCGGCATTGGAAAAAGAGGGGATGAGCCGGGAAGAGGTGGAAGGGGAACTGAGGAGCTGCTCTGGGACACAGTTTGACCCTTTTCTGGTTGACATGCTGTTGTCGACTCTTGAAAAGTATGAATTTCTCTCTGTTAAAGGGGACAATGCTAATGCTGCAAAAGGCTAATTGTCAATCATTTGCTCTTCATAAACGTATTTCTGCCTGTGTTGGAGACTTTGCTCCCCTTCCGGCGGTTGCCATTAGGATTATGGATATGGTGGCTGAGTCGGAGACCATGGCGGTGGAACTTGAATCTGTACTTCAAGGGGATGTGTCCCTGGTGGCCGCTGTGCTGAAGTTGGCCAACTCCGCTTTCTACGGACTCAGGAGGAAGGTGGTCTCTCTGCGTCATGCTCTGATTCTTCTTGGGAAGAATGAAGTGCAGAATCTGGTACTCTCCCAAGTGATGTTTCAGGCATTTAAGGTTCCAGATGGACAGCAGAAGGCGTTGATGACAGGTGTCTGGCGGCATTCACTGGAATGTGCTCTTGCTGCAGAATGTGTCGCTGAACAGTGCGGTGTTGAAGATTCAACTTTCTTCCTCGGGGGGATGCTTCACGATATCGGTAAGTTGATTATTGTTCAAAAATTTCTCAAAGAGATCGAAGACCTTGAGCATTATGGACAGCTTGTTGAGGAGAATGGTCTTGAGACTGAACTGAAACTTCTCGGATGTGGGCACCATGAACTTGGTTCCCAGCTTCTCCATCGTTGGATGTTTCCGCCGCAACTTGTGCAGATGGTGCATAATCATCATAATTATGATGGTATTGCAGAGTGTGACTTCCAGTCTCAGGTCCTGATAATTGGGAATCTTCTGAGCAGGTGGGTACTGCTGAAAAGATCTGAGAATGAAAATAAAGAACAGGAGGCAGTTCTATTGAGCCTTCTGCTCAGCAGCGGTACAAAATCAGATCTTATTTCAGATGAGAAGATTCTGGGTGCCATGGAGAGCTGCTTTGTAAGAAGGCTGGAAGAGAGAGCTGACCTGCTTGATATGCTTCAGATGTGATTATTCGCAGCTGTCATACTGTTTTTATTTTGACGTGCCGGAGCATTTCTTTTTACCTCCCAAGTTCATCCGGTTTGTTGTACAGCATTGCTGTTGGTTCTCTATGTGGGGGTTAGGTGAAACCCGTGGAAAATCGTTAATTCCTTCAAAGTTATAGGCGATTAAGCCAAAAAGCAGATATAAAACTATTGACTGGGATTTTGAACGATGTATATAGGACATTAAGTATCTTATTTATCTTTTATTGACGGACGAAGAATGAGACTGACACGAGCAGGAGAGTACGCGATCAGATGTATGGTTTATCTGGCCCACAAAGGGAGAGGGGTTCATGTTTCCAAACAGGAGATTGCTGAACGTGCTGCTATTCCAGGACATTTTCTTGCGAAAATTGCCCAGGATCTGGCAAGGGCCGGTATGATTGCAATAAAGCAGGGGCCTGGGGGCGGATACAGCATGCTTAAAAAGCCAGAGGAAATATCATTGCTCGAAGTTGTTGAGGTGATGATTGGTGAGATTTTTCTTAATGACTGTGTTGGCCGTCCTAGGACATGCATAGCGAGTAAACAGTGTAGTGTCCATAAGGTCTGGGAGGAGGCCAGAACTCAGCTGCGTGAGACTCTGGGAAAGGTAAATCTGGCAGAGTTGTCAGAAAGTGATTCTTGTATTCCTGTTTTTCCTGTGCATAATTAAAGAGACGAACATTTTGTGGTATCCAAAAGGTGCCAGTGTATAAAAGGAGGAAATGATGACGAAGGTAGCCGGTAGGGTTTTTAATTTTTATCGTGACGGTTTCAGGCAGATGACCGTCGGCAGAACGCTATGGAAAATCATTATCATTAAGCTGGTTATCATGTTTGCAGTCCTGAAACTCTTCTTTTTCCCAAACTACCTGAACACTAATTTTGAAACCGATGAAGAACGGGCCGGGTATGTCCTGGAGCAGCTTACCAGGCAGCCGGTCCAAAGTATAAAGTAACCTGAGGAGGAAAAAATGATTGATGTGGACCCCAGTCTGGTGAACTGGTCTAGAGCGCAGTTCGCGTTTACGGCAATGTATCACTGGATCTTTGTACCCCTGACACTTGGATTGTCATTTCTTTGTGCTTTTTATGAGACTATTTATCTCAAGACCGGCAATGAGGAGTGGCGGAAGATAACTCGTTTCTGGATGACCCTTTTTGGTATCAACTTTGCCATTGGTGTTGCCACTGGAATTATTCTTGAGTTTGAATTTGGAACAAACTGGTCAAACTATTCCTGGATGGTTGGAGATATTTTTGGTGCCCCGCTGGCCATTGAGGGTATCTTTGCCTTCTTCCTGGAAGCTAGTTTCTTTGCCGTTATGTTCTTTGGCTGGAATAGAGTATCCAAAGGATTTCACTGCTTCTCAACCTGGATGGTGGCCATAGGGTCCAACCTCTCTGCTGTTTGGATCCTGGTTGCAAACGGCTGGATGCAGAATCCGGTAGGGATGGCATTTAATCCTGATACGGCCCGATTTGAGATGGAAAATTTTGCAGAAGTTGTTTTTAACCCCGTTGCAGTGTCTAAATTTACCCATACATCCTCATCAGGCTTTGTTATGGCATCAGCTTTTGTCTTGACCGTGTCCTGCTGGTATCTCATAAAAGGTCGCCATGTTGAGATGGCCAAAAAATCCATAGTTGTGGCATCTGTTTTTGGGCTTGTGGCATCGATCTTTGTTGGTTTCACAGGCGATGAAGCTGCATACGAGGTTGCCCAGAAGCAGCCCATGAAGCTTGCGGCTATGGAAGGCCTCTACAAGGGTGAGCGTGGAGCTGGAATAGTAGCCATGGGAATTCTGAACAGTGCCAAAGAACCGGGTGACGTGCAGGATGCCTTTCTGTTTCAAGTAAAGGTTCCCGAACTCCTGTCACTTCTCGCAAATCGTGAGCCAGGATCCTTTGTTCCCGGAATTGATGACCTTGTTTATGGAAATGAGGAAGAAAGCATCATGGGCGTAAACACCATGATGGAAAAAGGAAGGCTGGCGCTTGCCGATCTTGCATCCTTTAAAGAGGCCAGGAAGAATAAAACAGATCAGGTCGCAGAAGCTGCTCTTGAGCGCTTTAATGTGAATAAGGAGTTTATGGGATATGGGTACCTCAATACACCTGAGGAGGCCGTTCCGCCTGTAACCATTGTTTTTAACTCTTTCCGCCTGATGGCAATCATCGGATCTCTCTTTCCGGTGATATTTGGAGCATTTCTCTTTTACACCATCAAGGGAACCATTACTGAAAAACGCTGGTTGCTTCCGGTGGGTTTGTTTACCGGACTTCTCGGACTTCTGGCTCAGCAGGCAGGATGGGTTACAGCGGAAGTTGGACGACAGCCCTGGGCCATACAGGGACTTATGCCGGTGAAGATTGCTACAACGAATCTCTCCACCACTGCTGTTCAGATCACTTTTGCAATGTTTGCAGTAGTTTTCACCATGCTTCTTATTGCTGAAATATCCATTATGTTGAAACAGATTGCAGCCGGACCGGAGGGCCACTGAAAATGATATCAAATTTAGATTACGTTACCTTACAGCAACTCTGGTGGGTTATCTGCTCAGTTGTCGGGGCACTTTTTCTCTTTCTCACCTTTGTTCAAGGAGGACAGACCCTGCTCTGGCAGGTGGCAAAAAGTGAGACGGAAAGTGCACTCGTAGTGAATTCCCTTGGTCGTAAATGGGAACTTCCTTTTACAACATTGGTTCTTTTTGGCGGGGCACTTTTTGCCTCTTTCCCGAAATTTTACTCCACAAGCTTCGGTGGTGCCTATTGGGTGTGGATACTTATTCTCTTCACCTTTATTATTCAAGCGGTTAGTTATGAGTATCGCAAGAAGCCGGGTAATGTCTGGGGGGCGAAAACCTATGAACTGTTCATGTTTATTAATGGTTCTGTCGGTGTACTTCTTATCGGAACTGCCGTTGGCACCTTTTATACCGGTTCGGCTTTTTCTCTCAATGACATGAATCATGTTACCTGGCAGTATACTTTGGGTGGTGTGAATCTTCGTGGTCTTGAGGCAGCATTTTCTTTGTTTAATATCTCTCTCGGGCTGTTTCTTGTCTTTAATGCCCGGGTACTGGGCGCTCTTTATCTACTCAATAACCTTGATCTTGGCTCTGTTGCCGCGATGGAACATCGTCTCCGCAAAGCAGTGTGGACAAATTTTATCTGTTCTCTTCCCTTCTTGCTCTATGTTGTTGTTGCGATCCTTCTGATGAAAGGTTTTAATGTAGATGATGATGGGATTGTCTCCATGGTATCTTTTAAGTATTTCTTGAATTTCCTGGCTCTGCCCCATCTGCTGGTCATGCTCCTTGGTGGACTGGTTCTGGTTATCTGGGGTGTGCTTCTTGGGGCCCACAAGGGAAGTTTCCGGGGTATCTGGCCTGCGGGACTTGGTACCGTTCTGGTCGGGTTATGTGTTCTGTGTCTGCCTGCATTTAATGGAACAGCCTTTTATCCATCAACCTTTGATCTGCAGTCGAGTCTTACCATTTACAATGCTTCCTCGTCTGAGTATACCCTGCGGATAATGACCTATGTGGCCCTTGCGGTTCCTTTTGTGCTGCTTTATGTGGCGTACCTCTGGAAACAGATGGACTCCCAGAAATTGAGTACGCACGATGCAATGGATCACGAGGCCTATTAAGGAAAAAGATTTTTAAAACAGTACACTAGAAAGAGGAAAATTTATGACCACTGTGATTTTACTTGGCTATGTAGCCGTTATCATAATATCCTATAAAGGAGCTGTGATAGCACTTGATAAATCAGGACTCCTGTAGATTCAATATCAGGTAGAACTCGCCCCTGTCCGGGGTGCTAGAGTGCACAATGGAGGGCTGGTCTTTCCATTGTGCGTTTTGCGTTACACTTCTTCCACTGGTATGAAAAATCATGATTGAATATGACCAAAAGGTGACTCTGCTCGGGTCAAATGTCAAGATTCGCAATTTACCAATCAAGCAGGTGAGTCTCCTCGAAGAGGGTAATCTCCCTGCCTACGGATATAATCCCGGGGATCATATTGAACTGATGGCCGGCGATGTGTCAGTGGAGTATGGGCGACTGGAACAGCTGTTAACCTGGCTTGCATCTTATGTGTCGGAATCTAATCTGAATCCGAGAATCCATTCTGTGACTTACGGTGAACAGAAGGATGTCTTTCAGATATTTAGAAAGTATCGCAATGCTAATGTGGAACGGGATGATCACGGCTGGTACATGGTGAATCAGTATCTGCCTGCTGGAGGGCGTTCCAGTGAAGCGGAAGACTTTGTTGTGGATGCTTCCAACAGGGAAATTTTTTCGAACAATAACGGACTGATTGTGATTGATGACTCCGGGCATCCGCCGGAATTCCGCAAGGAGGATCTCGATCTTAATCCAGGGCTCTGGGCTATTGCCATGGGAATCAGCGTGGCGTACTGGGGTAACTGGGCTAAGCTGCTGGGTGATCGTTTTGTCCTGTTTTGTCGCCTCTCTGATCTGGAAACCACCCGGATGGAAATGGACTGCTCGGTGAACTGGGAGACAATTGTTGCGATGTGCCTGCGGGCTCTGCGGACTGAAGAGGTGGGGCTCTGGGATAGCCGGAAGGAAAAATTCTGCTGTCATATTGTGGTTGAGATGTTCCCTCACGGAGTTCTCTACATTGGCCCGGAGGCTATTTTTTTCCGTCACCGCAAGGGGTGCCTCCCTGAGAAAAGTTCACCGCGGCAGCGCGGTTCAGTTCCCTGCTATGATACCCTGCTTCCAGCCATGCTTGCCATGGATGCCCTTCGTTTCGGCGAGTTCACATTCAGCAGAAATTATTTTTATGATTTTTCGCAGCGGGTTCTGAATAACTGGGAGCTTCTTTATAATCACGGCTATTACTTCAAGGAAACTCTCGAGTTTCCCAATCTTGATTTTGCTAAAAGTTTTCCGGGTGGCTATGCCTGTTCTTTTGTCAGCACCGGGCCCGACCCTAGTTTTTTCGAACTGCCACCATTGTCGGCAGATTTTGAGGTGGTTCTTGACCTTGTCGCTTCTCAGATTTGGTCAGATGAAAAGAAGCGCGCCTTAAGGAGTTTCTTTTATTTCCGAAAGCCTTCTCCAGCCATGGGAAGTGGCTCTCTTGGTGCCGCTTATGGTTACATGGATGAAATTGTATCAGTTCTCCATGATTTAAAGGAAGAGGTGAATCGTAAGGATGGATTTGGTGAGTTGCCTATTTTTCAGGTGGGTCACCTGAGGACAACCGATCCAGCTGAGATTGATCCGGTGATTACTCTTCAGAATGTCATGGATTCTTATGTGTCCAAAGAGAGTGTCTTGCGACCCCTTTGTCTTGGGGTGTTCGGTCCCCCCGGATCTGGGAAATCCTTTGCTGTAAAGGAGGTTGCCAGGGTTATTTCGGAGCGCTTTGACGGTAACCCCTTTGATTTTTTTGAGTTTAACCTCACTCAATTTGCCTCTCCTGATGAGATAAATTCTGCCATTGAGCCTGTGCGAGCTTCTGTGGCCATGGGGAAGGTGCCCATTGTATTTTGGGACGAGTTTGACTGTCGCTATGATGGCTATGAATTTGGTTATCTCCGTTACTTTCTCCCCTCCATGCAGGATGGTGTCACCTATGTGAACGGTATACCACATTTCATCGGCAGGGCCATTTTTGTCTTTGCCGGAGGAGTAAAAGCTAGTTGGGCTGGAATGGAGAAGCTTCTTGATCCTACCGATAAGGCGTCTCTGGCCCTGATGAAGACCCTGAAAATTCCTGATTTTATGAGTCGGTTACGGGTTGTTTTAGATATTGACGGTATTGAGATTCCTGACATCCTCCTGCGTGATTCTGCTACCAATGAGGATCTTGAAGAGCTGCGCCGAATACTGTTGAAACGTGCCTTTATCATTGCCCATCAGATGGATACCCATTGGAAAAAGGCTGCCCGAAAGACTTCCGGGTTACTGCTACGCTTACTGCTCAGCCGTTATAAATTCGGCGCACGATCCATTGAAGCTGTCATTGAGGCCAGTCGGGCTTCCGACAGGTTGGTTTATGGATTGCCGGAACTGATTGCACCGTCTGCTGCCAGGATTCATGCGGAATGGCGTATTGATCTTGAAAGAAGGATAGATCACCTGCGTAAGCAGGAGGGCATGCGGGCGGTTTGGTAGGGTCAGTTTTATAGCAGTACACAATATTCTTTATCTTCTCTGAATAAGTGGGTAGGTTTGTATAAAAATGTATTAATACTTATTCTGGAATAGATTGATATGGATTCAACAACAGGCTCAAATGGTGAGCAGTCAATGGTTACCCTTGATCTGGAACGACTGAAAAGAAACTGTAATGGCAACACCGCCATTGTGAGGGAACTTATTGCCCACCTGCGAGACAAAAGCGGTCCAAAGTGGATCGCGGCCCTGCAGCAGGCAAGTGATGCCGGCAACGCTGAGAAATTACGGGAAATCTGTCATGGTATGAAGGGAGCCAGTGCAACTGTCTTTGCGTGGAAGATTTCAAATCTCGCCCTTGAGTTCGAGTACCTTGCCCGTGACGGAGAACTGACAGAACTCAAAAGTCGGATGGATGAGATGCAAAATGTTTTTGATGATCTGACAGGATGGGTAAAGAACTGTCCTGAATTATCCTGACTTGCGGTGGCTGTTATCCGGGCTTATCTGTCGCTACAGCGAAGGAAGACTGCTTGAACCATGAGACTGTTTTTAAAGCTGACTTCGCTGTTTCCCAGATTGTTGCTGCCAAGGCCAACCAGGGGACCTGCGTCATTCCAGGCGTCAAAACCAAATTTCCAACCCAGCCAGGTTTTGTTGAAATTATAACTGTATTTGGGGCCATGATATGCGAAAAGATTCTCGTCAAGGTTGGATTCATTTTCTCTGGACAGGCCGATGAGGATGAGATCCGCACCTCTCAGTTCAGCTTCTTTTTTGATGGCAGTGCTGATTTCCTGCCCGGTTGAGTTCTCTTTGGTAGTCATCAGCAGGTGTGCAAACGCGGAACAGGTGTCTGGAATGTCACTTTCCTGAAACACTATCTCACTATCAGGTGTTGCAGGGAAACTGATACCTGTGTATTTTGCAGTTCCGGAAACACACCCTGAGAGAATGGTGCTGACAGCGATCAGTAAAAAAAGTTTTATTTTGTGCATGATGATCAACCTGTAGTGTATAAAAGTGAAAACAGAGGGTGGCCCGGATCAGTACAAGCTGCAAATTACTGTTGCCCGTCCCCTCATGTGCCCGGTAATCCCGATAACTGTTAAAAAAATACGCTATTTTCCTTTTTTTTTCTATTACTTTTTATTTTATGACATCTCTTTCTGTCCGAAACAGTCCTCTTATAAATATGGCTGCTTTTGTGGTTGTGGTTGCCGGGATGAAGGCTGCATCTCCCCTTGTGGTCCCGTTTCTGCTGGCTGTTTTTCTGGCAATTATTTGTGCCCCGCCGCTGTTCTGGATGCAGAAAAAAGGGGTTCCCGAGCTTGTCGGGATGCTGCTTCTCATTGTATTAATTGTTGGGATCTGGCTCTTTCTTGTTACCCTGATCGGATCGTCCATGACTGATTTCTCCAGAAATGTCCCACGTTATCAGGAACGCCTTCTGGAACAGGCCGGCGGTTGGTGGCAATGGCTGGACAATAAGGGGGTTACTCTGGACAGAACGCTAATAACCGACACCTTCAATCCAGGGAAGTTGTTGAGAGTTGCAGCCAATACTCTTAACGGTGTTGGCGGCATGCTCACCAATGCCTTTGTTATATTTTTGACCTTTTTCTTTATCCTGTCCGAGGCTGCAGGCTTTCCCTGTAAAATAAAGGCGATTCAGGGGGAAGATTCGACTGCTCTCAAAAAATACGGAGAGATTGCCTCCGGAGTGAACCGTTATCTTGGGATTAAGACACTTACCAGCCTGGTTACCGGGGTTATTGTGGCCGGCAGCTTGACACTGCTGGGGCTTGATTATGCGGTCATGTGGGGTGTGGTGGCATTCCTGTTGAATTTTATTCCTAATATTGGTTCTATCATAGCGGCCATTCCCGCCATTCTGCTTGCTCTGGTTCAACTTGGCTGGCGAGCAGCCTTGGTCACCGGTATTATCTATCTTGTGGTAAATATTGTTATCGGCTCCATCCTTGAACCACGAGTGATGGGGAAAGGTGTAGGGCTCTCTGTCCTGGTGGTTTTTCTTTCTCTGGCGTTCTGGGGATGGGTCCTCGGGCCGGTGGGCATGCTCCTATCGGTGCCCCTCACCATGGCAGTACGTATAGCCCTTGATGGCAGCGAGCATACCCGTTGGATTGCCATACTTCTTGCCTCAAACCGGGGTTTGAGTCGTTGTGTGCCTGCAGAACCGCACGAAAACTGATATGTCACCACTGTTTATTGGGTTATTGGTCTGAAGAACTGTTTGCCAGGCGTACCTGGGCCCATATATTTATAGGTTCAGGAGGGACACCGCCTTGGCCTTCCCCCCGCTGATCTCCTGACATTCCTCCCTTTCCTTTACCTCCACCCTGGCCACTACCAGTGCCGCCTCTGCCAGCAGCCATTTTCATACTGCCGGATTCAAAACCCATACTGATGATATGTTGAGTATGTATCTGGCTCAGGGGGAAACTCAGTTCATAAATCAGGTAACCATATTCAGTCGATAACGTATAATAATTTTCGCACATTTGAGAATAAATGGTGGTCTCTGTTATGGTAAATTTGGCAATCGACCAAAATAACCAAAACCACAACAAGGGAGACCACCATGAACAATGAATATAGCAC
>JALSMA010000059.1 GCA_026988015.1 Desulfobulbaceae bacterium | reverse complement strand
AAAAAGACTCTTGGATTTGTACAATTGGCCCTTTTGGTAAAAATATTGGCTAAATTTACGGACTGGCTCATGTCAGTAAAATCCATTCAGCTTGTAGCTGGATGACTTATTGAGGAAGCTCTAATTACTTAACAATCTTTCCAGAGAGGACCTGAGCGTTTGTGACAAAAGATATTCCCTGCTGCATTTTAGTACCGATCATGATTCCTTCAATAATGGGCTCGGTGATACCTTCCTTACTGCTCCAGGATACGATGAATTTGGCCCCTGACCCACCAAGGGTATCAGATTCAGGAACAATATAACGTGTGGATGCCAGAGGGGCTATGGTAATTGGTTTCTTCAGGTAGTGGGAGAGCAGTTTGCCGGTTGAATCGTAATAGTCAACCCTCTCAAGGGTGAAGGCAAACTCCATATCTGTATTTCTGATGCTGAGAATTGCTGTGAGTTGAAAGGGCTTGTCCTTAAAACGCGAGTCTGCGTAAATATGAGAGTATACAGGAACATAGACGGATTGGGATTTCCATCTCTGTACTGTAAGGGCATGGGCGGCTGTTGGAATGGCAATACAAAGGAAGAGTAGTGCAGTAAGGAGTCCACAGTGTGAAAAACATTTTTTATTCATGCTGCTCCTCTATTGTGAGCTGAGTGAGATGATGGCATCTGAAAAATCTCCTGCCAACAAGTCCAGTCCCTGACTGAGGGCAATTGTTAATGCCTCGGTACTGTCTGAATCAGGGACAGTTTTATGGCTGGAGGTGCTGCTATAAAGGATTGTTCCATCCTTTCCGGAAAGAATTCTCCAGCGAGCCATGACGTGAGCTTTGCCGTCACTGTCTTTTTCAAAGTGGAGAAAGTTGATGATGATCTGCAGCCCACTTGGGTTGTCAGTACCTGTAAATTCGTAAACAGAATGTGTCCCAAGTCTATGTTCAATGTTACTGAGCATGGCATCAGATATCATCTGTTTTAGATCACCAGCCCATCTCAGTTGTTCTTCTATGTTGATGGAATTACTCGAATTTCTTGTGATGATTTGTCCCTGATCCAGGAAGGATGTAAGTTGTATGGGACCCAGGAAAACCGGAGGCAACGGATTTGCTTCTGCTCTCTCTGCACCAGCTGTGCTGTTGAGGGTGTAGTAATAGATGGGAAGAGGTTGTTGCATGCAACCTGATGACGAAAGGATGATGAAGAGAAAAATGGTGAAAAAGTGGTGGTTTTGGAGTGTTTTTATCATATTTCCTGTGGTCTCTCTGGGCCGTAATATGAGATGAAAGGTGCCTGTTGTTGACAATAACAGCATATCTGCAATGTATTGTAAATTGCAAGCCTCTAGTTCTCTTTTCTGCCTGTGCCTGTGTTTTGAAGGCCGAAAATCAGCGTGTCCGGGTTTCGATGGATAAAATCACTGAGCTTTTCTATGGCCAGTGCCGTTTCTTCGACTTGTTTCATGGTTTCGGTGAATTGATAATAAAGCGGGGAGTAGGGGCTGATGGTTTTTTCTGCCTGAGCAAGTAATGTGCCTGCCTGCTGTAAGGTCAGGTTCAGATTTTCAAATGAAAGGTTGAGTTCAGAGAGTATTTCAGGAACAATCTCCTTTTCAAGGGACAAAATAAGATTATCTGTGTGTCTTGTGAGTTCCGCGATCTGATCCAGACCGCTGTCGGTTTTCCTGAGTATCGGGTCAACACCGGTGTCTAATTTGTCGAGAAGAGACTGCAGGCTGGTTGTTGAGTTCAGGAGGTTGTCAAGGAGCTGTCTGGTTTTTTCTTTATCAATGGCTTCAGAAAAAGTAGCCGAGAGTGTTTCGAGCGAGTCCAGGGTGTTGATGAATTTTGTGTAGAGCTTCCCTACATCAACATTTTCCATCATCTTTGAAAATTGCTGCATATCCGATGGTAACGTGGGAATCTCAAAGTATTTCTTGCTTGTATCCCGGTACACTGCAGGTGAGTTTTCGTAAAATGCCAGATCAACGTAGCGTTTTCCGGTCACTAGGCTCTGAAGCTTCAGTCTTGCCCGTAAACCTTGCTTGCACATGGTTTCCATAAAATCGTATATATCAGAATCATTTTTGTTTTTATTATCTTCCACGATCATAGTTGACTCCGGACTCAGGGCTATAAGAATGGGGATACTGATTTCCTCGCTTTTTTGTCCGGTTCCTTCTATGTGTATTTTGATGGCCTTAACCTGACCGATGGTCACTCCTCGGTATGTGACAGGTGCACCAACACTGAGGCCGTTGAGAGAACCATCGAAGTAGGCAATGATCAGTCTTTCTTTGGTGAAGAATTTATTTCCTCCAAAAATGACAATTGCTGTCATAAAGAGGACAAGGGAGAATACAATGAAGATACCTATCATTGCCGGTTGGAGTTTTCTGTTTGTCATAATAGGACGATGTTGAAGTTATTCTCAGCCAGATGCGCTTCGGCTGAGAAATTGTTTAACCTTGCTGTTGTCACTCTTCTCTGCAAGAATCTTTGGGTTTCCTGTGGCAAGCATGGTTCGTGTTTCAGTATCGAGAAAAATCGAATCATCTGCAAGTGTAAATATGGATGCCAGCTCATGGGTGACAATCACGATGGTGGCACCGAGGCTGTCGCGGAGTTCAAGGATAAGATCATCAAGCATTCTGGAGCTGATGGGGTCAAGACCGGCCGATGGTTCGTCAAAAAAAACGATTTCAGGGTCAAGGGCTATTGCTCTGGCCAGGCCTGCACGTTTTCTCATACCACCACTTATGGCGGAGGGAAGGTAGTTGGCAAATCCCTTCAGTCCAACCAGTGCAAGCTTGATGTCGACGATCTTTTCGATAAGCTCGTCAGATATATTGGTGAATTGCTGCAGAGGGAGAGCAATGTTTTCCCCAATGGTCATCGAGCTCCAGAGGGCACCGGACTGATAGAGAACGCCGCATTTCTGCATGAGTTGGATTCTTTTCTTTCGAGATCGTTTCCAGAAATTAACTCCATGATAAAAGATATCTCCCGCTGCCGGGCGTTTTAATCCGGTGAGGTGTCTCAGTAGAGTGGATTTTCCGCAGCCTGACTCCCCCATGATCGTGAATATTGATCCTTGTTTAATTGAGAAACTGAGGCCTTTTTGTAAAATGAAATCGCCATAGGCCATGGTCAGATTGTCAACCTTGATGAGTGGTTTGGGATTTGTCATGCCAGCCTATATCCCCAATACATTGAAGAAGAAAGTGAATCCTGCATCTGTGATCACAATGAGAACAATTGCGGTGACCACGGCTGAAGTGGTAGCTTTGCCAACTGCATCTGCACTGCGGCCGCAATGCATTCCTTTTAAACAGCCACAGAAGGCGACCAGGTATCCAAATACCACGGATTTAATCATCCCGACAAGGAAATGGTTGAGCTTCACTGCGTTGATCGTCTGTTCATAGTAGAGACTTGGGCTGATATCCAGTGAAAAGCAGCCAATGAAAAATCCACCTGCGATACCGATAAAATCAGAGCAGATGGCAAGCATGGGCATCATGATTATAAGGGCAGTCATACGAGGCAGTACCAGAAAATCCAGAGGATTGATCCCCATTGTCTGCAGGGCATCAACTTCTTCGTTTACCTGCATGGTGCCAAGCTGGGCGGCATATGAGGCGCCGGTACGACCGGCCATGATGATGGCGGCCATCATGGGACCCATCTCACGGGTCATGGTGAGCCCGACAAGGTTGGCAACATAGATATCAGCTCCAAACATTTTGAGCTGTACTGCACCTATAAATGCCAGGGTGAAGCCAACGAGAAAAGAGATAAGGCTAATGATGGGAAGTGCCTGGGGGCCGCAGTCATAGAGAAAAAACATGAAGTCTTTTTTCAGATATCGTGCCTTTCCGGTACAAAAACGGAGATAGGAGAGAAAAACTTCACCAGTAAAACTTAGCATCTCCATTGCCTGTTTGGCAATTCTTATGGTTTGCTTACCGATTTCTTCCAACAGGCTTGATTCAAAGGAATAATTACTTGGAGGAGTAACAGTTTTTTTCTGGGTAAGCAGCAGTAGTTTTCTGATGCCAACAGGAAGTCCGTCGACATCCACTGAGATTGTTTTTGAAGCGGCAAGCTCGGTGATGGCTGCAATTTCAACAAGAAAGCTGCTGTCCCACTGGTTTAGAGATCTAGTATCAAAGCATACTCTGGCAATCCTGCCCGATAGCAGTGCTTGAACATCAGGTAGCGTAAAGGGAAGATTCCCTATGGTCCATGAACCGGAAAAAATAAGGGAGAGTGTACTGTCATCCTCGTCTATCAGAGAAATACATTCCGGGTTCATGGTATTGGTAAAGGGTGGTTTTTTGTGTCTGGTTCTGGTTGGTTTTGTCACAATAAATCAACATGTTGATTTGTAACATTCATAAGCCGTTATGGATTGAAATAATATATACTGTAGTCTCTTATATTGTCCAGTTGATTTGATGATCTCCGGCGTCTTAGCGCGGTGGCTTGTCAGGCGTTAAATGACGTAGAAGAATGAACTGTAGTCCACAGATTACTGTGATCAAGAAGAGCACAAAAAAAAGGTAGGGTGGGAAGTAAGAGATTGATGTCATAAAGGATTTATTTTCAATAATGGGAGCAGTAAGGTTTTGAGAGGATGCTGTAATGGTGATGCGCAGGTGGTTGATTAAACCAGCGTAGAGGATCCCTATAATCCCATAGGCTGCATTAAAGGCCAGGCCCTTGTAACTGAGGATGGTGGCACGCTGATGGGGTTCTGCTATTTTGTTGAGATAATGGCTGGTAAAGAAAGAGGTGAGCATCATTGTTATAAATACCAGTGCCATGGGAAAAATGCCAAAGATCCGAATAAAAAAGGTGAGACTCCAAAGGGAGATCAAGGCAAGGGTGGTTACAATAAATACATTAGTCAATGAGGAAAGGTGCTCAACCATTGCCCTAGCAATTCTGGGAACAACCAGGCCGAGCATGGCGATTCCGGAGCCAATCAGCCCAAAACTTGCTTCAGGGAGATCTATCAGGCGGTAGTATTGACTGGTCATGGTAACAAGCATCCTCAGAATATGGTCAAAACTCATCCCAAAAAGAATGACAGCCAGTGCCATGGGGGTTTGAAGTATCCAGCCTCCTGCAACAAGGGTGAGCCTGCTGACGTCCTGTATCCTCTGGAGTGCGCCAGTGCGGTTCTGTTCTTCTGTTTTTGCAATGACTGGATCGCGCATTCCCAGAGTGGTCATAAGAGTTAATATACCAAGACCGAGTGTGAGATAAATTGGAAAACGCATGGTGGTCTCCTGAGAGAGGCTTACCTGAAGACCTGCCCAGTTGAGGACTTTGTTTACCGTTCCGGGATCGTAAACCAGGGCACCAATGGTCATGGTTATGATGTAAAAGAAGTTTCTGACCCTCATCTGGATATCGAGTACTCTGGGCCAGTCATCCGGATTCCCAGAAATAACCAGGGTGTCATAGGCCATAGCCTCATCGGCACCACTTGCCAGGGCCTCAGCAAGGCCACTTAATATCCGGTTCAGAAGAAAGGCATAAAAAATAAGGTTGCTATTGCCCAGAGAAACAAACGAGAGCAGCAGCATTTCAGCAATCATCAACATACTGGTACTGACCAGGAGTCGCTTACGACCAATGAGATCGGCTAATGCTCCCGAAGGAACTTCAGCGAGAACAATGGTGAAAGCCCAGACCGTATTCAGCAGGGCAAACTGCTCAATGGTAAGTCCGTAATCAAGGAAGAGGATAGTAAAGACTGGATAGTAAAAACGAACGTTAAAGAAAGCGCGAAATGCGATAAATCGTCTCACATTAGAGAGTACAAATGGGGAGTTGTGCGTAGATGTCATGCTGTATCATGCGAATCCTATCGCCTTTTGTCAAGGGTTTCTATTGCCCGGATCTGGCAATTACCTGTCAGGAGGGAGGTCCTGTTTTAGGTTTTAATAAGATATCCCGGTCATGGGACCGCTGATACTGTTCGGTCTTTAAATAAGAAGCATGTTTTGTTGTGTTGTTTTTTGAAACTGCCTGGCATATAGTTATTCCAGTTGAATTTTAAACTTGCCATGATATCCTTCTGTGGTAAGGGTCGCCAACAGAACTTTCGGGTTTTTCAGGCGAATAAATGTAATATTTTCAGTAAAGGTAATTAGATGAAGATTCGTACGCAGTATTTTCTTGCTTTTCTCAGCGCGACTTTACTCACCGTCATTCTTGCAGGAACCGGATGGTGGGGCTTTAATAATCTCCGGAATACCACTGATTATCTCGTAAGAATTAACAGTTCAGTTTTAGAATATTCCGCTCTGTTTGAAAAATCTCTGGCTCAATCGCGTCGAGCGGAAAAAGAGTTTTTTATTTTTCCGGATAATAAAGATAAACAGGATAAGTACATTGAAAAATGGGAAAATTCTTATGGTAAGATCAATGTCTACATAAAAAAGTTGCGTACATTATTCGAGGAAGCTGGAAATGTGGATATGCTGGCTAAGCTAGATCAGGCTGAAAAGGCTATGGCTGCAAATGAAAATGATTTCGCCGCTGTGATCCAGAAGTATCAGGATAGTAAGTCCTATGATCTTGTCAATAAAGCAGAGTATGGCATCTTTAAGGACCGTACCCACCTCCTGGAGACAATTTCGTCAGAGATGACCCAGTTTGGGCTGCAGGAAGTCGCGCAGGGAAGGGAAAAACTTGCAAAGGTGCAGCAGCAGTTATTTTCATCAGGGCTGATTATTACTTTTATCGCTTTGGTTCTTGGAATGTTTGTTCCGCTTGTTTTATCTAAACGACTGACCTCCTATATTCTGCAGCTTACTCACGCAACCACTGAAATCAGTCGTGGCAATATTACTGTTGAAATGCCGCCAGGCAGGAAGGATGAAATCGGGGATCTGGCTAATGCTATTGAGCTGATTCGGAAAAGTCTGAAAATTATGCTGAAAAAGGCCTCCAGCAAATGAAGCTGTGCCATAAACTGATGAGTTTGAAAACGTTATAACCGGATATCAATGGTACACAAAACAAATAATCAATACAGCTACTGGGAAATAAAGGTATCCATTGCAAAGGCGATTGCGGCTGAGAGGGAACCTTCGGTGGAAAAACTCAGGCGTGATATAATGGAAGAGTTTGGTTATCCGCCGGAGCCCGAGTTGATAGATGTTTTCATGAAACTCACCGGAGGTTCCGCAAAGAGAGTGGTCACCGACCCGGAAGATGAAAAACGTCGACTGGCAGAGACCGTGGCTCTGCAGTCTGCACCTTCCGTTCTCAAATTCCGTACTGAATACCAAAAGAGATTTACAGGTGATCCTCCCAACGAACTGACGGGATATTTTCTTAAGAAAATTCAGGAGAAAGGCAGAATTCGGAAGCGAGAAGGCAGCGACGTAGCCAAGTTTGATTTTGTTAAGGACAAAGCCGGCGAGTCGTTAAGCATATTGCAGTTCAGAAACGTTTTTAAAGATACTTTCCATGAAGACCCATCAAGTGAGCTACTGAGCTGTTTTCTAAAAAAGATATCCAAAGCAGAGAAATAGAATATGTTGCAATGAAACAGGGATAGCGTTTTTTGCAATGCCTTCAATTTTTTAACGAGATCTCCCCCCTTGTCCCCCCCCCCGATATCCTTTCTAAGGGGTCTCTTCGAGGTAATAACTGCTCCAGATAGTGAGTTCGTCTCCTTCACTGATATCCATATTACCAGCAATTTCTGCAATGATGAGGGGAAGTTCCTCCCGAGTCAGGCTATATGGCTCTGTGTTGATAGCTGCCATGGCATCATCTATCAGAATAGGTCCAACCGGCCCTACAAGTTCCATCACCTTGTCATTGAGAGATCTGAGGAATTCTATTCGGACCTCTTTATCCAAGGTTGTTTTGTTCGGGATAATCTTGGCACATTTGGAGTTGAGTAATCTGCAGGCATGGATGAGGATAGTACGTTCCGGTTGGCCGATCTGGTCAATTATCTCCTGTAGTGAGGATTGACCATTGAGAAATATGGCCGTCTTCAGCACATCTTGGTTCAGTCCTTTGGCGCTGCTCAGTTTCCCAGTATCAATCTGAAGAATGGCATCATTGTTTTTGAGGTATTGCTTGATAACCCGGACATTGTGGTGGGCCTTTTCAAGGTATGACAGGATAGCATTGGTATCGATTTTGTCATCGGGGAAGTAATCGCTTGTCTCACCCTCTTCAAAGTGTATTTCAATGCTTACCCATTTCAGGCATGTGTCAACTGCCTTGGTCCCTTGAAGGTTGTTGGTTTCTACCTGTTCAATCAGGCCTTCTTTCAAATAGAGACGGGCATGATCCTTGTTCTGATGTTTGATGTGTAATACACCACTTTTTCCTTCAAATATCAGAGGTTTTAATTCAGGTAATAACGACTTGTACATGGTATTCCTTTATCTAGAGACTATTGATAGCAAATCAAATCCAATGGTATTTTTAGTGAGATGAAAAGAGGCTCAATAAGCAGAGTTTTTTTCTTGCCGTTACTGGTACTATCATATCGATACTCTTGTTGATCTGTTTATAAATTTAAAAATCTACTCTACATCTACCAAAAATATGGCTTGGAAGTCAATACCATACATTTTTTTTAAGCAAACTAGCTAGGTTGGAACGATGCCTTGTCCTGCCTGTTTTAGAGGTAAGAACTTGTAAGGGAAATCTTTTTTAGTCTTGATAGGAATGGTTGCGTCGGGGAACATTGTTTGCAAACAGGAGGATAGCTTGACTGTTCTTAAAAAGCAATGTAAGTCCGGCATTCCAGCTTCAATGAAGGTAGTTAAGATCTGTTTGTTGTACATATCACTATAAACTCAATGCTTTATCACAGGGGAATCGTCTTCACCATACCTGTTCTAGTGGAAATAAAACAGATTATGATGAAGATGAGGCAGTTAGGATGATGGCACGTATCTGCTTAACCATCTTGTAGCAGTTGCCGGGATGAGAGAATAGCTGTCAGAGAATGGGATTTACCAGGAGCAATCT
>JALSMA010000058.1 GCA_026988015.1 Desulfobulbaceae bacterium | reverse complement strand
GGGTATCCTTGGGTCATGTAAATCAGGGGTATGCAAAGGCGTTACATCAGCGAAACAGATGCGGGGCAAACGCCTTAAATTAAAAAACCCCGCATCTATTTATTAAAAAATAAACAGATTCGAGGTCCCTGATTTTCCACGAATACTTTTTTATACCACCATCCCTTTCCACGAGGAAACGTGATAGAATACCACTGAGAACAGTGAATCCTAATAGGCATATGCATGCCGTTTCTTTTTCAGACAGGTCTTCTGACTCCCGGATCATTCTACTTGTTGCGCCTTCCCGTCTGAGAAATCAGACAGTGACATTCATGCAACGTTCGTCCCCGGTCACAGCGGCGGGCCCGTCCCGGATTTACACCGGGTTCCCTATTAAGCTCTGTTACGAGCATCTGAAACAGACACAAGCTATTCTAAATAGAGAATAATGTCAACATACGACACGGAAAAAACAATCAATAGCCCCTGAAATTAAATAAATACAACCGGTGCAGTTTCCTCATCAGTATGATGGTTGTAGGTTTCATTTTTGTTCAACGATCTGTTTTTATTTTAGACTCATCCCTTGTATACTCATCCCGCAAGGACACACCCTGCAATGTGGTTTCTTTCACAAAGGATTGAAAAATGTGTTGTGAACCAGGCGGTACGAGTTGCAAGATAGCATCAAGATCCTTTAGGTTCAGCATGGAAGTTATCTTTGTTGTTCTGAAATGATGGGAGATGTTGCTTGTCGCGATCAGCCCAATGGACTTCAGGATACAATCTGTCTTAACAGTAGTACCGCATATTTTGTTATATTTTCCCAAAGGTGCTTTGACATCCATGGCAATATAATCAATCAACCTATCTGTGAGCAGATGCTCAACAACAGAAGGACGAGATCCGTTTGTATCAAGTTTGACAGGAAAGCCAAGTTTTTTGACCCGACGCAGGAACCTGGTAAGATCATTCTGAATGGTTGGTTCTCCCCCTGATACTACTACACCTCCCAGGTGTCTCTTGCGGTTATGCAAAAAAGCAAACACATTTTCTTCACTCGACCTTCCTGGCTGTTCCCTGTCTAGCAAGGAGCCATTATGGCAGTAAGGACAACGGAAGTTACAGCCCTGGGTAAATATTACAACTGAGGTTCTGCCCGGATAATCACTGAATGAACAGGGCTGCAGTCCACCAATAATCATCAAGACACAACTGTATAATGACTGCGGTGACGAAATTCCTCACGTTTCCCTTCGTTCCACTGCTTGACCGGTCGGAGGTAGCCTACCACCCGCGAATAGACCTCGGTCTCGTCTCCGCATTCTGGGCATTTTGGCTGTTCTCCCCTGATATACCCGTGCTGTCCACAAATGGAAAACGATGGAGTGATTGTAAAGTAAGGGAGCTTATACTGCTGACATACCGTGCGGACAAAGGATTTCACCGCTTGCGGGTCAGGTGCTGCTTCACCGAGAAAACAGTGTACCACCGTGCCGCCAGTGTAACGAGCCTGCAGATCATCTTGAAGATCAAGTACTTCAAAAATATCAGTACTGTAGTTCACCGGCAGCTGGGTGGAGTTGGAGTAAAGCGGGATACCATTATCGGTCTGCACTCTACATCTCATGTCAGGGAATCGCTTACTATCCAACCTCGCAAGGCGATAGCCCGTTCCTTCGGCTGGAGTAGCTTCCAGGTTATAGTGATTACCGGTTTCATTTTGGAACTCTTGTAGCCGCCCCCGCATATGATCCATAAACCTGAGTGCAAACATCTGTCCTTCGCTGGTACCTATATCGCAACCCAACAGATTAACAACAGCTTCGTTAGCTCCGATGATACCGATGGTGGAGAAATGGTTTTTCCAGTAACAATCAAACCGTTTTTTAATCTGACGAAGATAATAACGGGTGTAGGGATAGAGTCCTTTTTCCGTGTATTGTTCAAGTATTTTTCGTTTTATTTCCAGACTGGTACGGGCCGTTTCCATCAAATCATCGAGACGAGCCATGAATTCTGTTTCGTTTTTAGACTGCCAGCCGAGGGCAGCAAGGTTAATAGTTACAACGCCGACAGAACCAGTCAAAGGATTGGCACCAAACAGCCCACCTCCCCGCTTTGCCAGTTCCCGGGTATCCAGCCGCAAACGGCAACACATAGAACGGGCATCATCCGGCGAGAGATCCGAGTTAATGAAATTTGCAAAATAGGGAATGCCATACCGGGCTGTCACCTCCCATAGTGGATCAAGATCCTTATTGTCCCAGTCAAAATCAGCACCGATATTATAGGTAGGAATGGGAAAGGTAAAAACCCTGGACTGAGCATCACCTTCTGCCATGACTTCCAGAAAAGCCCGGTTGATCATACTCATTTCCGGTTGGTAATCGCCATATATACTATCCTGGATTTCACCGCCGACAATCACTCCCTGCTCTGCCAGGGGTGCTGGTGGTTGCAAATCCATGGTCAAATTGGTGAACGGGGTCTGAAATCCGACCCTTGTGGGTACATTTAGATTGAAAACAAATTCCTGGATAGCCTGACGTACTTCAACATAATCCAGATTGTCATGCCGGATAAAGGGGGCCAGGAGTGTGTCAAAATCGGCGAAGGACTGGGCTCCTGCAGCTTCACCCTGCAGGGTATAGAAAAAATTGACAATCTGTCCTAGCGCAGATCGGAAATGGCGGGCAGGCTTGGACGCCGCCTTACCTTGCACCCCGCGAAATCCCTGGCGTAACAGATCTTGCAAATCCCAACCCACACAGTAGACCGACAGTTGCCCCAGGTCATGGATATGAATGTCTCCGTTCTCGTGGGCCTGACGTATTTCTTTGGAATAAACGGAGTTGAGCCAGTAGGTTTTGCTAATTGTACTGGCGATATAGTTATTCAGCCCCTGCAGGGAATACCCCATGTTGGAATTTTCCTTTACCTGCCAGTCAAGCCGATCAAGGTAATTATCTACCAGGCGCACATCGGATTGTGCTGTGACCTCCCGAATACGATTTCGCTGTTCACGGTATAGGATATATGCCTTGGCAGTTTTTTTATAGGGAGAGGCAAGTAGGATTTCCTCGACCAAGTCCTGCAGTTCTTCCACCTCGATCGTTTCTCTATCTATGACAGTCTGGGCAAGGCTTAATACGCGAATAGTCAGTCGCTTGGCTTCAGGTTGCTCTAATTCCCCTGTGGCCCGACCTGCGCTGTAAATCGCTAAAGTGATTTTATCGGCATCAAAGGGAACAGATGTGTTGTTTCTTTTTGTGACGAATTGAAAAATAGGTGAATGGGTGGCGTGAGTACGCACGGATGTGTCTGCTTGTGACATAATAATTCCTCTCCTCGAAGGACATGTCCTGATTCCCGTATGGGTCAGAATTGATTTACACTGGCAGGTCTTCGGGCTTATGGACACAACGGAGAGCATTATTTCTTCCGTTTCCTACTGGTCATCGCTTCCCAGGCAATTATGGCCCAGTGCTCTATGATGATGATCGTTTCCAATTACCGCTGCGGGACAGCCCCGGATTTGCACCGGGTTTCCTCTTGCCACATCCCTTCATGGAATGTACCAACATGCTACTATATATAGTGTCTTGTGGTCTATGTCAATACTCAATATGGTACTTTGAGCCTGTGTGGTGAGTAACGGAACACTTGTTTTTTATTGTGAAACTTGAATCTGATACCTCGTCGCTTGCGGCGTTGTAACTTTATCCAAGATTGATGAACCCCGCTTAAGTGATGCGAAAGTCGAGCCTAAGCGTGAGGGCTTGCTCCGAGGTAAGTTATTGTCCTGTAGCCAGAACTCCTAAATTAAGTGAGCATGATTCTGATTAAACCTTTATTTTTTTTTCTTCCAAATAGGTCATCCCCCCAGAAAATAGAATTGCAGGCAGTCTGTATTCGCTATTTTCATTTACCCTGGGAGTGATCAGTGAATATTCTTTCCCCATCAGTATGTTATAGTTCCCTCCTTTTCTTTTTCCTCCTTACCGCCTGCGGGCCTCTGCAGGAAACCGTCAATTCCTATAATGAAAATTTAAAATGTAGAGCCAGGGATGATGCCGGGGAATGTATCGATATCCCGACGGCATATAAAAAGGCCCGGTATCCTGTACCAGCCCCTAGGGAAGAAGCAGAACCGGCAACAGGTATAATTCAGGAAATCCAGGACAATCGTTACAGGTTTGTTACCGGACTACTGGAGGAAGAAGAGAGTTGGTGTACCATTCTTTCTGTAAATTTGATTAAAGCTTGGCAAACGCAGGCCACTGCTTATCCTTTCGGAACCAAATATTCACACCAACCGAAAGGAGACCGCAATGACCTGCGATGTAAAGAATACCCAATTTGAGCTGGCAATGGAACTGCCTATTGACAATGGCTTTGATGGCGTTTCAGATGCCATGTCCATAATGATGAACGGGGCTATGCAGATTTCCGATGACTGGCAGACCGGGCGCCGGTACCTGACGATGAAAGAATAAGCTCTTTTGCCGGAGCACCCGCAGGGCTTGGTCTTGACGTTTTTGGCTGACAGCGCTACTCGCTACAGCAAAAAAAAGGCCGAAAGGAAAACGAATTTACAGAAAAAATGTTGCTTTATCTATTAGTTTCTCAGGACTTGACCCCTCTTTTGGGAGGTCGGAGGGTGGGGGGAGAATAAAAATGGAGACACCGTCCAGGTGTCTCCATTTGATTTGCAAAGTAACCACGATCTAAAAACTATTTTTTCTTTAGTTCATGCAAAGTACGGAGCTTTTTGGCCTCGGCCTGGATTTTGCCAAGCCCCTGGGTCATCATGGCCCAACCATACCAGTAGGCATAGTCCGGATTGACATGAAATTGTCCCTGATAAGTCCGCATCCGATGCTTCATATACAGCTCGAAAAGGGTCTGGTCGATACTTGACAGATTCTCCATGTCACCGCCACCAGTCTGCATGAAATAGAGGAAATCAGGGTAGGCAAAGGCGTAGGCTTCTGGTTTCTTGATGATTCCATCTTTGTAGAGATCCGCAACAATCTCAATGGCCTGTGCCATGACTCTGTCAGCTTTTTGAAGCATTGAGTCGCCCAATTCAAGCTGGGTCGTGGCATAGGATTTCGAATGACATTGACTACAGGTATTTATCATTTTGTCACGCTCGACCTGCCAGGCTTCCTGGGTTGTCCGAACCATGTCCACTGAGGTTATCAGCTCCAGGCGGTCAGTCGGTTCACCGGTCTCAGGATGCAACACTCCCAAAGCCTTGAGAATGGTAACCCGGTCTGCGGCCCACTGTTTATCTTCGGGAAGTGGCAGGCGTACACCAAGAAATCCCCAAGCTGTGCGGTTTTCATGGGTACCATTGGGAAGGTGACAGGTCTGACAGGTTGGTGCTGCAGCGTCTTCTGGCAGACGACCAGCTTCTTTGGTAAACCAGCGGGTTCCGTGTTTGGAGCTGCTCCACATTTCCCACTGCGGGTGGTCATAGCCCATATGGCACTGTTGACAAGCCCGCGGATCCTGAGCTTCTTTTTTTGAAAAGCTATGCCGGGTATGGCACTCATCACAGGAATTGGTTTGATAACGGTATCCTTTTGCCAGTTGATCTTTTTTCTCCTCTTCGCTCTTAATCCCCATATTATGACAGCCACCGCAACCACGTCAACCTTCCATCAGTTTGTCAGGCTCCACGTGGGTGATTGGCATGGCATTAAGAGATTTTCAGCCAAAATTATGCTTTCCTTTGGCAAATGATTCAAACTGTTCTTCATGGCATTCTTTGCAGACGTGCTCATCTGGCATTTGGGCGAGTTTAGCATCCTTGGCTGTCATATGTTTGTCGCCATGACAATCAGCACAGCCGATATCTTCTTCAGCGTGTCTGCTGACCCTCCAGTCTTTTACCTGGCCAGGTGTACTTCTTTCATGACAACTGACACATGTAGCAGCATCGGCGGCCCACAGTGGTGTCGCTGCAAATCCCAATAGAAGGACAGTTGGAATGATCAGCAGAAAACCGTTTTTCCATAATGCTTTTTTCATCATTTTCTCCCCTTGTTAAAATGTACTTCAGCGCCACATGGAAACGCGAATTTAAAAGTAGCCATGTCGCTATAACTAAACGTTTCATCCGTAACTGTGCAGGCCCGACAGGAGGTAATTGACCCCGTAATAGGTAAACATTACCGAAACAAATCCTACGATGGCAAACCAGGCAATTCTGGATCCTCCCCAGCCTCTGGTAAATCTGGCATGTAAGGCTGTGGCATAGACAAACCAGGTTATAAGGGACCAGGTCTCTTTGGGATCCCAGCTCCAATAAGTTCCCCAGGCAGAGTTTGCCCAAATGGCACCAGTTATGATTCCCGCAGTCAACCAGAGAAATCCGATTATCAGGGTCTTGTGCATGATATCGTCAAGTGTTCTCAGAGAAGGTAATTGTGACAGAAACCTCCCTTCCGTACCCCTGGCTTTTTTCCCGTCTTTCAGCAGGTAAACCAAACCAAAACCGGAAGCCACTGCAAAGGCGGCGTAACCAATAAAACAGGTGACCACATGGGCAATGAGCCAGTTGCTTTGCAGGGCAGGCACAAGGGGTCTGATTTCGGGGTTTTTCATCTCAGCCAGGAGCATTGCCGCTGCTGCAAAAGGCATGGCGAAGGCGCCAAGAAAACGATTCTTGTATTTATGCTCGAGACCCAGGTAGAAGACAGCAATGGACCAAGAGAAGAAAACCAGTGATTCATACATATTTGACAAAGGGGCATAGCCAATACCCATCTGATGCGATTCAATCCATCTCAAGCCAATACCTGCTGTGTTGATCAAAAGAGCAAGAGCAGTTACCGTGGTGGCCACGGAGCCAAATTTTTCCTGTCGAAAAACAAAGAGGCCGATATAAATGATTGCAGCCAGCAGGTATGCAAATGTGGTGATACCGAGAAGCGTGGAGCTATCCATGAGTCTATCCTTTTATTGCTTATATTGAGGGTTATTAATTCCATCGGGTCAAGTAAGACTAATACAAATTACCATTTGTGACTAATTGAAAATACAAATGCTTCTTTTCATAAAAACCGAATGGCCCTACTTTGTGGGGGGTTACTGGGAGTAACTTTGGTTACAAATATCACCATTGAATGTTCATGGACTGAGGTATCAGGAATAAGATTAGATTGACATTTTCATATCTCCATATATAGTGCTGTCTGTGAATGGTACATTGGTGGAGACCTGAGGGGAATGTAATGCGGTTCCGGCAGGAATAGTCCCAAGCGGATTTTTTTCACCAGAAATATAAAGACGACACCACGTCCAGACAGGCTCTTTAGGGAGCGTTCCCCTGGAATAGAAGGTCGAAGTATCGCTGTGTTACTCAAGCGGTCTTCGGCCTTTTTTTTTTGTTTTTTTTATGGGACAATATTCTGGTGGGTGATCGTTCAAATCAGCGGGTAGACGAGATAGAAAATGCCAAGACGCACAGACATACAGAAAATCATGCTCATCGGATCCGGGCCCATTGTTATCGGTCAGGCCTGCGAGTTTGATTACTCCGGGGTACAGGCCTGTAAAGCCCTGAAGGAAGAGGGTTATGAAGTGATACTGGTCAACTCCAATCCAGCCACCATCATGACAGACCCGGAATTTGCCCATCGTACCTATATTGAACCGCTTGCGCCCGATATCCTTGAGGCCATCATCGCAAGAGAACACCCCGATGCTCTACTTCCGACTCTTGGTGGGCAAACCGCCCTGAATCTTGCTCTGGACCTGTCTGACAAAGGTGTGCTGAAGCAGCATGATGTCGAGCTGTTGGGGGCCAATGCTCATTCCATCCGCAAGGCGGAAGACAGGCAGCTGTTTAAGGAGGCCATGGCTAACATCGGGCTTGATCTGCCACGCAGCGGTACTGCACATACCTTTGAAGAGGCAGTAAAAATCAAGGAGGAACTGGATGTCTGGCCCTTGGTGATCAGGCCCGGATTTACCCTTGGCGGTACCGGTGGAGGAATTGCATACAATGAGCAGGACTTCGAAGAAATTGTTACCCGGGGACTTTTTTACAGCCCGACCTCAGAGGTACTCGTTGAGGAGTCTATCCAGGGTTGGAAAGAGTTTGAACTGGAAGTGATGCGGGATGTAAAGGATAACTGCATGGTTGTCTGCTCCATTGAAAACCTTGATCCCATGGGTGTTCATACTGGAGATTCCATCACCGTGGCCCCTGTGCAGACCCTCACTGACCGTGAATATCAGATCATGCGAGATGCATCTCTTGCGGTGATGCGTGAAATAGGGGTGGAGACTGGAGGTTCCAACGTCCAGTTTGCCTTAAATCCAGAAAACGGCCGGATGGTTATCATTGAAATGAACCCCCGGGTCTCCCGTTCAAGTGCCCTGGCCTCCAAAGCCACCGGGTTTCCCATCGCTAAAATTGCGGCCAAACTTGCCATAGGCTATACGCTTGATGAACTGCGCAATGATATTACCCGGGAAACGCCTGCCTGTTTTGAACCGACGCTCGATTATGTGGTAACCAAGATTCCACGCTTTACCTTTGAAAAATTTCCAGAGGCCGATGACACCCTGGGCACGCAGATGAAGTCTGTGGGAGAGGCCATGAGTATTGGCAAAACCTTTAAGCAGTCTTTGCAGAAGGCACTGCGTTCACTTGAAACCGGTAGGGCCGGATTTGGTGCCGATGGTAAAGATGCGGCTTTGGGACTCTTACCTGATGAAGAACTGGAAAACCGTCTTCTTATTGCAAAGCCGGATCGGATTTTTCTGATACGGGCTGCCTTTAGAAGGGGCTGGAGTATGGAAAAAGTCCACGATCTTTGCCGTGTTGACCCTTGGTTTCTTGGTCATCTTGCTGAGCTTGCCGCCTATGAAGAAGAGATCAGGAGCGTCGGCTCGCTGAGCGCGCTTGCTCAGGATCTGCCGCTGTTCAGACAGGCTAAGGAATTTGGTTATTCAGATCGTCAGATTGCGCACCTGTTACAGGATACTGAAGAGAAGGTTCGGCGGGCCAGGATGGGGTGCGGACTCCTGCCGGTTTTCTCACAAGTGGATACCTGTGCGGCGGAGTTTGCAGCCCATACCCCCTATTTTTATTCAAACTATGGCGAGGTTAATGAAAGCATAGCAACGGAAAGAAAAAAGATCATGATCATTGGTGGCGGTCCAAACCGGATTGGTCAGGGGATTGAGTTTGATTATTGCTGTGTCCACGGTTCATACGCCCTGCAGGGGGCAGATTTTGAAACCATCATGGTTAATTCAAACCCGGAAACAGTGAGTACTGATTACGATACCAGTGACCGTCTCTATTTTGAGCCCCTTACCCTGGAAGATATTCTGCATATTTACTGGAACGAAAAATGTGATGGTGTCATTGTCCAGTTTGGCGGCCAGACTCCGTTGAATCTTGCCCGTGATCTTGAAGAAAACGGTGTGACCATCATCGGCACCAGCCCTGCTGACATTGAAGCCGCTGAAGATCGTGATTTTTTCAGTAAGCTGGTGGAAAAGCTTGGTATTCTCCAGCCTGAAAACGGTATGGCATCCACCGCCAGCGAGGCTGGAACAATCGCGGCTGGGATTGGGTTTCCGGTGCTGATGCGCCCCTCTTTTGTACTGGGCGGACGTGCCATGATGGTTGTCCATGATGAAGAGATGCTTTCTACATATATGGCAGAGGCAGTTGAGGTCTCCACAGACAGGCCGGTGCTGATTGACCGCTACCTTGATGGTGCGGTGGAGGTTGATGTGGACTGCATCTCGGATGGTACAACAACAGTTGTTGCTGCGGTCATGGAGCATATTGAGCATGCAGGAGCACATTCCGGGGATTCGGCCTGCATGATCCCTGCGGTAAGTCTTTCCCCGTCAGTGGCGGAAACCATAAGGAGTCATGCCCATGCACTGGCAAGGGGCCTTCGGGTGTGCGGACTAATGAATATCCAGTTTGCTGTCCATAACGGAGAGGTGTATGTGCTTGAAGTCAATCCACGCGCCTCGCGAACAGTGCCCTTTGTTAGCAAGGCCATTGGTGTGCCTCTTGCAAAACTTGCTGCCTTGGTTATGGCTGGCCATAGCCTTGATGAACTTGGGTTTACTGAAGAGGTTATTCCGGCTCATTGCAGTGTCAAAGAGGCGGTTTTTCCGTTCAGCCGTTTCCCTGGGATTGATGTGCAGCTCAGCCCGGAAATGAAGTCCACCGGTGAGGTTATGGGTATTGACCCTTCCATGGATCTTGCTTTTCATAAGAGTCAGCTGGCTGCCGGAAACAGTATTCCCCGCAGCGGCAATATCTTTTTAAGTATCCGTAACCGGGACAAGGCGGCCATGCTTCCCCTGGCCGGCAGGTTGTTTGCCCTGGGTTTTTCCATTTTTGCCACCAGCGGTACCAGCAGTATTCTTGCTGACCACTCCATTCCAAGCCTTTCTGTGGCTAAAATTGCAGACGGCAGTCCCAATATACTGGATCTTGTTGAAGAGCAGCAGGTGGACTGGCTGATTAATATTCCAACCGGTACCACCACAACCCGGATTGACGGCGTAAAAATGCGCAGCAGGGCAATTATGCGGGGGCTGCCAATCACCACAACTTTAAGTGGATTGCAGGCTGCGGTCAATGGCCTGGAAACCTTGAAAAAGAAACGTCTTACGGTCTGCAGTCTGCAGGAGTATCACACTGATGCACCACAGGTTAATTTGCCGGGAGGGACAACAGCATGAAAGAACAACAATCACAATCCTGGAACTGGGCAGCAAAAAGGGAAAAAAAGGCTTTTCTTGCCCTTGAAGATGGCTCCATATATCACGGATATTCAGTAGGTTTTGCCCGTGATACGGTTGGCGAGGTAGTGTTTAACACCGGTATGACAGGATATCAGGAAATACTTTCCGATCCCTCTTACAGCGGTCAGTTGGTTTCGTTGACCTATCCTGAAATTGGCAACACCGGGGTAAATCCATCTGATATGGAATCAAGAGGAATGTTTGCTCGCGGTCTGATTGTTCATGACTGCAATGAACCCAGCAACTGGCGGGCAGAGGAATCCCTAACCGCATGGCTTTTTCGCTGTGAAGTTCCGGCCATCAGCGGCATCGATACCAGAGCTTTGACTATCAGATTGCGGGACAAAGGCACCCTGAAGGGCTGCCTGGCAGTGTCAGGAATCATAACAGAAGAAGAGGCCGTAACACTTGCCCGCAAGTGGGCGGGGCTTGATAATCAAGACTATGCATCCCGGGTCAGCTGTGACAAGATACAGCAGTGGGACGCAGATGAATCCATCAGTCGTTCCTGGGGCATTACGGAAAGCCTGCCTCCTGCTGATCTGCATGTCGTTGCCTATGATTTCGGTATAAAGTGGAATATCCTGCGCAGCCTGCGTCTCTCCGGTATGGACGTCACCCTTGTTCCTGCCCGGACGTCAGCCCGGGATGTCCTTGCCATGAAACCCGATGGTGTCTTTTTCTCAAATGGCCCTGCAGACCCTGCTGCAGTAACCTATGCCATAACTGCAGCAGGAGAATTGATCGGCAAAGTACCGCTTATGGGGATCTGTCTCGGCCACCAGATCCTCGGTCTTGCGCTGGGAGGGAGAACCAGTCGCCTGAAGTTCGGTCATCACGGCTGTAATCATCCAGTTAAAAATCTGCTCACCGGCAGGGTTGAAATTACCTCACAGAATCATAACTTTGCTCTTGAGCGTGACTCCCTTTCTCCAAACAGAATCGACATTACTCATATGAACCTCAACGATCAGACCGTGGAAGGAATCAGTCATCGCAGTGAACCTTTGTTCTCTGTGCAATACCACCCGGAAGCCTGTCCCGGCCCCCATGATCCCTTTTACCTGTTTGAGCGGTTTCGTTCGTTGATTTGCGGGAAGAAGGAATAGAAAGATGGGACAGGTAATTATGCAGCATAAATAGAGTGTGATCCAATATTTTCTTTATCACCTGTGTTCAGGTGGAAGGTTAATACTAATGTTTCAACTTTTGTAGATTGAGATTGGTCAATAACCTTCTGCCTTGCTATCCTAGTAACAATCGAATTGCCATTCCCCCGAACACAAAAACCATAAGCCAATTACGAATTTTTTCCAGGTAAAATAGAGACTGTGTTCTTTCGCATATTTTGTTTCCCATGCGCTGTGCCATACCATCGGCAAGAAAAACATACGAGATATCGAAAATAAGTCCTACACAGACTAATATTCCACCAAGTATGATGAACTGTGGCAGCGGATTTTCTCCTGATGAGATAAATTGAGGTAGTAGCATGCTGCAAAATATCAACGCTTTAGGGTTTAATAAATTGGTGATAAACCCACGTGAAATATTAGATTTCACATTAGAAATCGCTTTACTTGTCTGATCCATTCTTAACGGCGTTTGAAATATTTTCCAGCCCCAGTACAGTAAAAAAATAGCCCCAACAACACGAATAAAGTTTTCAAGATATGGGTGTGCCATAATGAGTGCAGCCAACCCAAGACCGGACCCTAGAACGTGGAGTGCCCGTGCCGCAGCTATACCAGATGCAGTGTTCAGGCCCGCGCTTCTCCCCTTACCAGCTGATATTGCCATGACTAGAGCCATGTCTGGACCAGGTGATATGTAAACTGCAATCAGTGCAGTGATGTATAATGATAACAGAGTTGGTTCAATCATCCATGGGCTCCTTATATTTGCAATTTTGTCACCGTAAAAATATCAAAGTTGTTCTGAAATTTCCTTGCTTTTGAACGAAGGATTACGGTAGATTTAGCAAAATTCTATTAACAGGAGGCCAGTTTGAAGGAAAATCACCCCAATTTGTCGGTAGACAGCACTGATCTGTTCTTACTTAAGTTGGTGCAGGATGATGGACAGATACCCAATGCCAAAGTAGCCGAGAAACTTGCAATGAGCGAAACACCTTGCTGGAGAAGACGGAAACGTCTGGAAGAGAAAGGTCTCATTGTTGGCTATCAAGCCAATCTCAATCGTGAGCTTTTGGGTTTTGAGGTACTGGCTTTAGTGCAGATATGCTTTTCAAATCATACTGATGATTTGCCATTTCAGTTTGAAAAGAAAATTCAGGAGATTCCAGAGATACTCTCCTGCCACAATGTTACTGGTGAGGCGGATTATTTTCTGCTGGTTGTTGCAGAGAATCTTACCTCCTATGAGAAATTTCTAAGGAATACACTACGGAAATTACCGGGCGTTAATTCTATCAAGTCGAGCCTTTCTCTGAGAGAGGTGAAAAGTTCATCAAGGTTGCCAATAAATGTTTTGTTGAATGGTTCAAGCGAGTAATAAACTTCTGCATGCAGGAGTTTATTACTCGCTTGAAGGCTCCCCGGGGAACACCGGGCACGGTTAAGAGATGTGGCTGGTGTTCCCGATCTGCCTGATTAAACTTCCTTGATTCCCTCCAGTTTCCATTCTTCTGTACCCAGGGGTCTGGCCCAGCTCCACTCTTCGGCAAATTTCACAGGTTCAGTCATGCTGCCTGAGAGTAAATCGCCAGTTTTGTCATCCACAGTATAATCGAGCAGGTTGGCAGTAAAAAAAACAGTTACAAAATCTTCACCGTTTTCAGAACCTGCAGCAACAATCTCGACCTTGCGGATGGAAATATTCTCAAGCTTATTAATCTCACCCTTCGACTTCATTTCGGCGAACTGTGTTTCGTACTCAGCTGCAAGTTGGTCTCCGAGAAGTGTTTTGTAGGAAGTCAGGTCGCGCCGCATCCAACCAGCCTGAACTTTAAAGAATACATCCGATGCCACTTGAGTAAAATAATCTGTATCAAAGTCGGGGTCTCCTATACGGATGTGGTCCAGACCTTCTTCCAGCTCGGATTTTTGGGGTACGGCAGCTACAGGTGTGAAGCCACCTGCAGTCGGTGGTTGATATCCGGGGGAGGTCCCGCCGGAAGAGCGGGCGGCTGTGAACCTTCTATACATAAAGTATCCCACAACGCCGAGCAGGAGGAAGGGAAGTATGCCCATACCGCTTCCCCCCATTCCAAACATACTGCCAAGCAGCATTCCACCGATAGCACCACCTAGCAGCCCTCCCATCAGTCCACGGCTCATTCCGGGCTGCTTCTGCTGGTTTCCTGGTTTTTGATTTTGGGCTACAGGAGCTTTTTTTGCTGGTGTTGAACGGAAAGAACGGCCTCCGCCGCGGGAACGGGCATCGGAGTACTCTGCCATGATGCCTGCCTCAATAAAACAGAGGGTAAAAAAGAACAGAAAAAAAGGAGTTAGTCTCCTTATGGAATTCAGCATTATATGCCTCCAGAATAATTAATCTTGATGGTGTGGTAAAAACTATTATCTTCTATAGTTTACTGGGAGGTCGTGCTTTTGTCATCATTTCTCTGCTCCCTGCAGCTAGCAGAGAGGAATATGAGTGGCCTGTTATAGTGTTGTGATTTCGGGTGAATGGGTCGTGTCTTCGACTAAACAGAACCAATGCATTTGAATTATCCAATCGATTCGTTGATGATTTTGTACAAGTCCCTCTTCGTTTACATTTGTGAAAATCGTTGTCGAATGAAAACAAGGAGACAATCACAAAGTCGTCACGGATTCAGGAATAGAAAAAAATAGTATTGATTTCCTGTTTTGTTATGTGTATAAAGCACTTCTCAGTGCTGGCGATGAGTCGTAAGCTGGTGCAAGTGGCGTATCAATATTTTTCATAAATACCTGAAAAGAATTTATACGGTACGAAACAAATAAGCAAAGACCGGGGAGACAGAGTACATGTGTCTGGCTGGCATGCTGATTCACAGGCAAAGACTTGTCGGTGGTGCAGCTTTCTAGGCTTACATCATATATGGCAGCATGTCTGACCGGGTTTTTTATAAAACGCGTGTCAGAATAAAAAGGCCGAAGAGTTACTGAATTTTCAGTGATCTTCGGCCTTTTTTTTTTGCAAAAAAGAAGATGCCCCGTTTAAGAAAGGCCGGAGAACGGTATGAGCAGCAAACGATTTGTCCGTGATGAAAGACAATGTATCATCTATACGGACAATAAAATATGCAACTCAAAAAGGGATGTGCTGCACAGCGATCTCTTTGAGGACATGGTGGGGTTGTTTGTCCGGGAGCTGGTGTACAGGGATCCGCGCCTGCTCGCTGCGGTTGGCCTTGATCTGACAGAAATGAGCGGTCTTCGGCAGCTACTGAGTATACTGCGGGCACTTGACGAACACTCACTGGAACAACTTACTTCCATCCTGCCTGCTGCGGATGTTTTTCTTGAGCCGCAAGGGCGTGCTGCACTACATAAATTTGTTGAACAGCTGTACAATTACTGGCGTTCCCGTGACCGTTACATCGTGCTTCTTGTAGAACCCGGTCCAGGTAACTGTCGTGGTCAGCGGCCTCATCGGGCTTTTAACGATACGCTCATCGGCCTGGGACACCATATCCGTTCTCTCTACCGGAATGTTTGTGAAAATATCACTGGTGATCATCCGCGAATCTACAGGCACGTGGCTGCCGGCTGTAAAGTGGGGCTGGTCGCAGTCTCCGGTCACTGTGAACTGCCTTCCGTTTACGAGACACTGCTGGGGAAAATTCCCCTTGTCCGCCAGGTCTGGTTCACTCCACCCATGATTCTCAATTTCCCTGTAGGATTGCGTAGTGACCAGTTGCTGAGGATAGATGGAAACCCTTTACCTAGTCTTGCTCTACAACAAGAGGATTGGCTCTGTTATCCGGCTCAAGTGGGGCATGCTGTTGTTTTTATTTTTTTCCATCAGCAGGTTATCGGGCGTGGAGTATCCCTTGCAAACCTCTTTGAACTGGCCACTGATGACCAGATTGCAGCAGGTCCAGACGCCGTTGGGCTGTTCGGAGTTTCATCGCAGCATATGGAACAGTTTGGTGACTCGTCTGCTGTTTGTTTTGACGACCGGGACAACGACCTGCTGGTGGCAGCAATCTCGCTTGAGGATTACCAGGACTCTTTTGGCTGTTTGAAAGATATGGCGCTCACCCTGCACAATATTATCATGGTTAGGCGCGGCCGTCTGCCTTTTCACGGCAGTCTGGTTAACATATGTTTTAGAAAAGAAGAGTACCGTAAGACTGTTCTTGTAATAGGCGACAAGAGGACGGAAATTCTTGCGGCTTTACGTAGTTCTGACTCCAGTGTTGTTATTGAAATGAGCATTATTGCAGATGACACAGGGTCTTTAATGATAGGTGATGGTGGCTCTGTTGTTGGTTCTGGAACAGGGTGTGGAGTCCTCCTGCGTCTCGATATGTTACAGGAAGGTGATACTTGTAAACAGATGGACCGAGCGATTTTCATGAATCCTCAGGCGTCGACCGGAAGGGTGTTGCTTCCGGTCAATACCATCGAGGAGGTGCTTAAAGGATATGGTATAGACCTGCTGCTCCTTGTCAGCGCCCCCGAGGCTACTGGTGCTGCTCATCCCCCTGTTGAGATGCTTGAGGACAGCGAACAGGCACTCCGAGTTTTCAGTACTCTCCAGAACCGCCTTTTCAGTTCTTCAGGTATGCGGCAGTATGAAAAACACAAAGAAGAGCTGGCTGGGAATATCTTTCGTGAAGCACTGCAGTCAGCTTGTAGAATTGCACATCTCCGTACCGGGAGGAACTGGCCTGATGCCGATGTGAGAGACGTGATTAAACTGATTGAAGCTGACGCATAACGAACTTTCGAATAACAAGAAAATACAATATTTTTGAAGGAGACTGAAAATGTCAAAAAAACCACTTGTTGGAATTCTCATGGGCAGTGACTCTGACCTGCCGGTCATGAAAAAGGCTGCAGCTGTTCTTGCCGAAATGGGAGTTGTCTGCGAAATGGACATCAGCTCTGCCCACCGGTTGCCGGATAAGACCGCTGAATATGCACGAAGCGCAAGAGAACGCGGCCTTGAAGTAATCATTGCCGGTGCCGGCATGGCAGCTCACCTGGCTGGAGTTGTTGCCGCCCATACCACTCTGCCGGTGATTGGGGTACCTCTGGCATCCGGGGCCATGCAGGGAGTAGATGCCCTCCATGCCACGGTACAGATGCCCCCTGGAATTCCAGTGGCCACCGTGGCCATAGACGGAGCCAAGAATGCGGCCTATCTGGCATGTGAGATCCTGTCAATCAAGTATCCAGAGCTGACAGAAGCCCTTGAGAGATACCGGGAAGAGACCCGCCAGGCTCTGAATGAGAAATCTGAGCAGTTGCGTCAGGGAAAAATTTAACAAAAACAATAATTATAAGGAGAAACATTATGTCACGAAAAATGGTCACCATTGACGGTAATCAGGCCTGCACCCATGTAGCCTATAGTACCAGCGAAATCATCACCATCTATCCCATTACTCCGTCCACATCCATTGCCGCAGAATCTGATGCCAAGTACAGTGCCGGCCAGAAAAACATCTGGGGTTCGGTACCATTGGTCTCTCAGATGCAGTCAGAGGCAGGCGTAGCGGGAGCTTTGCACGGATCGCTGACCACCGGCGCTCTCTGCACTACATTTTCCGCCTCTCAGGGCTTGATGCTGCTGCTGCCAAATATGAATAAAATTGCCGGTGAGCTTACCCCCACCGTCTTTCATATTACCGCCCGTGCCCTTGCCTACCAGGGACTGTCCATCTTTGGAGATCACAGTGACATTATGGCCGCCCGTCAGACCGGCTGGGCCATGCTGGGTTCACAGAATGTCCAGGAAGCTCAGGATATGGCACTGATTTCTACCCAGGCTACCCTGAAATCCCGGATCCCCTTTATGCATTTCTTTGATGGTTTTCGTACCTCAAGCGAAATTCAGAAGATTGAGCAGCTCAGCGAAGAGGATATGCGAACTATGATTGATGACGACCTGATCATTGAGCACCGTTTGCGCGGCCTCTCCCCGGATCGTCCCATGATGCGTGGAACGGCCCAGAATCCCGATGTGTATTTCACAGGTCGTGAGACCATCAATAAGTACTATCAGGCCGTACCGGGTATTGTTCAGGAGACCATGGACAAGTTTGCCGAACTCACCGGCCGCAGCTATCACCTCTTTGATTATGTCGGTGCAGCCGATGCCACTGATGTTGTGATTATAATGGCTTCCGGTGCCGAGACAGTGGCTGCAACTGTTGAACATCTGATTGGCCAAGGCAAAAAGGTTGGTATGGTGATTATCCGTCTCTTCCGACCCTTTGATTCTGCAGCCATGGTTGCCGCACTGCCGGACACTGTAAAAAGAATTACAGTTCTTGATCGCAGCAAGGATCCGGGAGCAAACGGCGAACCCGTGTACCAGGATGTACGTACCGCTGTTGGTGAAGCGCAGGACAGTGGCGTTCTGGCCACGGCTCCTGTTGTGCTGGGTGGCCGTTATGGACTTGGTTCCGCCGAGTTCACCCCTGCCATGGTGAAGGCTGTTTTTGATAATATGGAATCCGACACCAGCAAAAATCGTTTCTGTGTGGGCCCCAATGATGATGTGGCTCTGACCAGCCTTGACTTTGACCCTGCCTTTGATATTGAAGGCGAAGGCGTATTCCGGGCCATGTTCTTTGGACTCGGTGCTGACGGAACAGTTGGTGCCAACAAGAACACCATTAAAATCATCGGTACGGAAACCGACAATGCGGCTCAGGGCTATTTTGTATACGACTCTAAAAAGTCCGGCTCCATCACCACCAGTCATCTCCGTTTTGGTAAAGAGAAAATTCTTGCTCCTTATCTTATCAACAAGGCCAACTTTGTGGCCTGTCATAAATTTACCTTTCTCGATCAGTACGATATGCTGGCAAACCTTGAGGAAGGCGGAACGTTTCTTCTCACCACAGATTTCAGCAAGGATGAGGTCTGGGATCACATGCCGGCCAGAGTTCAGCAGGATATTATCTCTAAAAAGATCAACTTTTATGTGATTGATGCCCTGACCCTGGCAACAGCTCTTGGGCTTGGTGCACGAATTAATATGATCATGCAGACCGCATTCTTCCTGATCTCTGACATTATCACCAAAGATGAGGCCATCCAGTCCATCAAGGCTGCCATCAAAAAGACCTATGGCAAGAAGGGGGACAAGGTGGTGAAGATGAACTACGACGCAGTAGATGCGGCTGTGAACAATATCGTCAAGGTAACCGTACCGGATGCTGTTACCGGCCACGATATTCCCCCTACTGTGCCTGACCATGCGCCGGATTTTGTAAAAGAAGTGACTGCAAAAATGATTGAGGGCAAGGGGGATACCATCAAAGTTTCCCAGATGCCGGCTGATGGTACCTGGCCCACGGGAACCACCCAGTATGAAAAACGAAACATTGCGGTACAGGTTCCTCTGTGGGATGCAGAAAGTTGTATTCAGTGTGGTCAGTGTTCCCTGGTCTGTCCCCATGCCTCCATTCGGATGAAGATTGTTACCCTTGACAGCCTGGCAGGCGCTCCAGCCACCTTACAGAGCGCTGATGCGGTGGGTAAACAGTTTAAAGGGCGAAAATTTGTCATCTCCGTATCCACCGAGGATTGTAACGGTTGCAGCCACTGTTATTCCGTCTGTCCTGCACGCAAAAAAGATGCGGACGGCAAGAAAACTGAAGAGCGGGCTCTTGCCATGCATGACAATAGTGAGGAAATTCGCGAACGTGAATCTGCAAATTATGCATTCTTCCTCACTTTGCCGGAAGTGGACTATAATGAGATCGCACCGGCAACCATCAAAGGCAGCCAGCTGCTGCGTCCTCTTTTCGAGTACCCTGGTGCCTGTGTTGGTTGCGGCGAGACACCATATATTAAACTGGCCACCCAGCTTTTTGGTGACAGAATGATGATTGCCAATGCCACCGGCTGTTCCTCCATTTATGGGGGCAATCTGCCCACCACTCCCTACTGCAAGCGGGAAGACGGCCGCGGCCCCATCTGGTCAAACTCCCTGTTTGAAGATAATGCCGAATTTGGCCTTGGCATGCGTCAGACCGTGAATAAGATGGCCTCTCAGGCAGCTGAACTCCTTGAGGGTGCGGTAACTGCCGGGCTGGTGAAACAATCCGAGATGGATGAACTGCTCAATGCTCCCCAGACCACTCAGATGGAGATCGAGGCTCAACGGGATCGGGTGGCAGCTCTCAAGGAAAAACTGGCTGGCAACAGCTTTCCCAAAGCCCAGCAGCTTATTCATGTGGCTGATAATCTGGTTAAACGGTCGGTGTGGATCTTCGGTGGTGACGGCTGGGCCTATGATATCGGCTATGGCGGTCTGGATCATGTCCTGGCATCCGGCGAGAATGTCAATGTCCTGATTATGGATACCGAAGTGTACTCCAACACCGGTGGCCAGATGTCCAAGTCCACCCCGCGTGCTGCCACTGCTCAGTTTGCAGCAGGTGGTAAACGCATGCCCAAAAAGGACATTGGTATGATCTTTGCCACTTATGGCAATGTGTATGTGGCAAAGGTGGCCATGGGGGCCAACCCGACTCAGGTGGTTAAAGCCTTTAACGAGGCCGAGGCCTATGACGGCCCATCCCTTATTATTGCCTATTCACACTGCATTAATCACGGCATTAATATGGCGCAGGGTTTGGAGCAGCAGAAAAGAGCGGTTGACTGTGGGCACTGGCCGCTCTATCGCTATAATCCTCTGCTGGAAGATGGTGGCCAGAATCCTCTGGTCATTGATTCCAAAGCCCCGGCATCAAGTTTTGCCGATTACGCCATGAATGAGAACCGTTACCGGGCCTTGAAAATCACCAATCCCACCATGTTTGACGAGTTGATGGCAATGGCTCAGAAGGATGTGGAAAAGGGCTGGAAGTTTCTCGATGGCCGCCGCAAGGCGCTGGAGCCCGAAGCATAGAGGCAGGGCAGAACAGGAACAGGATCGGAGAAATTTTTTGTCTCCGGTCCTGTTATTCTATTGAGGTAACCAAAAAAATAGACACGTTGTAGCTGGAGATATGATGCATAAATTACTAACCGATGAGCCTGGAAAAAAGATGCTTCTTCTCGGCAACGAGGCCATTGCCAGGGGCGCTGTTGAAGCAGGAGTTGCTGTGGCTGCTGCTTATCCGGGAACCCCATCTTCTGAGATCTCTCTGAATTTTTTTCAGATGGCTCAGGAGGGTGATCTCTACTTTGAATACAGTGTCAATGAGAAGGTGTCTCTGGAAGTGGCTGCGGCAGCTGCTAATACCGGAGTTCGTTCCATGTGTATCATGAAGCATGTGGGGATGAATGTTGCCGCGGATGCCCTGATGACCCTTGCCTATGTGGGGGTGAGGGGCGGTCTTGTGATTCTGGTGGCCGACGATCCGTCCATGTTTTCCAGCCAGAATGAACAGGACAGCCGCTACTATGCAAAGCTTTCCGGTCTGGCCATGCTGGAACCTTCCACCATTGAGGAGGCAAAGGAGATGACCATCCGGGCCTTTGAGCTCTCGGAGCAGCTGGAGGAACCCGTTCTTCTACGAACGACCACCCGCATCAATCATTCCACCGCTGTTGTGACACTCAATACTATAACTCCCCCGAAAACAGAGGGCGATTTTACCAGAAATCCCATGCGCTACGTAACCGTGCCTGTGGTTTCACGCCAGCTCCATGTTCGTCTTCTTGCAAACCTTGCAAAAGCTGAGGAGCTGGCCGGTCAGTCACCGTTCAACTATACAGAAGGTAAGGGCAGCTGGGGGATTATCTGTAATGGCGTGAGTTATACCTACGTTTCTGATGCACTGGACGACCTTGGTCTGGAGGATCAAGTGACAGTTCTCCGCCTCGGTTTTACCCACCCCCTGCCGGAAAAGATGATCAGGGGCTTTTTGAGCACCTGTGAAACAGTACTTATTGTGGAAGAGGGAGAACCTATACTGGAAGAGGCTGTTAAGGCGCTGAATGACAGTGCGATTCCGGTCATTGGCGGCAAGGGTGATGAGCTTTTTTCCCGCCTCGGGGAATTTAATCCAGCGCTGGTACGAGAAAAAATTGCTCGCTGGTTTGAAGTGGAAGATCCTCTCAAGTCTGCAACGGACTCAGCCATCCAGGCGAACCTGCCACCCAGGCCGCCAACCCTGTGTGCCGGATGTTCCCACCGGGCCACCTTCCATGCAGTGAAAAAAGCAGCCTGGGGGATGGATGTGATCTACCCCACCGATATCGGCTGTTATACTCTTGGTATGCTTCCTCCTCTGGGGATGGCGGATTTCCTGATCTGCATGGGCTCGTCCACTGGTACCGCTGCCGGATTTTCCAAAACCCTTGATAAAAAGGTGATCACCTTCTGCGGTGATTCCACCTTCTTTCATTCCGCCATGGCAGGGCTTGTCAATGCGGTGTTTAACAAGCATAATTTTACCCTGATTATTCTTGATAACGGTACGACTGCCATGACAGGGCATCAGCCCCATCCTGGTGTGGATATGGAAAAACACGGGCTTTCCGGTTTTGGCCGAATTGACATTGAAGAGGTGGTTAAGGCTCTCGGGGTGGGGCACCTCTCCGTTATTCACCCCTTTAAACTCAAAAAAAGTATCGAGGCGCTGGAGGAGGCCTTTGCCTTTGAAGGTGTTTCCGTGGTTATCGCCAGGGAAATATGTACCCTTTACGGCAAGAGCCTGAAGCTGCCGAAAATGAAAGCCTTTTACGTCAGTGACAAATGCAGAAATCATAAGGACTGCATTGACCAGCTGGGATGCCCTGCGTTTTTTGTCAAGAAAGGCAGGGTGAAAATTGACTCTGACCGCTGTACCGGCTGTGCTCTGTGCGCTCAGGTCTGTCCGGAAAACGCTATTCGTCCTGTGAAAAAATAACCTCCCGAGAGAGAAGATATGAATGTAATCAGATTAATGATCGTAGCTGTCGGCGGACAGGGGAACCTTCTGGCTGCCAAGGTGCTGGGTGAGGCAGCTCTTCTTGCTGATATTCCCTTCAGGATGAGTGAGATTCATGGCATGGCGCAGCGTGGCGGTGTGGTGGAGTCGGCCATGATTTTCGGAGACGCCAAAAGTTCTCTTATCTCCGATGGCGAAGCGGATATTCTCGCCGGTTTTGAACCCCTTGAGACTTTGCGGGCCATAGGGAAATGCAACAAAAAAACAGTGGTTATTACCAATTCCATGCCTTTGCCTCCCTTTGCTGCTGCTGTCGGGCAGTCGGCCTATCCAGATCCAGATGAACTGCAGAAACTGATACTTGAGAAAGCGGGAAGCCTGAACAGTTTTGATGCGACAACGCTTGCCACTGAAGCGGGCAATGTCATGGCGGTAAATATGGTTATTCTTGGTGCCCTAGCTGCCACTGGCCTGCTTCCGGTTTCTGCAGAAAACATCAGGGAGACAATTCGCAACAAGACCCGCAGGAACTTTGTGGCAGTTAACCTTAAGGCCTTTGAACTGGGATTTACTACACAGTCGCGTTGAAAGAGAGAGAAGGGGAAATATGTTATTCAATGGTGTTTCTGTAGCGGAATATGCAAAAACCATGTCTCTGAAAAGGATGGGTGGAGCGGTAAATCGTCTATCAAACAACCTT
This sequence comes from Desulfobulbaceae bacterium, assembly GCA_026988015.1. Classification (GTDB taxonomy): domain Bacteria; phylum Desulfobacterota; class Desulfobulbia; order Desulfobulbales; family Desulfocapsaceae; genus Desulfocapsa. The sequence continues at coordinate 17,081 of JALSMA010000058.1, read as the reverse complement.
CAAAGTATTCTCATCCGAAAGATGGAGGTCGAGCCGCTATTATCCGCCTGTGATGAAACATTGGCTGAAGGAAAAAATGCTCTGGAGGATTTTCACTATGTCCTTATCTGGAATCGGGGGGTGATTGCCCATATGGTGGCAAGTCAGGCATACGAAGCCGGGAAAAAAGTTATTTTTGTATACGATGGTAAAGATGCTGTACCAGAGTTACGTGATGGGGACTTCATCTTTACCGCCCCATATTCTGCAACTCCCGAGCAGAAAGGGCGTGAGGCCAGGCCTGATATAGAATCTCTTGATTTACTGAAATCTTTTTTACAATCGAATTTTATAGATCCAAGTCAAGTTGTTTTGCATCCAGGATACGGTTTCAATTCAGAAGACCCTTTATTTTTTGAGGCTTTGGAAAAAAGAGGACTTCGCTTTATTGGTGCTGGTAGCAGACACATTGATTTTATCGGTAATAAGGTCAATGCCAATAAGATTGCAGCCCAGACGAGTATTAAACCACCCAGTTCCAGTGGAAAAATTGAGAATTCAGATCAGGCTCTGGATTTTTTTCTGCAATGCCGCAAAGATGGAATTAAACAAATTGTCTTGAAAGATGCTTATGGGGGAGGTGGTTCCGGGCAAAAACTCATTGAAGTTGAAGATCCTCATGCTGAAACTGTGATGCTGCAAACTGTCACTGAATGGTTGGAAAAAGGAACTACGTTCAGTGCTGATCAGTGGATTGAAAAAAGCAGGCACATCGAGATGCAGGTGATGGTGGATCAGGGAGGTAACGTTCGTTTTGGTGCCCCGCGTGACTGCACCATGCAGAGAGCAAAACAGAAGATCATTGAAGAGACTGCTACCATTACCCAGGCCCAGGAAATGGAGTTGCGGCAGGCGATCCATGACTATTTTAAAGTGGTGGAGGAAAAACTCGGATCCCCTTATGTGGGATTGGCGACCTTTGAAATGCTGTTTGAACCGGACAGCGAAAATTTCAACTTTCTGGAAGTAAATACCCGCATTCAAGTGGAACATCCGGTTTCCGGGCACCAGGGTGGAATTCAATTTATCAGAACACAGTTTGATATTACAAGAGGCAGAAAACTACAGGATCAAGAAGAAATAGACTGCAGACGGCGCAGGGCAGGAGGTCATACCATTGAAGCTAGAATATGTCTCGAAGAGGTTCTGGGAACTGGAATGATTCAATTCATCAAGGAAATGCTTCATAAAGATGCCTTGACCCTTGGAGTGAGTGGTGACGTTGATATCAGGCTGCCGAAGCGCGCTAATTCAACATTTTACTTTGACAGCCGCATCATGCGGGATAGGCTTATCGCTAATGGTCAGGGCCACTATGACACCATGGTAGGCCAAGTGGTTTCACGGGGAGTTGACAGATATGCTGCTATACATGAGCTCAGTCTGGCTGTTAAAGAGCTGTATATCAATGGAGTTCCAAGCAACCTTGGACTTCTGACAGCTATTCTGGAAGACCCTGAGTTCAGGGAAGATCTTCATTCGTCAAAGAGTGGCGTGGTGGCTAGGTTTATGGATGAAAAGATTGCAGAAAAAGATCTTCAGAAAAAGACTCAGCAACAACAGCAGCTCATCAAGGATACGTTCAAAAATGATCCTGGACAGATAACGGTTTCGGACATGGTTAGCGTGATAGATCTGTCGCCGACTCCGCGGAAAACGACAGTAAAGGATATAATCGGTTTATTCATGCAACCTGGATTTGAGGCCCATGGGAAATCATCAGAGAATATTTCTTTTTCCATTGAGCCGAGCCTTGTCAACAGAGATCTTTGGCAGTTTCTCAACTGTTTTCAGGTATGCAGCGTAGATGCGTATCCCGGATCAGCTATTAAAATGTTTGTTGTCCCAGTGTCCATGGAAAATCCATTTCGGCTTTTCTGGCAATATTACACGGGTGAGAATCCATTTGAAAAAAAATCGGGTTTGTTGGAAAATCGTACACTACCATGTTTTTGAACAGAATAACCAATGGCCAACTAGGTAAGGTAAGTAGGAACCGAAAAACTTCATATCCGAGAACAGTAAATTATTATATAAGGACAACAGATTATGAAAAACAACACCCCCCAAATACCCAGAATTATGTCAACCCAGCACCCTGATAATGTTCAGCACCCGTTTTTCGCTGAGAATCAGGATATGTCCGGAGATGATGAAATACAGGAGGCTTATTATGCCTATACCCATCTTGGGTGTGATGAGCAGATGTGGGATTGTGAGGGTAAGGAAGTTGATTCCTTTGTGGTGCGAAAACTTCTCACAAAATATGAGCACTTTTTTAAAAATACCAGGCTGGGAGAGGACGTCCGGCTGACCCTGCGTGTTCCAAACCCGGATGTTGAAAAGAACGAGGCAAAAGTTCTAGTCGAAGCTCTTGAGTCCATTCCTCGTTCCTGTGATGCCGCCAATCTCTTTTATGGCAGCGATTATCCTCCCATCCATGAGGTGATCCTGCCCATGACCATGTCGGCAGAAAGTTTAAATCGTGTTTACTACTATTATAAGGATTTTGTTGTTGGGAAACAAAAGAAACCCTTTTATCAGGGAGATATCACAATTTCCGATTGGATAGGAGAGTTTAAACCCAAAAAGATCAATGTGATTCCTTTATTTGAGGACCGGGAACATATGCTTGAGGCTCATACTATTATGAGGCAGTATCTGGAAGGCAAGGATATTGAACATCAGCGGGTGTTTATTGCCAGGTCCGATCCAGCCATGAATTATGGTATGGTGAGTGCCATCCTGTGCAACAAGATTGCCCTGCAGCGGCTGAGCCGACTTTCCAAAGAAATCGGAGTAAATATCTATCCTATTCTGGGCGCCGGTAGCGCTCCTTTTCGGGGACATCTGGCACCCGGCACTGTAGATTGGGTGTTGAATGAATATCCGGATGTTCAAACATTTACCATCCAGTCTGCATTTAAGTATGATTATCCGGTTCCAGAAGTTTTAGCAGCAGTGAATAAGTTGAAAAATTTCAAAATGTCAGCCCGGCAGGAGATTGATGAGGGGAGGTGTCTTGAGATAGTGGACAAAGTATCAGTGGAATACAGGGCGGTTGTGGAGAAGCTTGCTCCCCTGATCAACCAGGTGGCGTCATTTGTACCCAAAAGAAGAATGCGTAAACTCCACGTGGGACTGTTCGGCTATGCCAGGAGTGTAGGGGAAACTGCACTGCCAAGGGTTATCAGTTTTTGCGCAGCCTGTTATTCCATTGGATTGCCACCTGAAATTCTTGGCCTGAAGTGTTTGTCAAGCTACGACCTGCGCTGTATGGAAGATATGCATGTGAATTTTCTCTTTGATATTCAGACGGCCATGTCATTTTATAATGAAGATGTACTAGATATCCTGCCCGATGAAGTAAAAAACAAACTCAGACTGGAGTGGGGTGCCTATGAAGTCAATGAGGAACATCGTGAGATCACAACAAGAATAATCAGGGCACTTAAGAATAAAGATCACTCAAATATACAGAAAGATCTTGTTGAGGCAGCCCAGATTCGAAAGTTTCTTGGTTGAAAAGCGGTAAGTGATCACGGGAGACATTTTATGCCCCGGGCTAACCACAGGGGTCTTTGAGAAGAGCCCGAATCCGTGACGGCTTGGATTCAGGAAGATACCTCGTAGTCCCTTATGGGGAGAAATGAAGAAGGGACGTAGCACTCCCAGCACCGGCTGGCGTTTTTTCTATGCAAAAAGACTATGCCTGGCTGCGGTCGATATAGTAACAACAGCAGGATGTGTTAAAATTTTCTCGATGGAAATAGCGTAGAATCGATACATCACCTCCTCCGTTCGCCCTACGACGGAGACCTGATATTGACGACGGATCTCATCTTCAATAACCGTTGGTGCCATGAAGATACCATCACCTCGCTGACCAAAAGCCTTCAGCAGTGCGGCATCATCAAACTCTCCAACAATCACAGGAGTAATGTCCTGAGATTCCAGCCATAAATCCAGTTCCTCCCTCAGAGTAGTCGCCTGCGAGGGCAGCAGTACGGGGGCCCCCTCCAGCGAATGGGGAAATCCCTGCTGCAGGGGGGGGGTGCACAGCGCATCCACTGCAAAAAATGTCACTCCGCACTCCCCAAGTGTATGATTGTAGGCCTTAACATTCAAACCAGATCCCATTGGAGAATCACTGAGTACGATATCAACTTCATGGAGTGCAAGTTCGGCGAGCAGGGCTTCTTTTTTGTTTTCATGGCAGATGAGACGGATTGGCTCGGGTAACTTGAATACCGGATCTAAAAGATCACGTACAACCATCTTGGGAAGTGCATCCACCACCCCGACCCGTAATGGTATCCGGCCAGATTTAGGGTGGCCGCGAACCGTCTCCAGCAACTCTTTGCCGAGTGAAAAGATCTCATCGGCATACTGAAAAACCAGCTGCCCCATCTCGGTGGGTTTAATATTACGACCGACACGCTGGAAGAGCTTCACGTCAAGTGCATCCTCAAGAACAGTGATCTGTGAGCTGATAGTGGAGGGAACCAGGTTGAGTCGTTTTCCTGCTGCTGTAATGCCTCCCTCACGGATAACTATCCAGAAGTAATAGAGATGATGGTAATTAAGCCATTCCATAATTGAGCCTCATTGTTTTGTTTTGCCGAACATTTGTTGCTGATTTATCAACTTGTCCAAAGGATACTTTGTGATTACTCTTTTTATCATAAGTTGGAAACCATAATAATAACAGAGGAGTCAGAATTATGAAATTAAGCTTTAAAATGAGTCTGGTAATGTTAAGCATGCTCTTTCTTGCAGGACTGACAGCCTGTGATCAGGCAGACAAAGTAATTGATGATGCTGCAGAGACCGCAAAAGAGGCTGTAGATACTGCAAAAGAGAAGGCAGCTGGAATATTAGGTACAACCGAAGTAAAAGATTCTGAAGAAAAACCCAACGAGGAGTCAACTGAAAAAGGAGAATCCGAGGAGGCGAAAGAGTAACTTTAAAGAAGCATGACCAAAAATTTGAGCGTCGGCCACCATTTTTCTCCCTTTCTCTCTTTTTATCTCTCCCGGCCGGCGCTCATTTTTTACAATATCGGGAAGAAATCATATGAAAATTAGCATAAAGGCTCATCGCCTGAAAATTGATAAGCAAGTAAATGCTGCCATGGAAAGACGACTCCGCTTTGCCCTTGGCCGGTTTGGCGCTTCAGTTAAAGAAGTCAAAGTACGTTTGACGGACCTTAACGGACCAAAGGGGGGTGTTGACAAAGAGTGCCTTATCGTAGTTAGACTACAAAGAGGCGGTGAGGTTGTTGTCCAGGGTAGCGGGAAAGATTGTATTGCAACGTTGAATTACTGTGCTGACAGGATTAGTCGTGCGGTTGAGCGTGACCTGAGCAGGAATCGGACAACTCCAATTCGTAGAATGCGCCGCAGGCAGGGCGCAGATCAGGAAGCTGTCCTTGACGGAGATTTGAGTGACGAATCTCCATAAAAATAACCTGAAGCCGTCACGGATTCGGGAATAGGAGAACAGGAGGATGTCATGGGACGAGAGATTGTGTTGTTTAAAAGTGAAGAGAAGAAAAGCAGTGTTGAGATAGTGGCCCTTTTACGTCGTATTGCCGACAAGATTGAAAAGGGAAAAAGCATGACGTTGCGGCAGGGGAAGGACAAAGTGGTTCTCAATTTTCCGCAGAATATGACACTTGAGGTCAAGGTAGAAGATGAAGAAAAAAAACGTAAGGGTACAAAACGCACATTTGAAATAGAGCTTGAGTGGTATCCAGGCTCGGATGGTGAGCAGAGTGGCGTAACCATAGAATAAAAACCGTGCATTGATCAGCCCCCCTTGAAAGGAGCAGTCACACCATGAAAAACACATCATTATCGGAAAGAGAGTGGCATCATCTATCAACGGATGAAATCATTATGTTACTCTCCAGTGACTCGAAAAACGGACTGACTCCAAAGGAGGCAGAACAGCGCTTCCAGCAGTACGGTGCCAATGCACTCACCTCAAAACAGGGCCTGAGCTCATGGATGCGATTTCTTCTCCAGTTTCATCAACCGCTGATTTATATCCTGATTGCGGCAGGTGTTATTACCGCGGCATTGCAGGAATGGGTTGACTCTGGTGTTATTTTTGGGGTAGTGCTGGTCAATGCAATCATAGGATATATCCAGGAATCCAAGGCGGAAAGTGCCCTTGCCGCACTTGCTGATACCATGGTTGCAGAAGCCACGGTTCTGCGTAATGGGGAAAAGAAACGCGTACCGTCAGTGAAACTTGTTCCCGGCGACATTGTCCTGCTTCAGGCCGGTGACAAGGTGCCTGCAGATGTACGACTCTTGAAGATTCGCGACCTGCAGGTGGATGAATCCGCTTTAACTGGTGAATCCGTACCGGTGGAAAAAGCTGTCGCAGCACTCGAACAAGAGGCAGTCCTTGCCGAGCGGAAAAACATGGCCTATGCCTCCTCCATGGTTACCTATGGACAGGGTAGTGGTATTGTAACAGCAACCGGTAATTATACTGAAATGGGTCGTATCTCCGAACTCATCTCTTCGGCCCAGGACCTGGCAACACCGCTGACACGTAAGATTGCCTATTTCAGCCATATCCTGCTTTATGCTATTCTGGTGCTCGCTGCAGCAACTGTCGTTGTGGGTATTTTGCGGGGACAGTCGCTTTTTGACATGTTTATGGCCGCTGTTGCGCTCGCTGTGGGTGCCATTCCTGAAGGGTTACCAGCCGCAGTGACCATCACCCTTGCCATCGGTGTTTCCAGAATGGCGAAACGCAGGGCTATTATCCGCAAACTTCCTGCAGTGGAGACACTTGGCAGCACCACGGTGATATGTTCGGACAAAACCGGCACGCTCACAGAAAATCAGATGACTGTTCAGGCCATTATGGCGGGAGATGTGCATTACGAAGTGAGTGGCGCAGGTTACGTTCCCCTTGGCCAGATTGTCAGGCAGGATGGTGGTGGAAAAGCTGACAATACAGCGCTTGGTGAATGTTTGCGGGCAGGTGTTTTGTGCAACGACAGTTTGCTGCTGGAAAAAGATGGTAGCTGGTATGTGCAGGGAGACCCTACTGAGGGAGCACTGCTTGCCTCTGCAGCCAAAGGCGGTTTTAACAGCAAGGAAACAGAAAAACAAAGTCCCCGTCTTGATTCGATTCCATTTGAGTCCCAGCATCAGTATATGGCCACCCTTCATGACAGAGGAATTTCTACACCACGCATGGTGTATGTAAAGGGAGCAGTGGAGCAGATACTTGCCAAGTGTACGGCGGCAATGGATACAGATGGAAACACCATATCACTTAACAGTGGTAAAATTCATAATGATGTTTCCAGGATGGCGGCAAGAGGCCTGCGGGTATTGGCCTTCGCACGTGTAAAAGTGCCGGCTGACACCAAAACAATACACCATGAAGATGTGGCCACCGGGCTGACATTTCTTGGTCTGCAGGGGATGATAGATCCGCCAAGGGCAGAGGCTGTTGCGGCGGTGAGAATCTGCAAGACCGCCGGGATTAACATAAAAATGATCACCGGGGATCATCCCGTGACGGCGGCTGCCATTGCCGGGCAGATAGGGATAGCAACATCTGTAACTGATGATCCTGATAAATCTGAAGTGTTCACCGGCCAGATGCTTGAAAAACTCTCCGACGATGAATTGAAAACTGTTGCCGAAGAGACAAACGTCTTTGCAAGGGCCACTCCGGAGCAGAAAATCCGCCTGGTGCGAGCCCTTCAGGCCAGCGGTCATGTCGTTGCCATGACCGGTGACGGGGTAAATGATGCCCCAGCTCTGAAACAGGCTAATATTGGTGTGGCCATGGGCATCACCGGTACAGATGTCTCAAAAGAAGCAGCTGATATGGTACTCACCGATGATAACTTCAGTTCCATTGAGGCGGCGGTTGAGGAAGGGCGAGGAGTGTTTGACAACCTGACAAAGTTCATTGTCTGGACTCTGCCCACCAATCTCGGAGAAGGTCTGGTTATCCTGACAGCAATTTTTCTGGGAATTACCCTGCCCATATTACCGGTACAGATCCTCTGGATCAATATGACCACTGCTGGTTTTTTAGGGCTGATGCTGGCATTTGAACCCAAAGAACCGGGCATAATGCAGCGACAGCCCCGTAATCCGGATACCCCTATCCTTACCGGAGAGCTGATCACCAGAATTTTCCTAGTCGGTACCCTGTTGCTGATCGGCGCTTTTGGTCTTTTTCAGTGGGAACTGGCTGGAGGGGCATCCATTGAGCAAGCACGAACGGTTGCAGTGAACACCTTTGTCGTCATGGAGCTTTTTTATCTGTTCAACTGCCGCTCTTTAACAAAATCGATCTTCCAGCTGGGGATTTTCACCAACATGTGGGTCTTTGGTGGGGTTGCAGTCATGGTTTTTATACAGCTTGGCTACACATACATACCACTTATGAACCGCTTATTTCAAAGTGCAGCAATTGATGCAGCTTCCTGGGGAAGGATTGTACTGGCCGGAATGGCTGCCTATGTGATTGTTGAAGTGGAAAAAAAGATACGTAGCTGTCGTTAAATAGGAACAGTCATAAGCTATTATGCAGACAAGCATGGATAAGCATATGGATGATCTGGCAACCCGAAAAAAACCTTATCCAGATACTATGGACTGTTATCCATATGGCGGTGAGAGCACTGGCCATATGGATGACCATTGTCGTCCTCTGGGGCGTTGCTGATGTCGTGATGGTGCTGTACCAGAGACTGACGACACCGCCCTTCATAATGTTGACTATCTCCGACATCCTTGGCCTTTTTGGTGCCTTCATAGCGGTATTAATTGTCATCGAAACCCTGATCAACGATTATTATCGTCTCTGCGAGATGGGATCCATGTGAAGATAGTCATGGCAATAGCATTGATGGCCATTGTCAGGAAGGTCATTATTATGGATTTCACCAAGATTACAGCCGAGTATGTGCTGGCTGTGGCAGTAGTAGTACCTGCCATGAGCGTTGGCTACTGGCTGGTGGTAATTAGAGACAATTCAGATGGTTCAATAAACCTGCATCGTAATACGGCAAAAACCGTGGAGGATGAAAGATGAGGCGATTTAAAAACATTTTACTGCTGGCCGATGGTGACCGCTGGCAGGACTCTGCCCTGTTGAGGGCTGTATCTCTGGCGGAACATAATCAGGCTGATCTGACTCTTATCAGCCCCATGAGTATTCCGGATAGTATTTGCCATCCGAGTGATATGGATTGCCGCAGGCTTATTCATTATATTCTGGACGACCGGCAAGACCAGCTGGAGGAGGCAATAGTCAATATTTCTCCGGATCTCGGGATAAAGGTTAGAGTGATCGAAGGCAGGGTATTCCCGGAGATTATCCATGAAGTTCTGCAAAACGGTTATGACCTAGTTATGAAGTGTGCTGAAACAGGGAACTTTCTCTATGACCGCATATTCGGCAGTGCAGATATGCACCTGCTGCGAAAATGCCCCTGTCCTGTCTGGATCATGCATTCAAGTGAAAAGGAGAAATATAAACGGATTTTTGCAGCCGTTGACGTTGAAAATGAAAATAACGACGAAACAGTAAACGGCCTCAATAAGCTGATTCTGGAAATTTCTTCCTCACTTGCCCTGTCAGAATTTGCTGAACTGCACATTGTTCATGCCTGGACAGCTTGGGGAGAAAGTTTTTTGAATACTCCACGGTTCCGGCTTGCAGAGAGCGGGGAGATTGCAGGGTGGGTTGAAGAGAGAAGAGTTGCTGATGAGGAAAAAATGGAGCACCTCATGACAAAACTCACTGAAACGATCAGCCGGGAAACAATAGACTATATAAAGCCACAGTTGCACATCGTCAAGGGTGATGTGCATACTGTCATCCGGAATCTGGTACAGGGGCAGCAGGGTGATTTACTTGTTATGGGTACAGTGGTACGCACCGGAATTCCCGGTGTAATCATGGGAAATACTGCAGAGAATATCTTGAATAGTATCGACTGTTCTGTGCTGGCTGTCAAACCTCCCGGGTTTATCACACCGCTAACCCTGTAAGCGTTTACCAACACCTCATCTGCGTCCGTTTAAGCCTGCTCATATATAACCGCGTATGCTACGCAGGCCTAAACAAACGAGCGGAGTCTGCGCTTACCTGAGCACTGGTAAACACTTACATTATTGGATCTTGATGACTGAGACTGATGAACGGTTAGCAGAGTGTTTGCAATGCTTTGAACCGCGATGAGTTAAACAACATCCTATTTGAGAGGAGTTTAATATGAAACGGTTTAAAAATATCCTGCTGGTTCATGACAACACGGAATCCGGACAGCTGACTCTCGGCAGGGCTATTGATCTTGCAAGACGTAATAAAGCCCGGTTGACTGTAATCCAGGTAATAAGTCAGATTCCCCGTGATTATCGCATGCTGATCACAGCAGTTACCTCTGAAGAAATAATGAGGCTTGCAGGTAAAGAGCAGACCCTGCTCCTCGAAAAATCTGTGGCACATTTTCCGGAAACTTCCCATGTAGAATGTAAAGTAACTGTGGGCCGGGAATTTATCGAGATCATCAAAGAGGTGTTGCGCAACAAGCATGATCTGGTGATCAAAACCGCCCGTGGTATGGGTGGGAGGCTAGGTATGCTGTTTGGTTCCACAGCTATGCACCTGCTGCGAAAATGTCCCTGCCCGGTGTGGCTGATAAAACCGGGACAGGTATATTTTCACAAGGTTATGGCAGCAGTGGATGTGGTTCCGCTGGAAAGTAGTGAAACAGTTTTGAATACAAAAATAATGGAACTGGCAACCTCTCTTACCCGCATGGAAAACGGTAAACTTTACACCGTGCATGCCTGGAACTGGACATCTCCCGATACGACACTCCTGACATCTGAAGAATCCGTCGATATTCTTCCCCAGATAAAAAAAATGCGTAGCGGCTGGATGAAGGACTTGTTGGGACAGTTTGACCTGGAGCAGCTGCCGCATCAGGAGTTTGTGGTACAGGGCAAAGCCGCTGAGATTATCCCTGAACTTGTGGAACAGCATCATATAGATCTCATTGTGATGGGCACGGTATGCCGCACCGGGATTTCTGGGTTTTTTATCGGGAATACAGCTGAAAAGATGCTGCACCGGATAAAATGTTCTGTCTTGGCGGTTAAACCCGACGGATTTATCAGCCCTGTGCAGCTTGATTAAAAATCCCCTCTGTTCCAGCCACGAGAATGTGGGGGAATTCCAAAATAGCGAGTGGTTGTTACTCACTGGCTTTTACAATAAACACTATGCAAACGGCAAAAGTACAACAAAAATTTAATAAACTGCGTAGCAACAAGATCTTTGAATTTCTTGTTATTGGTATCATTATTTTTTCGGCTCTGGTTATTGGTGCAAAAACCTATAACATTCCTCCCGGTATCCTCCATGTGGTTTATCTGCTGGACTGGTTTATTACCTTCTTCTTCCTGACAGAAATCACCATTCGTTTTCTGGGTGAGAAGAATAAAATAGATTTCTTTAAAAAGGGCTGGAATATTTTTGATACCCTTATTGTAACGGTCAGCCTGATTCCAGTGCAGGACAGTGAGCTTGCAGTAATCGGACGCCTGATCCGGATTTTTCGTGTTCTGCGGATGGTTTCTATTATTCCCGAGATGCGTCTGCTGTTAAATTCACTGCTCGTGGCTCTGCCCCAACTGGGCTATATCGTAGGCCTGATGTTTATCATATTCTACATTTATGCTGCTGTTGGAAGTACCTTCTTTGCTATTATTAACCCCCAATTGTGGGGAGATATTTCCATTTCACTGCTAACTCTGTTCAGGGTTATGACCTTTGAAGACTGGACCGATGTTATGTATGAGACCATGGAGGTCTATCCTTTGTCCTGGCTTTATTATTTGAGTTTTATCTTTTTCACAGCCTTTGCCTTTTTAAATATGGTCATTGGGGTAGTCGTGAACGTTCTTAATGAGGAAAGTGACAAGATAAGAAAAGAGGAAGAGCAGGATTCGCAACAGATCTGCATGGAAGATCTAGATAAAAAAATTGAGGAACTCAAGAGTTTGATTTTGCGGAGGCATGCTCCTTCAAAGAGATAAGGTAATGAAACACAATCGTATCAAGATAGTACAGAAATGGGTAATCTTGGCTCTCCTTGCAGCAGGGATCACCCTACTGCATTACGGTACGGAGCAGAGCAGCTACGATTTTCGGGTATTTTATAGTGAGCTTTACTGTCTGCCGATTGTACTCGCTGCTTTTTGGTTTGGCCTGCGAGGGGCTCTGCTTGTCTCTTTTACCATCAGCGCATTTTACCTGCCCTATATTGTCTGGCACTGGCAGGGATTTGCCGCAGCAGATATTGATGGTATCTTATCCCTTTCTCTCTACAATGGTCTGGCCCTACTCATCGGTTCCCTGAAAGACCGGGAGACAGCCGCCCGGAAAATGCTTCTGGATGCCGAGAATCTTGCGGTTATGGGCAGGTCCCTTGCCGCAGCAGCGCACGACATGAAATCTTCCTTGGTACTTATAGGTGGCCTTGCTAGGCGTATTTTAAAAAAAACGGATGTCAGTGACCCTGTCTCCAGGAAACTGTCTCTTATCGTACAGGAAACTGAGAAGATGGAACGGATGACCGGGGATATGCTCGACTTCTCTAAACCTTTGAACCTGACACTGGTGAGGGGAAATATAGATACAAGTATTCTGAACGGCCTGGCTAAAACAAAGGAACTGGCTCAAGAGAAGAATGTATCTGTGAAATACCATTCAGATTCCGTAAATTCAGCAATTAGGCTTGACAATATGCGTTTTGAACAGGTGATCGTTAACCTTGTCCAGAATGCAATAGAAGCTTCCCCCGAGGGAGGGGTGGTAACAATTACGACGCCATTTTCATCACCCGGAAATTTGATTCTTGATGTGGCTGATAATGGCAGTGGCATACCACTTGCTAAAAGAGAACAGATTTTTGACCCATTCTTTACCACAAAAAAAGGAGGAACTGGTCTTGGTCTGCCAATCGTGAAAAAGATTGTCGAGGCTCACGGATGGTCATCGGAGATCCTGGACAATAGTTGCGGTGGAACCCTATTCAGAGTGAACCTGAGGGAGGGCAGTAACAATGATTACATACATAAGTGAATTGATAACCGGAGATTACCAGAGAGCTGAGGATCACTCGATACCCGAAAACCATCTGAACCGCAACAAACGTATCGTACAGTTTTTTCTGTTTGCCATGGTTATTGATTTAATGCTTATCATGGCTGAATTTGCTGCCGGGATCTCCCCCCTTGAAGATATAAATCGTCATCCCTGGCTCTATGCCTATATCTTTCTGGTCACAGTGGCGGCATTTACATTTTTTGGGGCAATGGTGGGTTCCAGGGAGGATCAACTGGAAAAACTCGCTCTGCGTGATCCTCTCACCGGTCTTTTTAATTCCCGCTATTTGTGGACTCGTATGGACGAGGAATGGGCTACAGGAAAACGGGAAAAAAGTGACAGTTCACTCATCCTGTTTGACTTGGATTTTTTCAAAAGGGTGAATGACAGATACGGGCATCTGGTGGGTGACGAGTTGCTCAAACATGTTGGAAAAATTCTGAAGCACGCCGCACGCAGGGGTGATGTGGTGGCCCGAATTGGTGGTGAGGAGTTTGTCTTTTTTCTGCCAAATACTTCTGCAACTGCAGCAGCAGCCATGGCAGAGCGTATTCGTGACACAATCAGCCGGGAAGCATTCATCATAGACAGGAAACACCGGATCAGTATTACAATTTCAGCAGGAGTTGCCAGCACAAATGACTATAACAGCACCATTCCCAGGACGCTATACGCTGCGGCAGACAAAGCACTCTATCTTGCAAAGAAAAATGGAAGAAATCAGGTCGTCACCAGCATGGATCCGAATAAGGAAGTCCATGGGAAGGTTGAGATAAGAGTGTAGTGGGGTCACAATTGTTGGTAACTGGTTCCTGTCCAAAATGGCTTTTTCCCTTTGTTCTTCGTTGTCGTGGGAAATGTTATTCTTGAAATACCAACAGCATGTACCCTGAAGACATTTTCTGCGATGAGATTTTCCTTGCACTTCGATTTAGAGAAAAACTTTTCATTAATGGACGGACACCAACTCACAGGAGAAAGATAATGGAAAAATGTAACTCTTCAACCGCAGCCAGCTTTAGCATGACAATATTCTTGTTGTTCTTTATATTCTGGAATACCCCGGCCTTGGCTTCAGGTGATGATACCATCCGCCATCGTATAATTGATCAGGTGATAGATTCTGCAATTCTCGGTTCAACTAAGGTAACAATTTATGTTGAAGATGGTTTTGTTCTGCTCACTGGTACCGTTCATCGATATCTGCATAAAATGGAAGTGGAGAGGATTGCCTGGACAACAACGGGTGTTACCGAGGTAGAAAATGAAATTGGGGTCAAATCTCTGTTTCCTCTCAGTGACACCGCCATTAGGAAAAAAATACGGAGGATCCTGATGGATTGTGACTGCTTTCATGGAGGGAGCCATCTTGTTCAGGTGACAGCAGGAGCTGTTTCGGTGACAGGGGTTTTTTTTCATACCCGTGATGTGCAGTTTCTAAAACGGAAAATTGCAGAAATTGAGGGGGTTGTTGCCATTAAGATTCGTGCCACGGCTCTGCTTGCCAGAGATATGGAATCACAGTTATAACCATGGTTTTGGTGGGTTATCCAGTTCTTCGTTCAGTACGCTGTCGAGGGGGCGGCTTTGAAAACATGACAGTATTTAAACAATATGATAAGAAATATTAAAAAAAGTATTCTCTTTCTAAGGCAGGAGAAAGTTTTTCAGCTACTCTTTGTAATTCTGATCATAGTTATGGGCAGTGCTGTGCTTATTTCCCGCCTGGAACCAGATCTTTCCTTTGTCAGTGCCATCTGGTGGTCCATAGTCACTCTCACCACAGTTGGATATGGAGATATTTCCCCTGTTACTCCAGGCGGACGTGTTGTTGCAGTGGTCATCATGTTCTTTGGTATTGGGGTGCTGGGCATGCTCAGTGCCAGTCTGGCAGCCCTGTTAATCAATAAAAAAATGAAGGAAAATCGTGGTATGTGTAAAACAGACTTGAGAGATCATATTATTCTCTGCGAATGGAATCATCGAACCCGTGCTATTCTGAGAGAACTGCGGGCAGACAGCAAAACCCACGATTCTGCCATTGTTTTGATAGCCGATATTGCTGAAAAACCAGTGGATGACCCTCTGCTTTTCTTTGTGAAAGGACAGGCTGGCGAAGAAACTCTTGAACAGGCCAATCTGGCTCAGGCTCGCACTGTAGTTGTACTGGGGGATGACACCCTTGAAGCCATATTCCGTGATGCCAAAGTGGTTTTGACCACTCTCACGATTGAGAGCATGGCAAGAGATGTTTATTCTGTGGTCGAATTGGTGGATAAGGCAAATGAGCAGCATTGCAGAAGGGCCTGTGCCGATGAAATTATCATCGGTAGTGAGCTTTCCAGCCATCTTCTTGCCACGGCTGCTCTTGATCATGGTATCAGTAATATTGTGTCGGAGCTGTTGAGCTCTCAGCATGGTAACGAATTTTACGCAGTACCGGTGCCAGAAAAACTGGCTGATAAATCATTTCTTGATGTACTTATTACCATGAAACAGGAATATAGGGCAACGGTGCTGGGTATCCAGAAAGGGCGGGGTGGTGAGCTTATGACAAACCCGAATGTAGACTACATGGTAAGTGGTCAGGATTATCTGGTTCTTATTGCCATGGAACGTCCCGGGACAATATGATATGCTTACGGTAAGGACAGCGCTGCAGAAATATCACCGTGGGTGTATATAAGGGTATAGAAGATGCACAGAAAAAAAGGGCAAATTGAGGCTGAGATCAGTGAAGCCATCATCAAGTTCGAAAAAGAATATATGGGGCGCGGCCCACTGGAAACCAAGACCTTTATTATTCATGATATGGTACTGGTACGCTTGAAAGGTGTTCTTACTCAGGCTGAGCATCAACTTGTCAACACAGGTGAAGAGAACAAGGGCCGGGATCTGATTAAGCAGGTTCGTATTGCCCTGTTGGAAAAAGGACGCCCACTTCTGGAGGCAGTTGTTGAATCAATTACAGGGTGCAAGGTCAAAAGTCTGCACACTGATATTAGTACAGTTACAGGTGAAAGGGTTATTTTGTTCACCTTGGATACTGCTCTTGCCCTTAAGGAGTGGGAGTAGTTGTCTGGTGGGGTATATTTATCACCCTCTTGGTGAAGGTTGAGGGGAGCTCAGGTTGAACTTGTACTTTTTGAAAAGGGGTATGCTCCTGAAGTGCAGTGTTCCGGAGAGAATGTTGTCTTGCTTGTGAATAAAAGTGTTTCGAGCTTTTCGAAACTTGCAAATACTCTTACAGAAATAACACAGAGTGTGGATGGGGTTCAGGGCGTCGAGGTTCATACAGGAAGGGATTATCAAGTTTCTATTCACAGAAGTCAGGAATTCACTCTTCCTTCTAAAGTGTTGTTAGTTGATGATGAGCGGGAATTTGTTGAAACGCTTTCGGAGCGGCTCAACACGCGTAATTATGGTTCCTGTCCTGTTTTCGATGAAGAGCAGGCTCTCGAATTTTTGGATACCGAACTGCCGAATGTGATGGTTCTTGATTTGAAAATGCCAGGTATGGGTGGAGTTGAAGTGCACCGTAAGGCAAAGTCGGAAAACCCCGGAGTTGAGGTTATTATCCTTACCGGCCACGGTTCAGAAGAAGAAAAAAACCTGTATGGATCTGGGGGCTCATGCTTATCTAAACAAGCCAGTTGATATTTCAAATCTTACTGAGATTATCGACGAGGCTTATGGAAAAGTTGCGGTTGCAAAAATGACTCACAGTCGATGAGAGTTGTTCTAGATAGATTGTCCTCAAAAAGTCACAACCAACTGTTATTGTAGAGTAAAGACTTTAAAAAGGTAGTACTATATGCAAGCATACAGAGCAATACTCAACAAAAGGCTTGCACATGATACGTTACAAAAGT
>JALSMA010000057.1 GCA_026988015.1 Desulfobulbaceae bacterium | reverse complement strand
TTTGTAACGTATCATGTGCAAGCCTTTTGTTGAGTATTGCTCTGTATGCTTGCATAGTGTACTACCTTTTTAAAGTCTTTACTCTACAATAACAGTTGGTTGTGACTTTTTGAGGACAATCTAGTTAATATTATAGGTATTATTTTCAGAAATAATGAAGCGTTTGGCTGAAAGGAGAATCCTCGGACAGCCTCCTGGCATCAGGTGGAGCTACTCTCTTTCCACTACCAGCAGTGTCACATCATCGTCCGCGTCGACTTGTCCGCCAAAGTGCCTCAAATCACCGACAATGGCTTGCACAGCTTCCTGCAACGGAAGGCCATGGCTCTGCTCTATAGAGTCAATGAGCAGCCCCTGGCCGTAGAGTTCACCACCAATACTGTTATGCTCGGTGATTCCGTCAGTGTAGAAAAAAAGCCTGTCTCCGCTCTCAAGCTTCCCCTCACCTTCATCCCAGACCCCATCCATCCCGACAGGTGGGCCACCAGCATCAAGAAGACTTACAGTCCCCTTACCGCTCATATGAAGCAGTGGCGGATGTCCAGCACAACAGTAGCGAAAACTGAAATCTTCGGTGTTAAAGAGGAGATAGATACTAGTGAGGTAGAGGGTAAAACGTGATATGGGGAACTCCCTGTTCAACTCCCGGATAACCTGTGCAGGAGATGCAGGCCTTTCGCCAGCCTGCCCTTGAGCAATCAGGGTGTGGGTACCACCGCTTAAGGCCTGAGTGGCAAGAGCTGCCATCATGGCAGCCGGAAAACCGTGACCGGATACATCCAGAATGTAGACTGCGAGATGTTTTTTATCCAGCCGTTGAATATTGTAAATATCCCCACCAACTTCCTCACACGGTTTAAAATACGCAGCAAAGTGAAGTTCCCGGCAGTCAGGAACACGCCTGGGAAGCAGATTTTTCTGAAGATCTGCGGCTGCATGAATTCCACGCAGTAATTGCTCCTGGTTAATGAGAAGTTTTTTGTTTGCCTCCTGCAGGGAATAGGTCAATCTGCTGATGGTCAAGTGGGTTTTTATGCGTGCCAGCAGCTCTCCTCTGCTCACCGGCTTAATTATATAATCAACTGCCCCAAGTTCAAAGGAACGCATTTTTGACTCTACATCATCACGGGCCGAAAGCATGATAATGGGAATATGGCACAGCTTTTCATCCATCTGGAGTATGGCACAGAGGGAAAAGCCATCCATTACAGGCATAGCAATATCGAGCAGAACAAGATCCGGTGGCTCCTGCCGGCAGCAATCGAGGCCCTGCCTGCCATTTTCTGCAGCAACAATAGTGTATCCACCTTCACGAAGAAAGGCAGAGATCAATATTCGTACTGCTTCACTGTCATCCACTACCAGAATGGTATTCTTCCTGGCGTGATAGCTCTTTTCCAGGGAATCAGTCAAAATATTTTACCAGTGTTAACACGTTCCTATCTCCAGATCTGCGATAACTCACCTCGTCCATTACATCACAGATAATACATATCCCCCTGGAGTCCGGTGGAAGCACTTTTGTGTCTGTGGCTATTTCTCCCTGACCATTATTTTTCAGAAAATTTTCAAACTTCCCGGTATCCACAAAAGTACAGATTACCCGGTCTTCGGTGATGGTAAATTTTACGGTTATATAAACATTCTCCTCATAGTTGTATGCATGTTTTACAATGTTATTGGCTGATTCAGTGATGGCCAGTTCGAGTTGAAAGGTATCCACATCACCAAAACCCATTTTACTGAAAAGAGAGTGAACAGAAATTCCTACAAGGCGGACATCGGCAAGACGTGCCGGAATACGAAAGATAATGGATGAGCCTGAATCAATCTCGCTGTTTTCAAATACCATGAGACATTAAAATCCGTCTGTTCAGCTATTCAAACGCCCTTTTGCGCTCAACATCACAGAACCTGTGAGTTGATTAAGAAATGAAGTGGTTTCCCGAGTCGGTTTTATGAACTCGAATCCATATTTTCCGTCCCTGTAGTTACGAATTACAGCACGTTCTCTAAATTTAAAATTTCTGCCAATACGCCCCGTAATAACAAATTCGTCTCCAACAGAGAGTTTCGAGGGAGACACCAACAGAAGCCCGCTTGGCGAGATATCAAGGATTACCCCGGTAATACGTTTCCCTGACGTATTGCTGCTGCAGTAAACAATTATATCTTCACCAAGAATCTGTTTGTTTGTGATCCTGCGATGACGCCGCCTCTCGCCCGTATCAACCTCCTGGACAGCCTCTCCATCTTCCATGCTTAACGAGGCCAGCAGAGATTCATCAAATCCCTTACTCTTCGGTTTCTCCTCTTTCGGCTTTACAACTGTATCTTCTGTTTCCTTCTGAACCGGTGCTGCTGCAGCTTTTTTCTCCTGTTCAAGCTTCAAACGTTTTAGAGCTTCGTCCCGATCTGCGGCCTGAATGAAGATATCATCAAGTCGGGTCATCTTTAGCAGGCTGAGTACCATCTCATTTACTCCGCAGAGTACTAGCTGCCCACGTCCATTCAACTCTTTCAGACAGCGCACAATGGCACCAAGTCCCGTGGAATCGACAAAATCCACACTTGAGAGGTCGAGCACAATATCCATATGCCCCTTCTGGATAAAGCCCTGCATGGATGTGAAAAAACTTTGAGCAAAAGACGCATCCAGCCGGCTTCCTTCACAGGTAACAATAAAAATCTGCTGTCGAATTTCAGTATTTATTTTCATTTACACAAACAAACGTTAATGGCATTGTATCCTTTTTCAGATTAGCAGTTACTACTTCGTATATGATATCAGAAAAATTATAGCAAAACAAGATTGACTGCAAACTGCCACTGCCGCGTGAGAAAAGAAAATACCCTATGGGTTAATAACACAACTATGCCAGTACCCGATAAAGCATCTCTGTAATCCGGATCGCAGTCAAATGAAAAGGGGAAGAGGAAATGGTCTAGAAGATACGTAACGTGACAATATACCACACAAAAAAGGCCGAATTGCAAATGCAACCCGGCCCTTATATACATCTCCTCCTGGATTGTGGAGCTGTGTTTGTCTACATCGAAGCTTTTTCTCGAAGCCTCATTTCTATGGCCAGTGCCGGCTTAATGAGCATGGTTACCACAAACGCCCCGGCAGCAAGAATTCCAACCGTTACCTGGATCTCAAGTATACTTGGAGTATAATCCACCACTTCACCTAAGGGAGAGGGTACAAATCCGGGAATGATCAGCCCAAAACCTTTCTCAATCCATATTCCGGTGAAGAGGCTGATTGCCGCAACCATCAGATATCTAGGTTTTCCTTTAGTTGGGTCAAAGGCAAAGAGCAGCGTACCCAGAATATTGAGGCTGATTGCGGTCCAGATCCATGGAACCAGAGAATCGTGTCCCTCAAGACCAAAAAAGAGATATTGAGCCGAAAGACTGTGGTGAGTAAATGTGTAAAATTCTTTAAATACTTCAGAGAAAAGCATCACCAGATTGATAATTGCTGAGGCAACTATGATTCTTTTCAGCTTCTGGAATATATTAGAATCAATGGCATAATCAGTATTTTCTTTAATGACAATGAGCACCATCATGATAACCGCCGGCCCTGCAGCAAAAGCAGAAGCTAGAAACCGTGGTCCAAGTAACGGATTATTCCAAAATGGCCTGGCTGGCAACCCCTGATAGAGAAAAGCTGTTGTCATGTGAATTGATACTGCCCAGAAGATAGAAAGAAAGACAAACGGCTTATATTTCCACCCCACAGGTTTCCTGCCATGATAGTTACAGTAGAGGATATAGAGGGGCACAAGGCTGTTTAGGGCAAGATATCCGTTGAGCACCAGCATGTCCCAGGTGAGTATGGAAGAGGGCCAGTTAAACTGGCCAATACCTGGAATCATATGCCAGACCTTAAGAGGCCCACCCATATCCACAGTTATAAACAGCAGGCACATGACAAGGGCACCTACAGCCACGCCCTCACCAATTATAACCACCTGATGCAGATCCTTATCCTTTAAGATATAGGCGGGAAGGATCAGCATAACAGCAGCAGCTGCCACACCAACAAAAAATGTGAAGTTGGATATATACAGACCCCAGCTCACAATATCACTCATGCCGGTGATGATCAAACCATGCTGAAACTGCTGGCTGTAGGCATATATGCCGGAAACAATCAAGGCCAGCAGAACCAGAAGATAGATCATGTATGCTATTCCGCCAGTAAAAGACCAGCGGGTACAGTCCATTATAAAAGCAATAAATCCTTTCTTAGGGGTGGTAGTCATTTAATTTTCCCTTCTCTTTTTGACCCTGTGCATCGCAGGTGTGTTAATCCATGAAATACCAGAACTTGGGCTCAGTTCCCAAATCCTCTTTGAACCGGAAAACCTTCTTGTTCTTCAGAACAAATCGGATTTCGCTGTTCGGATCAAGGAGATTGCCGAATACCCTGGAACCGGTTGGGCAGGCATCTGCACATGCAGGCAACTTCCCTTTACGAGTCCTCTGGACACAGAAGGTACACTTTTCCATGACCCCTTTCATCCGCATACGATTCCCGAGATAATGCTGATTCAGATTTATCTCTTCTTTTGGCACTTCCGGATCACCCCAGTTAAAACGGCGCCCCCAGTAAGGACAGGCTGCAAGACAGTAACGACAACCAATACACCAGTCATAGTCCACAACCACGATTCCATCGGGCTCACGCCAAGTAGCCTTGGTGGGACAAGCCTTTATGCAGGGAGCATTCTCGCAATGAAAACACTGGACCCCCATATAAAATTTATTATCCACCGGTACCTCATGGAAAAATTGTCCATCACCCGCGGTGGGATCAAGCTTTCCGGGATCCATTTCAAAAATCCGTACATATTGAGTCTTGGCACGACGATCAAGGTTGTTCTCCTTGACACAGGCCTCCACGCAATCCATATAGCCTTTGCAGCGGGAAATATTAAATGCGTATCCATATAGAACCTGTTCATGCGGCTCCTGGTTTGACATCTGAACATCAATGCCACGTTCAAGCTTTGCAAGACGCTCAAGGCGCTTGACAGTGGCATCCTTTTCTTCCTGGGTCATCAGGCGGTAATGCTCTTTAAAGTACTCTTCCCACTTCAAGCCCATCTCTTCAGTTTTGAGAGAGCCGCCACAGCCTCCCACCACAAGACTTGCGGAACCTGCAGCCGCTGCAATGGACATCTTTTTCAGAAATTGCCGACGAGAACTTTTATTGTCTGCCATACCTTCTGTTTCTATCTGATCTTCATTATTCGTTCTGGAATCCATGGTTTCCCCTATTCATCCAACGGCAAAGAATATGTCGCCGGCATCTTTGTTGCAAAGGCAGGGGAGTGAGGATTATGACAGCTGGTACAGTTTCTTACCACCCGTTCTCCGGCCCAATACGCTTCACGCTTTCCATGGGCACCTCCCAGCCAGTCACGCTTCTGGCGGAAATGACACTTTCCGCACAACTGGTAGCTGTGGTCAAAATCGATTTTCTGACCTTCTTTATCCACCAGAAAATCACGGTTTCCCATACTGTGACATTCATTACAGGTAAGCTGGTTGTTTCCAAGGCCATGGTTAAGTTTTACGTCACCATGGGTAAAAAGTGCACCATTTTGTATCAATACCGGCTTGTCATTATGACAAACGCTGCAACGAAAACGGCTGATCTGATCTTTCCGTGCCAGAACCTTGAAGTCGCCACCCTGATACTGTTCTTTTGACTGCACAGTTTTCACTGACAGTTCATAGGCTGTTGAGACTCTCATACTGTCATACGGCTCAGTCGCATGGTTGATTCGATCAGTTACCGATTCAGCACCCGCTGCTCCCGAGGCCACCGCTGACTGATCCACCAGAACAACGGCTGCTAGTGCCACAAAAAACACTCCAACACCATAAGGTATTTTGTTCATAACTGTTTTCAGCCCTTAATTATTTCGTTCAAAAGTGGTGGTAGTCACTTGGGGTACATGACACTGCCGACAGTTACCACGTGATCCATGTTCCACTCTGATTTCAGCCACCGCTCCCGGGCCTGTGTGACAAGCGATACAATCTTCCCGAAGTTGCAGGCTATGGGGGACAGGAGGCGGTGAGCCTCCCATCATAGACCTGCCAAGCCTTGATGGTGAAACCGACTCCCAATCGCTCTCCACAAACAGATTTTCGGTTGTTATCGGAACATGACATTGAAAACAGTTTTCATTTTCCGGATGTGGAGTTACAGGTGCATAGGCATCCTGCTCGGCATCATAGCCGCCACGACCATGACAGGATATACACTTTGCGGTGTCTCCTGAAAATGCCTCAGCGACCTTATGGGGTACGATGGGAGGCGATCCTGGATACTGACGCCTCTCATAAAAGGTATTCAGTGTCCGTCTCCCATCGGTGCCTGTCATGGCCTGCAATGGTGTATCGTTGTAGCGGTTGTAAATTTTCTCACCACTCCAGTCGAACCCCTCCTGAACACCGGGTGCTGCCTGTGCTGACATGGATACGACAGTCCAGGAAAAACAGACAGCAGCAAAACCGATGACCACACCAGTGGTTATCTTGGCTCTCTTGTTCATCACGCTTTCTCCAGGCGAACGGCACATTTTTTGTAGTCTGGCTGCTTTGAGATGGGACAGAAAGCGTCCAGAGTAACCTCATTGATTTTATAGGACTCATCAAAGAAAGGGACAAACACCATTCCACGTGGCGGTTTACCACGTCCATCAATTGAAGCTTTCATGGTCACCTCACCGCGCCTGGAGATAATCTTCACCATCTCTCCGTTGGTTACTCCAAGGTTCATAGCATCTTCAGGATGAATTTCCACATAAGATTCAGGTACCGCGCGATGTAGCACCGGAACCCTGCGGGTCATGGTACCGGTATGCCAGTGCTCTATGACACGACCGGTATTGAGCCAGAAGTCATACTCATCGTCTGGAGACTCTGCGGCGGGCTCATAGGGGCGGGCCCAAATCCAGGCCTTACCATCTTTTTTGCCGTAAAAGTCAAACTCACTTCCCGGCTTACAGGCTGGATCATACTTGGAATTAAAGCGCCATCTGGTTTCCTTGCCATCAACAAAGGGCCACTGTACACCAGAGCGTTTTTTCAGAACATCATAAGGCGCCATGTTATGTTTCGGTGAATCATGAAAACGCCTGTACTCTTCCCAGATCTTTCCGATGTACTCATCCTCACCCCATGGAAACTGTTTCTCGTATCCAAGTCTTCTTGCCACCTCAATGATCTGCCAGGTATCAGACATAGTCTCCCCCGGCCCTGGAACAATACGATCAAAATGCTGCGTACGTCTCTCGGAGTTACCATACATCCCTTCCTGCTCCACCCACATGGCGGCTGGCAGAACAACGTCAGCGACATCAGTGGTGGGTGTCGGATAAACATCTGAAACAACGATAAATCTATCGTCCTTAAGAGCACCATTACGGTAGCGGGTCAGGTTCGGCATGGTGATCATAGGGTTGGTTACCTGAATCCAGATAAAACGGATATCACCGCGATCCAGGGCCCGGAACATCTCCACGGTATGGTAGGTCGGCTTTGGGTCAATGTTGGTAAGAGGAACATCCCATATTTCTGCCGCCATCTTACGATGAGCTTCCTTCATGACCACACCATGGGGCAGTTTATGGGTCAGAGTCCCGACTTCACGAACGGTTCCACAGGCACTTGGCTGTCCGGTGAGGGAAAATGGACTGTTCCCAGGAGTAGAAATTTTTCCAGTGAGCAGATGAATATTGTAAACCAGATTGTTAATCCAGGTTCCCCTCACATGCTGATTCATTCCCATACACCAGAATGAGGTACACTTTTTACTTGGATCCCCATAAAGAGACGCCAGATACTTGATATCCCGGGCTGAAACACCAGAAATCTTTTCTACCTTCTTCGGGGTGTAATCACTGAGGAACTCTTTATACTCTTCGAAGCTGATATCCTCGGGGGCATCTTTAAATTTGAAATGATCTTCGGTGCCATAACCTATATTGGTTTTGCCCTTATGGAAGGTTGTGTGCTTCTTGACAAAGTCCCAGTTAACCCAGTCGTTACGAATAATCTCGTAACAGATGGCGTTGGCTACAGCTAGATCAGTATTTGGCTTAAAGAGGATAGATTTGTCAGATGCCTGACTGGAGCGGGTCGAACGGGTGGCAAGATCTATGATTTCGACATTTCCACGACGTTTCCTAGAAGCCAGCATACGGGAGAAAAGCACCGGATGCATCTCAGCCATATTATTTCCCCAGGTCACAAAGACATCAGCATGCTCGATATCCTCATAGCAACCCATGGGCTCATCGGTACCAAAAGAGGTCAGGAATCCTGTAACAGCACTGGCCATACAGAGCCTGGCATTGGCCTCAACATTATTTGTTCCAATGCAGCCTTTGAACAGTTTGGAGGCAACATAACCATCCGGAATAGTCCACTGACCGGAACCATACATGGCAACAGAGTCCTTACCTGTCTCCTTGATGGTCTGTTTCATCTTGGCGGCAATGATATCCAGGGCTTCAGATACGGGTACTTCCACCATCTTGCCCCCCCTTCTGACCTTCGCTGTGCGAAGCCTGTCCTTACCATACAGAGCCTGTACCACGTGAAAGCCTTTCACGCAGCACAATCCCTTGTTGACACTGCAGTTTGGGTCGCCCTTAACTGCCACAGCACGATCTCCGGATACCCCTACAAGGACCCCGCAACCGGTTCCACAAAAACGGCATGGTGCCTTTTTCCAGGTAATCTGTCCTGCAGAACCTGTCTGTTCTTTCCAGTTGGCAAAGCTGATTCCAGGGAAAATTGACCCAGCCGCTGCAATGGCACTGCCCGCAGCCGCAGACTTAATGAATGATCTTCTGTTTAGCTTCATATTATCCTCTTTTTCTCCCTGTTTGTTATACGGCATTATGACCATAGGTCATGCTGAATGATTGTAACGAAGGTAAGTTTTTCAACGTTTCCTGAAGAGTTTCTTCAACTTTATCGTCAGGGGTGTCAGTTACCAGAACCACAACCTCCTGATTATCCGCAGGTATTATTTCACAATATTCCATACTGGATAGATCAGAACATAACTGATCCATAGCTCCATCCTGGGGCAACACCAGATAACTTAAGATAGGCATTGTTCCTCCTCTTGAAACAGTTTTAAACAAACAGCCTGCCCCCACCAATTTACAAGACAGACTGTTGCTGGCAGAAAAAGCCATCACGGCCACTGGTAAAACTATTTAAAACAATTATTTTCAATTGATTACAAATAAGAACCCTTGCCAGACAGTAAGCACTTCCTATCGGGAGCAAGTTCCAATAGCATTTTAATGCTGCCACAACATGACACTCTCTGTCAAGTGAGATTTAAAAAAAAAGCATCCCCAAGGTAAAAGAATTTCCTTTATTTCTTTAGCACTTAGGACTCTATTGAGACATCTTTGATCCTGTTTAATTCCCGGAACAGAATCGGAAATACTGCTAACAGCTTGAATCCGTGGAAAGAAGAGCACTCATCTCCATTATACAGAGTTCCTGCACAGCGGCTTCGACATGGACTAGTTTATGGCGCTGCATATATGTAACACGGCACAGTTCCGACTTTTCTGGGACAGAGTTTCTCGATAATAATCAGGTTACACAGTTTGAGGCTCTTTACTTCCTGGAGCGTTTCTCGACAGTGCGCGGAAGCAACTCAGTTGACGGGCAAGTTAGTTGTCCCTCTGAAGAAAATGTCTGAGTTTTTTCAGGTGGGGCTGCAGGTCACCGGGGATATCCCTCCCCTGTAATCTTTGTAAAATCAGTATACTGTTTTGCCGGTCATGGTTCAAAAGATATGACTTGCTGAGACTGAATAAAGTGTAAGGATTGTCAGGATCAAGCTGTAAAGCTTTCTGGTAATTTTCTATCGCCTTTAAATGATTTTCTGTTTTGCTATAACAGATACCCAGGTTATCAAAGTAGATCGCATTTTTTGTTCTGCATGGGCGGAGTGACTCAAGCAGGTAAATTGCATCGCTGAAACGACCACTCTGCACAAGAACTTCTGCAGCCATAAGAACATTACTACTCTGCTTACAGGTAAAATGACCTTCGCTGATCGCCACCTTCACTCTTTGCAGATAATACTCTACTTGGTTGCCCTGTTTCTGATCCACAGCGTGCATAAAGAGATTTGCCAGAACAACCACACTGTCAGGATCATATTGCAGCGCCTGTTCCAGAGTATCCCTTCCCTTCTCAAAATCTCCGCTGCGTATATATGCCCCGGCTAGATTATTTAAAGCCCTTTGCAGATGGGGGGTTTTTTCAACGGCATCCAGACTGATGGAAAGCTCGTTGCGCCAGTCCCGATTTCTGCTGTATGTAAGAATCAACAGAACAGAACAGAGCAGCACCCAGATAAGAGCAAAGGACCTCACCTTTCCGGTCCAACGAGTAAACAATCCCCAGCTACCAGCAACTATTGCCAGTGAGAAACCGACAGACGGCAGATAGAATCGATGCTCGAAAACCAGTTCCAGAGGTAGCACCGTTGATTCAATAATCAGAGCAAGCAAGGTCCAAAACAGTCCAAAACTGAGCAGGGGATATTTTTTGGTCGCCACCATTGAAAAGAGGCTCATACCCGCCAGTGCAATAAAGCTGAGCAGGGTGGTCACGGGAGTCAGTAATGACGTTGAGACCGGAAAATCATAATAAACTGTCATCCGTGAAGGTAGCGGCAGAATAAAGAGCCCCATATAGTGCAGCACCACCCTTGCCTCTGTCAGCAGTCGTTCCCCAAGTGTGAAATCCCGCATTTCATAACTCTTAACAAAGTTCAACCAGAAAGCCGGATCAGAGACCACCTGATACAACAATAATAGAAGTATAAACCCAGCACTGTAGAGGATATACTGATATTTTCCGACTGATTTTTTTGAGAAGGATTTGAAGAAAAAGAACTCATGCAGTAGAAGGATAAGGGGCATGATTGCGGCGATTTCTTTTGTTTTCATGGCAAGAAACCAGAGACAAGCGGCAGCTACAAGCAGGACTGGAGCCTTGAGGTTCCTGTCTGCCCCCCCATATGCTGAAAGCTGTATCTCTCTCGCCCTGATATAGGCCAGAAGTGCTACCAGAAAAAACAGGGTACTGAGTATGGTCATGCGCTGAACAATGTAGGTGACAGCACTGGTCTGCAGTGGGTTTACTGCCCACAAAAGTGCAGCAACAAACGCAAGTCCCATGGCATCAGTTTCAGTCCGGGTCGTCTGAGTAAAATAAAACAAAAAAAGCTGAAAAACAGTGAAGGCCGTCAGGATATGAATGAAAATATTGACGATATGAAATCCCGCTGGATCATAGCCGGAGTAAAGGTAATTCAAGGCAAAGCTCAGACTGGCAACCGGACGCCTGGCTGAGGGCTGTTCAGGTGAAAACACTTTTTTCAGAGAATCAAGGCTCAGATCGTTGATCTGAATATAAGGGTTCTGAACAATATTTGGCCCATCATCGAGAAGGAAAGGGCTGTGCAAGGTGTGGTGATATCCAAGAAAAACAGCCAGGACCAGGAATCCACAGGCAAAAGTGATGTATATCCTTCTCTTTTGAATGGTGATGACTGTTTGGGGCATGGCTCAGACTGCTGGTGGCTTTTTGTTTCAGAACTGCATGACTGCGATTCATCATTTCACTGCCAGTCACCATAGCAGAATTTGATCAGCTAAGCCACTCCTCCTGCAACCGTCCCCCTTGACACCAGCATGGAAATGGCATGGGACGGTAATTCTCAGCCCCACACCGACCGCCTCTTTTACGCCCACCAGATGGAGCGTTTAGGGGGATTTCCATTTTTTTCAAAAACATCCCCGGAATCTTTCAGCACGGCACCAAGCTCTTCAAGGGTGAACACATAACCATCAGCGGTAGCCATTTCCACAAATTTATCCATGGTGGCGGGTGCATCATACTTTGCTCGGATATGCTTGTCTTCTCCCCCTGCAATCAACAATCTCTCCACATCTTCTCTTGCCATTGTATTCTCCTCTCCTCACTTTCTTTTGGTTTGTTTTGTTTTTTGTAAACGTTTACAAAAATTCCAGCGTAACATTTTCTCCATCGGCTTCTCTCAATTTGTACTGTTGCCCGTGCAGAAAGACCATATTTTGCTCCGAAGCCCTTTCCTGAAGAAGCGCAATATCAAGTGCCAGTGCATCCTGTTCTGCCTCAACATTAACGTGAATCAACACCTCGCCTTTCTTCTCTGCAAACTGCAACAGAAAACCACTATGATCCAGGAAAACCAGGTCTTCATAAGCGTAGTTGAAACCCATCCCGGCGGATTCAAGGATTTCCTTTATCACCCCCAACGATCGTTTTGTCATTGACATGTCTCCCCTGTGGTTTTACGTACCAGCGCCTGCATTTGCACAGCAAGATCCAACATGTTTGGTATCTCATCCTCATCGGGTGGTGTTATATTGAAGGCATCCACATCACAGATTTCCTGATACCGGTCAAGATCGAGAAGTCCCTCTTTTATACTGGATATTTCATCCGGGAAAACCTCATCCATGGCCGCCACCAGATCCCCCATGGTGTGATTCCAGGGAAGTTCTCCCCGTTGCATAAGTGCCGCCATTACAAATTTCTCAATGGCCATTGCAACAATATTATAGAGAATTTCAGGGCTGAAAACCTTCCTTCCTTTTTTATGAGCACCTACTGCTGTTCGCAGAAAAGCATCACCATCGCTGAGGAAAATCTCCCAGTCATCAATGGCATCTGGTTTTTTCTTTATGTCCCCAAATCCAACCAGTGTTGATAAGCTATTGTTTTCCATTTGTCCCGCCGAATGAATCGTTAAAAATCATTGTCCTTCACTTCAGGTTTTTTAAGTAAACAAATCAGATTTGTTCGCTGCCAGCCATTCTTTGTGTAAAAACCTAGCCCTTTCTTGTTTGATTTATCCGCAAGAAGTTGGAGGCGAGTGGCACCTTTCCCCACTGCCCACCTTTCAAGTTTATCAAGAAGGATTCTGCCAACCCTCTGTCCACGACTGGATGGTTCCACAACCAAATCCTCCACCAGCAGAGAATAGCCACCTTCGGCTGTTGAAATCACCAGCTGCCCGGTACACATCCCTATCACCCGATTCCTGGATTCGGCCACCAGAACTTCTGCCATCTGATACTCAAGCATTTGCACAAGCCCCCGACACTGCCTTGCCTCGTTAAAGAAGAAATCTTTTTCGATGGAGAAAAGAAGGCTCAATAGACCCAGCATGGAGTTCAAATCTGAAGGTTTTGCCTTGCGAACACGAAGATCTCTCTTTTTTTTCATGAAATATCACATTGCCCTGGAACCACTCTCAGGGCAATGTTCACCACCAAGTTCTCGACCTGCTTTAAGGGTTATATTAAATGATACTCAGCAACAGGCACACCATCTTCCAAGCCATCAAGAATCGCATCAATGATCTCTTCACTGTTCACACCTTTAAACCACCAGTTTTCAGGCTGGATAACCATGATAGGCCCGTTATCACAGAGCTTCAAGCAGGTAGTGGCGCTGACCAGGCAATCCAGCCCACGATCCAGTACCTCCTCTTCTATATACTGCAGAAACCCGTCAGTTTCCTTGTGACAAATTCCTTTCTTACCTCCAAGTATGCGAAAAGACTGGCATACAAGTATCATTCTTTCTGGTAAAGCCATTACTCAAATCTCCTCTATTTTTCAAGTCAATCCTGTACTTAACAAAACGAAAAAATGTATTTCCTGTTTATAGATATGTTGCTAACCATCTATTAAGGCCTGTCATGCACTTTTTCAGCAAGTATAGATTTCTTCATTTTCTTTGCCCTGTGGGATTAGCAATTTTACCAAATCTGCCTCGTTATCAATGGATTGAAGTATGCAAATACGTCAACGCCATTGCATCTCGCATCTCCGGCTGGTTAGCGTAAACGCCGAATTTGCCAATTGCAGGATTTACATTCCACATTTCTTCTTTTTTACACCGCCAAAAAGGACATCAACCAGACCTTCAACGTTGTCTTCTGTCAAAATCACTCTGATTCCCTGTTGCGCAAACTCTTTGCGGGGGGCATCTCCTGCGTGTGTTGCCAACAGGGCGAAGCAGTCATAGAGACAATCTTTGGCAAATGCCTTCCATCTTTCCTTTCCACCACCTGCACCCGGTGTTTTTCTTGTCATCAGGAGACACGGCAGTCCATCCTCCCTGGGCCCATAAATAAGTACCTGCAATGCCAGGCCGAGATGCACGTCAACCTCCATACCATTGGTACTAACCACCGCTACATTGGGACGTTCACTGGTTGCTGCCGGCAAACTGATTTCTTTGCAGGTCTGAGGGCTACCGGGAGGTGTCAGTTCTGAGGGTGCTTCATAAAGAGTTACTGAGAGAACCCCTGCCAGTTCTTTAACATGTTTTTTAAGATCAACCCCCTCTCCTCCCTCAAGCTCCAGAGCGCTTGCACCAAACTCAGCCATTCTTTCGGCGATCTCAGCCAGCTCTCCATCGTTTACTCCTGCAAACACTGTTGTTCGTATCACAACTTTGATACCTACCGCCGTCAACGCCTTAACAGCTTCAGCCTGATATTCTATCAGCATCCCAGCCGCCTGGTCCATGGGTACTGTCTTTTTAGCCGGGCGAATCCAGTCATACAGCTTACGTACAGTTGCAACATCCACTGTATTCACCAGCAAAGTCACTGTTTTCACGCCAAGACGGGCAAGATCGGGAGCCACCTCAGCGACTCCCGTCCCGAGACAGGTCAGCGAACATTCAGTTCCCTGAATATCCGACTGCAACAACTCAAGGCATTCAAGAGTAACATTTGCTGATGTGAAAACATCTCCAGGCCCTGCCAGTTCGATTGACTGAATTTTCTTTCTCCCTTCCAGCAGAGCCCTAACCCAAGCTGCCGCCTCTTCCGGCAACATTGCATAAGAAGGGTCAAACTTTTCAGAGCTGTCTCCTGTCAAGCGATGGTTTGATCTTGCAGCAACAGGAAGCCTTACATGCAAATTCACATGGTGCTGATATGCTCCGTCATACATTGCTGCTCCTCCTACAGAACAAGTTCAAATTTTGTTTCCGGTGAATCCCGATCCTTCCGGTCAAGAAGAAGGCCAAGAATCTTCTCCAGCAAACGAAGCCCACCCTTATAGCCAACGGTTGGAAAATACTGATGCCCCTGACGATCAAGAATTGGGAATCCCCAACGCAACAGAGGAACATCTTCATCTCTTGCGATGTATTTTCCATAGGTATTACAAATAAGAAGATCCACCGGCTCATTCTTTATCCACTGATGGAGAAGGAAGAGATCCCCCTTAGCTTTCACATTCACTTCAAAACCCTTGTCTTTTGTCAGTTCTTCAATCCGTTTTTCAAATTTTTTGCCGGGCGTTCCTGTCACAATGTGTACAGGTTGCATTCCCAACGTTAAAAGAAACTCCACCATGGCAATCACATGATCCGGATCACCTGCTATGGCCACTTTTTTCTTGTATGTCCACTGGTGCATATCAGTTAACATATCCACGAGCTGTCCACGCTCATAAACCAGCTCATCGGAGACTGAAACCCCCGCCACAGTCCGCATCGCATCAACAAAACGATCAGTGGCTTTCAAACCAAAAGGGATATCCAGCACCTTGCATGGAACTTTACACTTTTTGTCAAGTGTCCGAGCTGCGTCTGCCGAGCACCAATCACCAAGCGCAAGAGTTCCCGTGGAATCACCTGTGGACTTCAACTCTTCTATGGTGGTTCCCCCATCCGGGAACATCTTGTATTCTCCTGTCATAGGGCCATTGAGCACACCGGAAGTATCTGGAAACATAATTGTGTCCACGCCGGTAAGTTTTGCCATGCGTTTGATTTCTTCCATATCAGAAGGCTCAACCCAACCGGGAATGATATTGATCTTTCCGTTTTTTGTCTCTGTCTTCTCGGAAAAATCCACCATGGCCTTGACCATATTGGAAAACCCGGTGACATGAGACCCCTGATAACTTGGTGTTGAGGCTCCTATCACATATTTCCCTTCGGGAATTTTCCCCTCCTGCTCTGCCTTCTTTCTGATCTGAGGCAGATCATCACCAATGGTCTCAGAAAGACAGGTGGTATGGATGGCTATGACGTCAGGCTCATAAACAGAGAAAATATTATTTATTCCCTGTAGAAGATTGGCCTGACCGCCAAAAACCGATGCCCCTTCTGTAAAAGAAGAAGTTGAAGCCGAAATTGGTTCTTTATAATGACGGGTAAGAGCTGAACGATGATACGAGCAGCATCCTTGAGACCCATGCGAATGGGGAAGGCAACCGTGAATACCGAGAGCCGCATACATGGCTCCCACGGGTTGACAAGTCTTGGCGGGGTTGATATTTACTGCTTTTCTCTCCCCAATTTCTTTTGGTGTATGACGTAGTAACATTGGCACATACCTCTTAGTACGTTTTTATAAACTGTTATCCTGGTTTCTTTTTTCAATCTTGATCAAGCTCTTTCCAGGATTCCTTTACTCCCAGACATACGCGCCGGTCAGTTCAGGGTTCTCCTGCCATGGAGCTTTCAAAAACTCCCGGACATTTGAACTCAGCAATCTGTCGATCTCGTAGTAGAAGTTTGCTGCTCCCTTAAATCCTGCATATGGACCACCAGAGTCATAATTGTGGAGCATCTTCATGGGAACACCCATTTTCATAATGGAAAACTTCTCCTTAATTCCCGCACAAAAAAGGTCAGGTTTCAGCAGTTCTACAAGTTTTTCCGCTTCATACTGATTCAAGTCATCGATAATCAAAGTGTTTTCATCCATGTCCGGAGCAAGCCCTTCATATTCCTTGAATTTCATTCCGGATTTTTCAAGAGCTGCCATCTGTTCCTCACTCTTGCGTGGCTTGTATCTTTTTTCATCAGGCTGAACTTCAATTTCTTCTATGTTCCTGCTGTCAGCATCTACTTTCAGGTTTGGAAGAACCTGTCGACCTTCATAATCGTCACGGTGTCCAAATTCGTATCCTGAGGAAAGGATCTTCATCCCAAGCTCATTGAAAAGCTCTATATAATGGTGCGCCCTGGAACCGCCAACAAACAACATAGCCGTCTTCCCTTCTGTCCTACTTCGTACTTCTCTGGCAGCAACCTCAACATCAAGCATCTCTTCCCGGATAACTTCTTCCACACGATCAATCAGTTTCTGATCTTCAAAATAAGCTGCAATTTTTCTCAAAGATTTGGCAGTGGAATTCGCTCCGATAAAATTCACTTTTATCCATGGGATTCCGAAACTTGTTTCCAGCATATCTGCAATATAATTGACAGAACGATGACACATGACCATGCTCAAATCTGCCTGATGTGCAGTGGCAAACTGATCATAGGTTGCATTTCCAGAAAAAGTCAGGGTAAGTGTTATCCCACATTTTTCCAGAATCCTGTCAATTTCAAACGCATCACCACCAATATTGTATTCACCGAGAAGATTTACCTTGTACTCACCTTTCACCGGCTCATCATTTTCGCCAATGACATGCCTGTATACCTGGTTATTGGCGATATGATGACCAGCCGACTGGCTTACGCCCTTGTACCCTTCACAGGAAAAAGCAAACACATTGCAGTCACCCAGTTTTGCCGTCATGCTTTTGGCCACGGCATGAACATCATCCCCTATCAAACCAACAGGGCAGGTTGAGAACACTGCAATGGCTTTCGGGTGCATAATGTCATAAATTTCCTGTATGGCCAAAGCCAGCTTCTTCTCTCCACCAAAAATAATGTCCTGCTCCTGCATATCCGTTGATACACAATATGGTATATAGTTTTCCCCATCAGCTCCGGCATCAGTCTGGTTACGTCTGGTAAGCCAGGCATAAAAACCACAACCAATTGGCCCATGCACCAGATTGACAATATCTCTGGTGGGCCCCATGAGAACGCCCTTACAACCTGCATAGGTACAGCCACGCATGGTTATAATACCAGGAATAGTACGAACATTTGCTGTTATCTGAGGAGAGATCTCTCCATCAGAAGTTTCGTTTATCATTATTTGTTTAGCACGTTTACGAGCCACCTTGGGCGGATACTTTTTCAATAATTCCGCTTTGACATCAGTGGGCGTCCATTGCACCTTTTTTGACGCAGTCGATGTTGCCATTTCCATACTCCTTATAGTCTGGATGATTCCCTTTTTACTTTTTTGATAGTTGAGGATTACTTAATGGCCTCTTCGCCTGTTTCTCCTGTTCTCACTCTAACCGCATCGAACACTGGCATAACAAAGATTTTCCCGTCTCCCGGCATTCCTGTCTGGTTAGTGCTGATAATGGTATCCACCACACACTTGACCATACTGTCATCAACCACCGCAGTGAGTAAACGCTTTGGATATAGCTTCCCTTTCTCGCCCAGGACGGAAGCCGCTTCTTCGTAACCCTGTTCGACACCTTCAAGAACCTGGGGATTTACAAATCCCTTTCCACGCCCATGAGCTTCATGGGCAAAAAAGGCATCAACACCGCAGTCCGAAAGTGCCTGCTTGGTCTGGTTCATCATATTTATTCGCACAACGGCAATGACCTCTTTCATGCAGCAGCCTCCTCAATATTTTTCCCGGTCTCTTTGATACCTGAGCTAATGGTGTAGGATTCCTCCACTTCTGTGACAAATATCTTTCCGTCACCAAAAGCTCCCTTACCAGGAGACCGGGCAGCATCCATGATGGTATCGATAATAAATTCTTTATCTCCAGCGTCCACAACACTCATCAGCATCACTTTGGGAAGCTCATCGTAGGTAATATCCCCTATTTTGATACCACGCTGTTTACCGCGCCCGGCAACAGCGTATTTGGTTACAGCAGGAAATCCTGCATCCATGAGAGCTGTCATAACAGCATCAGCCTTCTCGGGACGAATAATTGAACGAATCATAAGCATCATAATTGTATCTCCAGCGTTGTGGTCAGCCCGGCTGCCACTTTTTTCATTGTTTTTGAAATGGGCCATAGTATTTACTTTATGGTGTTTCCCGTCAGGCAGCTTCCATCAGGCCATAATCCATGAGCAGTTTTTCAAGATCTTCAATCTCAAGGGGCTTTGGAATAACAAAGGTCTCATTTTCATCAATGGCCTTTGCAAGTCCGCGATAGGCATCTGCCTGTGGAACCTCAGGATTCCATTCAAGAACCGTTTTTCTGTTTATTTCTGCCCTCTGAACATCGTTGTCGCGCGGCACAAAATAGATCATCTGCGTTCCAATCATCTCGGCAAGTTTTTCTATCATCTCAGCTTCATTGTCAACTGCACGAGAGTTACAGATCAATCCGCCAAGACGAACAGAACCCGACTGGGCAAATTTAACAATTCCCTTACAAATATTATTGGCTGCGTACATGGCCATCATCTCTCCTGAGACAACAATATAAATCTCTTCTGCCTTTCCATCACGAATGGGCATGGCAAACCCACCACAGACAACATCGCCAAGTACATCGTAAAATGCATAATCAAGCCCTTCACTTTCCTCATATGCACCTAGGGATTCCAGCATGTTAATGGATGTTATGATTCCCCTACCAGCGCAACCGACTCCCGGTTCAGGGCCACCGGATTCAACACACCAAGTACCTCCATATCCCTCCTTTCTGATATCCTCAAGTTCGACGTCTTCACCTTCCTCACGCAGGGTATCAAGAACAGATTTCTGTGCCATACCACCTAGAAGCAAACGTGTTGAATCCGCCTTGGGGTCACATCCAACAACCATCACTTTCCGACCAAGCTCAACAAGCCCAGCCACAGTATTTTGTGTTGTGGTAGATTTTCCGATACCGCCTTTTCCATAGATAGCTACTTTTCTCATGTTTTTCTCCTTCCAGGATCTGCGGCAGCATATCCTCTTGTGCTGCCAGATTTATATAAACATTCTCTTTTCCAAGAGAGATTCAGTTGCCGTTTGTCACACTCCCTTTATCAATTAACATGCCATTTCCTAAAAAATGGACATCGAATCGATATTACAGGAACATACAGACACAAAAGCCATTTTCAGACTAACCTTCATCCGAACTCCTTTGGTGTTAAACAGGACATTATGGAATGAATGGAACAAAAAGGTAGTACGTGACACCGCACCAATAACAATTCTCACAGATACAAGGATTTCCCTGAGATCCAATATGTAGAATAAGATACAAAAAAGTACATTTCACTCCCAACAAGACCACATTTTTGTAACAAACTGATGGGGCACCTGGGGCCACCACCAACCATTTGTCCATATTTTCAGCCAATTACAACAATGGCACCATTTATGCTTAGTGCGTTGTTGAAGATAAGACGAAAACCAGGAGACTGAAAATGATGTCAGATATACATAGCAGCCCTTCATCCCCCCCCCGTCACCATGTGGAAACACTCAAAATTAAAGCACTCTCAGAGGTGTGTAAACTGATAGGGCGTGCAGTCCACCTCGACACCACCTTGAGCAGAGTACTACAGGTACTTCATGATACACTACAGATGGAGAGGGCCACCCTGGTGCTACACGATCCCATTCGAAAACGCCTCTCGATCAAAGCATCCTATGGTCTCAGTGTGGAAGAGGAACAGCGTGGAATATATGGGATGTCAGAAGGAATCTGCGGTCAGATCTTTCAATCCGGATCAGCATGTATAGTACCGGACATTCACAGCGACCCCCTCTTTTTAAACAGAACAGGGGCAAGGAACCGGATCAGAAAAGAAGAACACTCATTCCTCGGAGTTCCTGTGAAAGTTGAGGAGAGTCCGGTGGGTGTACTCACCGTTGACCGCCTCTTTGGCCCTGAGATTTCCTTTGAAGAGGATATGAGCTTCCTTGAGATCCTGGCCACCCTCATAGGTCAATTTCTGGTGCTACACCATGCCATCGCCAGGCAGGAAGAACGGATCATGGCGGAAAACAAATCACTCAAGGCCGAGCTGCACAGCCGCTTTAACCGCCACTATATCATTGGCAACTCCGAACCCATGCAGGAGGTTTACTGGACCATAGAAAAAGTGGCACCCAGTCAGGCAACGGTTCTCCTTCTTGGAGAATCAGGGACCGGCAAGGAACTCGCCGCCCGCGCCATCCACGAGGCAAGCGGTCGCAATGATAAACCCTTTATCAAGGTTAACTGCGCAGCGCTCCCTGAAAATCTCCTCGAAAGTGAACTTTTTGGCCATGACAAAGGTGCTTTTACCGGGGCCACAACCTCAAAACCCGGCAGATTTGAACTGGCAGACGGCGGAACAATCTTCCTGGATGAGATAGGGGAACTCCCCCTTCTGCTCCAGTCAAAATTGCTGCGAGTTCTTCAGGAAAAACAATTTGAACGCATCGGTGGCACCCGCACCATCAGCGTTGACGTAAGAATCATTGCCGCAACCAATGTCAATCTGCAGGGCAATGTGGATCAGGGGCTGTTTCGCAGCGACCTCTTCTACCGTTTAAACGTCCTTCCCCTGAACCTGCCAGCTCTCAGGCACAGACGTGATGATATCCCTCTGCTTATCGAGCACTTTCTGCTCTCAAGCAATACCAGAAATGACAAGAATATTTTGCTCAGTGCCACAGCACTGGACTTTTTAGTGAGCTATGACTGGCCCGGTAATGTTCGTGAATTGCAGAATCTCATTGAACGCATTGTAATCCTGGCCGACGATGCCATTATTCTACCTGCTGATCTCAAAGAACACATGACCTTTAATCCTAGACATGCCACTCCAGTGGACACAGCTGTGGCGTCGGAACAAGCTCCTGTTGTAGGCCATGGATCCCTGCAGGATATTGAACGAAAGGAAATCGAGGCATCTCTCAGGCGTAACGGCTGGGTCCAGGCCCGGGCAGCCAGGGAACTCGGCCTGACGCAGCGCCAGATTGGCTATCGGATAAAGAAGTTCAACCTGGAAAAGCCACGTTTTGCGCTTGAGCAGTAAACCAATACCTCATTAAACTTTACAGGCAATATGCTTTACTGTACACAACGAGTATGGGACATAAAAAGAAACAATTAAAACCCAAGCCCGGCTGGCATGGCCGGATCTGGCTTGAAGGTGAGGAAGGAACACTTGTCGGCTACGGGCGTGCTGTCCTTCTTGAAAAGATCCAGCTCCATGGCTCCATAAGTAAGGCATCCACAGAGATGAAGATGTCCTACAAACATGCCTGGAACCTTGTGAAATCCATGAACCGCCAAACTGGAACAGCCGTGGTTATTACCAGGCGGGGCGGCAACCAGGGAGGGGGAGCAATACTCAGCGAAACTGGAATCAGGCTGCTGCAGCTGTTCTGGAAGGTCCAGAAAAAAATGGAACAATTTCTTGATGAGGAGAGTAGTAAATGGCTTCAAAACAAGCTGTGAAATCATCACCCTTTCTTGCTGTTGCCCTGCTTGTCGCAATTCTCTGCGCTGCTCCATCTCTTGCAGCAGAAAATCTCTTCATTGCTGCTGCTGCAAATTTCATACGTCCTCTTGAAGAACTCGCCAAAATGTACAGAGAAGAACAGGGTGTTAGAACCACCCTCAGCTTCGGTTCGTCGGGAAAACTCTATGCCCAGATACTTCAGGGTGCCCCCTATGATATCTTCCTTTCAGCTGACAAAGAGCGTCCTTTCCTGTTATACGGCAAAGGATTGTGCGAGCCCCCTTTTCAGTATAGTGCAGGACAGGTTGTGCTCTGGAGCAGGTATCACCATTCTGCTGACAGTTCATGGCAGGATATCATTTCGGAACAGGTCGGAAAGATAGCAATTTCAAATCCGGAAACTGCACCGTACGGCAAAGTTCCAAGACAGACCCTGCATCAATTGAAACTGCTAAAAGAACTGCAACCCTATCTTGTATATGGCCAATCCGTGGGACAGACTTTTCTCTTTGCCCAATCCGGTGCTGCAGAATTCGGGTTCATTGCCCTGTCACAGGCCCTCTCTCAGGAAGGACAAAAAGGCCAGTACTGGCCAATACCTGAAAGTCCCCCCATTGAGCAGTGGGGCTGTGTTATCGTACATGCAAAAAACCAGAACCTCTCTCAAAACTTTCAATCCTATCTCACTGAAGAACCGGCTCAAAACATTATCCGCAGGCACGGGTATCTCTAGTCATGGACTACACACCTCTTGTCCTTTCTCTGCAGCTTGCCGGAATCACCACCCTGCTGTTACTTCTCGTTGCGGCTCCTCTGGCTTACATCCTTGTCTTTTATCCAATGCGGGGTATCACCTTTGTAGAATCCCTACTGGGTCTGCCACTGGTACTCCCCCCCACTGTTTTTGGATTTTTTCTGCTTATGGTTATGGGTCCAGAAGGGGTGGTGGGACGCCTTCATCAAAGTTCCCTTGGCAGTCCGCTCATTTTCACTTTCGGCAGCATCGTTATTGCAGCTATGCTTCATGGTATTCCCTACGCGGTGCAGCCCTTAAAAAGCATCTTTGCCAAACTTGACCGGCGTCTTCTGGAATCCGCCTCTGTCCTTGGCTGTTCCAGGTTCTCTGCTTTTTTCAGAGTGGTGTTGCCAAACTCCCTGCCTGGAATTGCCAGTGCCGCCATCCTCTGCTTTGCCCACACCATGGGAGAGTTCGGGGTAATTCTTATGATTGGAGGATCCATCCCCGGCGAAACAAAAGTCGCCTCCATTGCCGTTTTTGAATACGTGGAAGCCATGCGCTATCAGGAAGCCTGGCAACTCTCCATTGCCCTTCTGCTGGTCTCTTATCTCATCCTGCTGGCTGTAAATATTCTGGAGAGAAAAAACCATGCTGCTTAATGCAATAATCACCAAAAAACTGGCCCACTTCGACCTTAACCTGACATTTTCATGTCCGGCAGGAGAGTTACTGACCCTTGCAGGACCATCAGGATCAGGGAAAACCACCATCATCCGTATCCTGGCCGGCCTCGACAAGCCTGATTCTGGAACAGTTGTGCTTGGATCAAAAACCCTCCTTGACAGCAGCAAAAATATCTACCTGGAACCGCGCAGCAGAAAGCTGGGATATGTGTTTCAGGAAGCCAGCCTCTTTCCGCACCTGAGCGTGTACAAAAATGTGGCCTTTGGCTGCATAAATCCTTCCTTGGTAACTCCTCTGCTTGAACTTATGGAGATCAGCCACCTCAGTTCTAAAAAACCTGCCCACGTCTCAGGCGGCGAACGACAACGGGCAGCACTGGCTCAGGCACTAGCCTCAGAACCCGAGATGCTCCTTCTAGATGAGCCCTTTTCGGCGCTTGACATCAAGACCAGACACTCCCTGCAGCAGACTATACTGAACATCAAAAAACAGCTCAATATCCCCATCATCCTGGTGACCCATGATGTACAGGAAGCAGCAGTTCTCAGTGACCAGATAGTTGCAGT
This sequence comes from Desulfobulbaceae bacterium, assembly GCA_026988015.1. GTDB lineage: Bacteria > Desulfobacterota > Desulfobulbia > Desulfobulbales > Desulfocapsaceae > Desulfocapsa. Next base: position 16,874 of record JALSMA010000057.1, on the reverse strand, counting down.
GGAAGATGGTAAAAGAAGTGAGGACTGGTTGCAGCGTTTTCAGGCCATAGTCCTCCCAGCCATTGATAGAGTTGCACCTCGCCACTGGCTGGAATCGGACCCAGTAGAAAAATTGTCATCAACAGCTTAAGAGAGTAGTGAGGGGGTCAGAGTATACTGGATCTCCTCCACAGACAGTGCCTCAGCATTATTGGTCAACACATGCTGGAGAAAAGTCACACTTCCCTGCCCCCTCAGCACCAACCTACTCATGTGAGAAACATCGAAAAGGCCTGCTTACTCCCGGATGAACATATGTTCTGCTATTATCCAGTCCCGATACTGTATCGGCATTTCCCAACCGCCAAATTCAACAAGTTTTGCACCCAGTTGCTGATGCTGTTCAAAGAAATATTGTCCGGTGAAGCGTGCTCATATCGGTTTCCATAGGGTTCAGGACTTATCTCTTCCTGGGTGGAAGAATATCTGCAATTTCGGCAGCAAAGACAAAGGTTTCCGCAAGGGCCAGATGAGCGTGAAAAGTTTTACTGTAAACATCACGCAGGAAATGTCACTGAGACGCATATAGTTGATATTTCAATGGTAAAACTCTTAGCATCAACAAAGAGCTACGGAAAAATCCTTCAATGAACAGGTATTAATCAGGACTGCTTGGTAAAATGGCAACTGAACAGTGCCACTACTTCATGGTCATTTAAAAAAGATTGCCGCTGCCTGGCCACCCGCCGGACCAGGTTGGTGAGTTCCTTCAACATTTGTGCCGACGGTCGCACCAGGCCCAGACGATCAAAAACAGAGGCAATAGCATGTCGGCCCGTCTGCGCTCCAATAAGAAGAGATCTCCTGGCACCAACCCTTTCCGGATTAAAAGGTTCATAGGTTGCGGGATCAGCCAGAAGCCCCTGGAGGTGCATTCCGGTTTCGCAGGAAAAAATTTCCTCTCCTATTATGGGCTGGCAAGGGACGATCTCACGTTTCAACTTTCGAGAAAGATTCCGGCACAACTGCACCATCTCCTGGAGATCATACCGTTCGCTCCCTCTCTGCAGCACCAGATAGGAAAGCACCTCCTCCAACCTACTGTTACCGGTTCGCTCACCAAGACCAAGGATAGTGACATCACCCCACAGCGCACCCTTCTCAAAAGCTGTGATGGTGTTAGCTGTGGCCATTCCAAAATCATTGTGACAATGCACTCCAAGTTCAATCCCCACCTCTTGCACCCCTGCAAGCATCCCACCAATCATCGCTGGTGTCGCAATTCCAACCGTATCAGCAAGACGGAGCCGAAAAGCCCCAGATTCACGGGCTGCATGGGCAAGTTCCAGGATAAAATCAGGATCAGCACGGCTTGCATCCTCCAACCCGACAGCCACCCGGGAAACCCCTGATTCCAAGGTGCGGCATACCGATTCCCTGAGCCGTTCCACAGCCCATTTTCTGTCTCTGCCCAGCTTTTTCTGAAGATGAAGATCCGATGCAGGGATTGACAGGGCCAGGCAATCCGGTTTCAAAGAGGTCCCAAAGTCTATATCTTCCTGCAGACAACGACACCACAGGGAAAAATTCTGCCCTGGATACACCGCGTGAACGTATTCTGCAAGCTCTTTAAGAGAACCGTTTTCCCTTACTGCTATCCCCAGTTCGATCTCATCAACACCGAGTTCAACCAACCCCTTCAGGATCTCTCTCTTTAGCTCGACATCAAAATGCAGCCCGGGACTCTGTTCCCCCTCCCTCAGCGTTGTATCAATAACCTTGGCTAAATGCTTCGCATTGCTATTCACTGCTCCTTCTCCTCTGTAATAAAGACTGTGCAAAAAGAGAATAGCGAACACCATGCCAGAATAATTATTTTTTTTACACTATAAATTCAATATATTACCCTGGACATCAACAGAAGAAACACCCAACGCCAACACCACGACCCTCCATTAATATTCGTTTTTGTCACATAAGTGACCATATTGTCAATGGGTGACCATAAAAGAGTAATTCCCCGGAACCGGGAACAGAAACAAAAATAAAACAACCGAGAATTAGTAGAGTATCTTGGAGCCCTCTGCAAACTGCGCCATGATACCATCAAAATTAAGGTTATAAACATTTATTTCAGGAGAGAGTACTTTGGAAAAACGGGTGAAATCGATCTGCTGCCAGTCTCCGGACCCAAACAGCTGTAGATACGCATCCAGGTTCTCCCGGTTCAGAGAGTAACTGCCGCCACTGCTGTCATCATCTATAAAATCAATGCCATGATGATAGTCGTAGAGCATCACCAGAATCCAGGCCAGATCGGCAAAATGGCCCCCGTTCACCGTGAGCAGATCACCAGCAGCAATACCTTCAAGGGCCTCCGGCTCCCAGCCGATACCAGAGACAACAAAATCCTCACCAGCAGCCAAACCCATCTCCCTTGTCGCCCTGATACTCCCAAGGGCCAGTTGACTGTTGGCAGCCCAGATGGCTCCAATTTTCTTGCCAAACCGCGTCTCATAACGATGATATAACCCCTTGGTGATCCGGTAGCCATCCTCCTCTGTAAGATCTGTAGGAACCACCTGAAGAAGACGGGTCTTTCTGTCATCCTGAAGCGCATCAAGTAGCCCGCGTACCCGTCTGTCACCAAATACAGTAGCCTCAACCCCAGCTAAGGCAATTAAGTTCAGAAATCCTTCATTATCAGTCATTTCCTGTCGAAATCCCCGGCTAATGATGGCAAGTGCAGCTTCTCTCCCCAGGCAAAAATCATCCACACTCCGACTGCCAATCCAGTGACTGAACTGTTGACGAGGCCGGCCAAACTGTCGTTTCTCTCCCTCTGTGAGGTCACCAAAAAGCATGGTATCAATACCAGCCTTCTGAGCCAATGCCAGTGATTTTCCTCCGATCCTCTTTTCACCGACAACAATGAGATAATCAGGCTTTTCAACACGGTTACTCACCTCCCGGGCAAGCTCCACTGCTTCGATATGGTTTCGCTCGGCATACAGAATTTCAAGGTCGATATCGAGATCATCAGCAGCCGCCTGTGCCATGGAAATGATACTTCCCCAGAATTTTTCCTCTGGTGTGGATATGGCAATAAAGGTCACTTGCAACTTCCCCTCCCCCCCGATACAAACCTGAGGAAAAAAAGAGATCCCTGCCCATAAAAGAAACAATAGAATACTATAGCGTTTGTTTGTCATTCTCTTCCAGCACCCGACCGATTGCCTGTGAAAGTTTGTTGAAATCAACAGGCTTTTCTATATATTCTCTGATTCCTATGGCCAATGCCTGCTCCCTGTCAATTTCCACACTGAATCCGGTACAGATAATTATTGGAAAATCAGGATTCAGGGAAAGTATTTTTTCTGCAAGCTGCCGTCCGGTCATCAGGGGCATGGTCATATCTGTTATCAGTAAGTCAAATTTTTCCGGATACTGCTGCAGCTCATGCAGTGCAGCAACAGGATCACTGAGACAGGTCACTTTGTAGCCCATCCCCGAGATATACTCTTTAAATATATCCTGAATGGCTGTTTCATCATCCACACAGAGCAGGTGGTACTCGGTACTGCTGATTGCCGTCGCCTGCTGTTGCAGGTGACTCCTTTTCTCATCCGTTCTGTCAACCAGGGGAAGATAGATGTCAAAAACTGTTCCTTGGCCCGGAGTGCTCTCCACCGCTATCGTCCCTCCATGCGATTCTATGATGCCATGCACCAGGGACAAACCAAGCCCGGTCCCCTTCTGCACTCCCTTGGTGGTAAAGTAAGGATCAAAAATTTTCTCCAGAGTCACGCTGTCCATCCCACAACCATCATCTGCAACCTGCAGGTGAAGACAGGGTGTAACCTCCCCATCCGCACTGTCTGGTACGTTATGCATAACACTTTTCAGACTGATGCAGATGGTTCCATTGTCAGACCCTATGGCCTGGTACCCGTTTGTACACAGATTCATAAGCAGCTGATGTATCTGAGTTGGGTTGGCAAGGATCACAGCATCTGTACTTTGCAGGTTTTCCCTGATAATAATGTTTGCAGGAATAATGGAGCGAAGCATTTTCAGGGTTTCCTTGATCAGGGGCAATACTTCAAGGACAGCACGCTCCTGTTCCCCCTTCCTGCTGAAGGTCAGAATCTGCTGAACCAGATCCCTGGCCCTGAGTGTGGAGCTGTTAATATTGGCAAGATAACCTGCAAGTTTGGGATTCTTTCCAGCCTCAAGCATTCTACTCAGTTCGGTATAGCCAAGAATTGCGGCAAGGATATTGTTGAAATCATGGGCTATGCCACCGGCGAGGGTACCTATTGCTTCCATCTTCAGCGCCTGCTGCAACTCCTCCTCCATCACCTTTCTTTCACTGATATCAAAAGCGGTACCGATCACATAAGGACGTCCCTCTATGTGGACCATGGTGCCATGATAAAGGTAGGGTCTTGTGCTGCCATCTTTGTTGACAGGAGTGAGTTCAAGGGTCATTGAAGGATTGAGTGGATCATAGGATTGAAGCGCACCTCTTACCTTTTCGCGATCCTCTGCAGTAAAATGACTGAGAATACTTTTGCCCTGCAGTTCTTCGGCACTGTATCCGGTCTCTATCTCGTGATTTTTATTCCAGCGAATGAGCCGAAACTCATCATCATAAATGAAAAATATCCCCGGAAAACTCTTTATTACTGCATCAATGAATAATTTTTCCTTTAAGGTTTCCCGTTGTGAGTTTTTAAGATCAGTGATGTCACGACCTTCAGGGACAATATAGATAAGTTTACCGGAATCATTGACTACAGGCTTCAGGGAAAGATCAATGGTACGCATTGTTCCGGTTTCATCTGCAAATTCCACCTCAAAACGAACAAAATTTCCCTTCTGAGCCTCCCGAACTGCTGCTTTAATCTTTCCTTTCAGTTTTTTGTTTTTAGCCCACCAGGGACATTCGCAAAAAGAAAGCCCCACAATATCATCTTCCTCCTCCCGTATCATGGCAAGAGATGCAGGATTTGCTGATAGCAAAACCCCATTCGGGTCAAGGAGACCGGTGAGCTGGTAATGATTGTTCAAAATGGCCTTAAACCTGGCTTCGCTGTGCTGCAGTTTTTCTGTTCTGCGGCGAACGGTTTCTTCAAGTTTCAGGTTAATACCGATCAGGCGACTATACAGATAAAGAATAACGACAAAAAGAAGTGTTATAACAAGAACATAAAAATACACATAAAGAGATGTATCGTACCATTCCACCTCAATGCTTCCAATGGAATTCCCGTTAAAGACAATATCTGTGGAAAAACTGCTCACCGGAAAAAGGCCTACAGAGTCAAAAACTCTGCCCATTGCAGATAGAGGAGCCCCATCGGCCCTTGAAAATATCTCTCCAGTGTCATCTCTCACTATCAGGGAGTGATATTGATACTGATCGGCTACAACACTGATGTATTTTTGCGACTGTGCCGGGCTCAGATTCCACAAAGAAGGAGCCACCACCTGAGCCTGTTTCTCCAGGTCTCTCTGCACCTGACGCCTGATAGCATTACTGTGAATAACTATAAACACACCAACTGCGGCCAAGAGTAGCAAAGCAACACATCTAAAAAAAAATGGTTTAGATCTAGTCATTTGTCCCGCTGAAGAAGAATATACCAACTGCTGCCTAATTATATTGAAACAATGTGTGGATGTACAGAACTTTACGAGTTTTATTTTTTTCCAACAAAGGGAGCACTTAGTTATTCCTGCTGGCGTCTCGGCAAGGGGAAATATCGTGAGATCACAATTCTTCCCTGCTATTGAATCAGGAACTTTTTACCTGCTCTCCAGGGAACCCGATGCAGCCACTTCACACCAGTTCCGACATGACCAGGTTAGCAAAAACCCTACCCCTTTTTGTCAGCTGAAGAATATGGTCCTTCAGCACAAGCAGATCTTCGTTTATCATCCTGGTGAGGCTTTCCCCATAATAACGCTCAAGATCAATACCATAACGCTTTACAAGCGACGCAACAGACACTCCGCGATGCATCCTGAGTCCCATAATCACAGTTTCCCTGAACGATGCATCCCTGGTAAGCGTTTCACTCTCCATAATAACTGTTTTGCTGTTTTCAATAAGATTGCAATAGCTTAGCGGGTCATTTTCGTTACGACTTCTCCTGTTCTCAAGAAAAGAAACCGCTCCAGCTCCAGCCCCGTAATATTCACCGTTTTCCCAATAAACGATATTATGCCGGCAGCAGCTGCCTTCTCTCGCATAATTTGATATCTCATACTGCTCAAACCCTGCCTGTACGCTGATATCCTCCGTAATGCTATCCATCTCAGCAAACAGTTCCTCATCCGGCAACACTCTTGTTCCCTCAGCCAGCATCCTCTCCAGCGGTGTTTTCTCCTCCACTGTGAGCTGATACAGGGATAGATGGTTTACCCCCAGGGCGACTGCCGTTTCGAGACTGTCCCGCCAGCTCGCAGGTGTCTGCCCTGGTAGGCCATACATGAGATCAAGGCTGATATTAGTAAACCCTGCCCGCCGCGCAATCTCCACGGCAAACTGTGCCTCTTTTGCCGAATGGACACGCCCGAGACCTTTCAGCTCACCATCATTGAAAGACTGAACACCAAAAGAGAGGCGATTCACCCCTAACTCCTTCAAACGGTGCAGCTTTTCAATATCCACCGTCCCCGGATTACTCTCGATACTCAATTCGACATCATCTGCCAACTGAAAATGAAACACCAATGACCTAAAAAGCTTACTCAATTGACCATGAGATAGCAGAGTAGGTGTCCCTCCTCCCAGAAACACAGTCTCTAGACGTCCCGTATCCCTACCTGGCCGCAACCTAGCCATCTCAACACACAAGGCATCAACATATCGTTCCTGGAGTGTCTCACGCCCCGAATAGGAGTTAAAAGAACAATAGTTGCACTTACGTGTACAAAAAGGAATGTGAATATAGAGAGATGTGGCCATTTAACTATGAAACTGAGGATAAAGGATGAGAAGACAAGGCACACTCTGGTCCCGACTTCGAAGTTGGTACAAGCTGGTTCCCCGGGAACTATTCCTCCTGCTGCAGAGTCTCCATAGTTTGCTGGCACCGGGTGCTTATATCAGTCATAAGTCCCTTGTCTGCAAAAGAAAAACTACCATCACCAATAATTATATGATCAAGAACCTGAATCTGCATCAGTCTTCCGAGAAGGCAGAGGGTCCTGGTGAGTTTCATATCCTGAGATGAAGGCTGCAGAGAGCCAGAGGGGTGATTGTGTGCCACAATCATTGCCGCCGCATTTTTTTGTAGAGCTCCCTTTACCAACTCCCGCGGATACACAGTATTGACATTAATCGTCCCTTCAGCCACCGTTTCCGTATCGATTATGGCGTGAGAAGAATCAAGATATATCACAGTAAAAACCTCTTTTTTCAGGCCCCGCATACTGTGAAGTAGATAATCACTCACCTCGGATGAAGAATGCAGGTAGCGCTTTCCCTGAAGCCGGTCCCTCAAATAGCGCCTGGCAACAGCCTGGATAAAGTGAATGGCAAAAGCATTTTTGGGCCCGATACCATCAATTTTACGAAGGGAGGATAGAGGTTCCTCAAGTACGGCTGAAAGACAGCCAAAGGCTGTTAAAGCCTTTCGAGCCGGATCTTTACAGTCACTTCGAGGAGTTCCAAAGGAAAGCAGGAGCTCCACGATTTCAGCATCTGAAAAACCACCCAGTCCACGCTCCAGAAAACGATCCCGAAGGCGTTGTCTATGTCCCAACCCTTTTTTCTGCCACGCTTTCTTTTCCACTGGCCTCCCGTGACCGTCTGTTACCCTGCCAGTTCTTTTGCAAACAACTCATTGGCAACCTTGGGGTTTGCCTTTCCCTTCGTCCTCTGCATGAGCTGCCCTACAAAATACCCCATCAATTTGGTTTTTCCATTTTTAAAATCTTCTGCCTGGCCCGGGTTATCTGCTATAATTTCCATCACAATAGTTAGTAATTCCCCCTGATCCGATACCTGAACAAGATTTTTATCCTCCACAACTCGCTTTGGATCATGTCCGGATTCCATCATTTCAAGAAATACTGTCTTGGCAATTTTCCCTGATATGATCCCATCTTCGACCATTTTCAGCAGTGCCCCGAGTTGCTCAGGTTTCACCAGACATTCTGAAATATCAGCCCCTTTCAATTCACGCATCATCTCAGTCATAATCCAGTTGGAGACCTTTTTGGGGTTTCCGCCACTCTCCACAGCCGCCTCAAAAAAATCGGCCAGCTCACGTGAACCCGTCAGCAGTATAGCATCATATTCCGGCAAATGATGCTCTTCAATAAAACGATCCCTCCTGGCATCCGGTAACTCCGGGAGGGTTTTTCTAATCACCTCAATCCACTCCTCATCAATAACAATAGGAACCAGGTCGGGACATGGAAAGTAGCGGTAATCGTGGGCCTCCTCCTTACCTCGCATGGACTCAGTTCGATTTCTGTCAGCATCCCAGAGCAAAGTCTGCTGGATAACCTTTCCACCGTCAAGGAGAATATCACGCTGACGACGCACTTCATATTCCAACGCCGCCTGGACGTTTTTAAATGAATTCATGTTTTTGAGCTCACTCCTAGTACCAAGTTCTTTCTGGCCAACAGGCCTGAGCGAGATGTTGGCATCGCAGCGAAAACTCCCCTCCTGCATATTACCGTCACAGATATCAAGATACCTCAGAATGGCATGAAGCTTCTTTAGATATGCATAGGCTTCCTCAGGGGACCGCATATCCGGCTCTGAAACTATTTCAAGCAGGGGGGTTCCAGTTCTGTTTAAATCGACATAGGATTTCGGTTCCCGGTCATCATGGATCAGTTTTCCCGCATCCTCCTCCATGTGCATGCGAGTGATCCCAATGCTTTTTTTCCGACCATTGACCTCGATCTCCACCTTACCAAACTCAACTATGGGCAGGTCAAACTGAGAGGTCTGATACCCCTTTGGAAGATCTGGATAAAAATAGTTTTTACGTGCAAACTGATTATAGGTGTTGATGGTGGAATCTGTAGCCAGCCCCATTTTGATTGAGTACTCAACCACCTTTTTGTTTAAAACCGGCAACACTCCCGGCATCCCTAGACACACCTGGCAAGTATGTGTGTTTGGGGGTGCCCCAAACTCGGTTGAACACCCACAAAATATTTTTGATTTTGTCTTCAGCTGGGCATGAATTTCAAGCCCTATTACAGTTTCAAACTCCATAATTCTCTCGTCTTGATCTCATTACTGATAATGGGATTATTTGTATTTTTATAAACTGTCTGAATTTGTGGAGGCCTTCTGAAAATCCAGATGGCTAAGTAGGCAGGCGCAGACTCCAAAAAACTTCAAATGCACCACAAGGGCACTTCCTAAAGGGAATACAAGATGCAGATGAAGAGTTTTTAGACTCCATCATGTTTTTACCCCCCCCACCTCCCCTTCGGGTATTAGCTGATGTCGCAACATGCCATCAAGCCCTTTCCGCCCTACTGACCCACTCTCTTATTTTTTGCAACTCCTCACGCCACTCAGCACCTACTCTGATCTGTAAAAAGAGCCGGAAAAGCTCAAGTACTATACGGTTGAGTTCCTCGAAGAGGAAAATACGCTCTAGAATCATTCCTTCACGTTCCTCCGGGTTGTCATTATTTCCTGATTCGCCCACTGTCTTGGGCAGTTTCACATTTCGAAACTCCATCAGGGCCGCAGCCATTGTGAAATTCCACTCATAATCATTATATACCAGCTGAATTCTCGCCTGTTCAAGTTTTTTCCCCATCAACAAACCTGTTCTGGCCTCCTGCAGTTCCGTTTGCAGTCCGCGACATATCAAGCTTTCGTTGGAGTCCCCCTCACCATATTCAAGCAGCATGTGTTTCTCAAAAACAACCACGATATCCCCTTCACCAGGAAGAGCTACCACCCCGCCCCGCTCCTCACTCTTCCACCACAACCAGGTAAGGAATTCCTGGCCAACAAATCTCTTTTCCGATATCAGATCAACTAAATCCATTATTCTCTGCCCTATTTTAACCTACGTGAAGATGTCAGGTGTTATTCGTACTAACTTATCAGCGTCTTCTTCCTCAAGAATATGCTCGCCGCAGAGGTATGGAATTTGCTGGATAATTGTCATCCCAAAACTCTCCTTGAATAGATCCTCAAGCAATGCCTGGGCCTTTTTATTTGTCGAGAAAAAGAGAAGTGTCGAGTTTTCAAGATTCCAGCACAGGTCAAAAACTGAAGGCATGGGAAGCGCTTTTCGCATCAACTCATTCTGGACCCGTTCTTTGATCTCTACCCGCATGCTGCGCGGAATCTTGGGAATCTGTTTCTCTTTTTTTATCCGCTCTTCCTCTTTCTGAACAAATTTTTTCACTATCGCCCCTGACACCTTTCGTTCATCCAGACGCATGGAAAGTGTCACATAATTCCCTGATGCATAAGATGCGTAGTCAAAATCAGTATCAAACATATTACTGACAGAAACCCAGCCCAGTGAATCCTCATCGTAGGTTTCATCAATGTCTTTAAAGGCAAATGCAACCACCCGGTCAGCAATAAAATCCCATATATTTTCAGGTAGTTCTCCCTCGACCGCGAAACGGACATAACTGGCTGTTCCTTTTATAAATCCCATTCATTTTCCCTGTTGAAATTACTGATAATTAACGAGTTATCAATATACTCCATTCAATCACCATGGTCACATCAAATCTCCAGCCGGTCACTTTGCCTGCACCTGTGATATTATGATAAAGCTCTGCTTGACAACTCTATCATTCCCATGATAATATTTCCTTAACTTTTTTTCTTGACACGGGAAAAACAACTTTGTATAAAGGCTTGCTCCATGGGTCGTTAACTCAGTCGGTAGAGTATCTGCCTTTTAAGCAGAGAGTCGTGCGTTCGAGTCGCACACGACCCACCAAATATTTAGTTTTTGTATATACGTCCCCATCGTCTAGTCAGGTCCAGGACACTGGGTTTTCATCCCAGCAACGCCGGTTCGAATCCGACTGGGGACGCCATACGATCAAGGCCCCTGAGTATAACTACTCAAGGGCCTTTTTTTTTATTACCTTTCCTTGATGGACTCGTAAAAATCCTCCCCTGTTTCGTTGCGCATCCTTAAATTTTTTTTTAAAAATTACTATGTTTCAAAACACTTAATTCTTAAAAGAGTGAATTGGAGCTGGAATACGTCCGCCCCACGCAATAAAACGTCCAGACTTATTCACATTTCTCACCTCCATTATTGGACTTTTCCCAAAAAGCCCCCCAAAATTTACAACCTCTCCCGCCTTTTTCCCGGGTACCGGTATTAAACGTGCCGCTGTCGTCTTGTTGTTGATCATCCCTATTGCCATTTCATCTGCAATAATTGCTGAAATTGTCGCTGCATCAACATCTCCTGGAATAGGCACCATATCCAACCCAACCGAACAGACACAGGTTAGAGCTTCTAGTTTTTCAATGGTAAGGGCACCCTTTCCCACTGCCTCTGCCAACACAGCATCCTCCATAACTGGTACAAAGGCACCACTCAAGCCCCCCACTGCCTTTGAAGCAAATATTCCCCCTTTTTTCACAGCATCATTCAACAGAGCTACAATGGCGGTAGATCCAGGCGCTCCAACATCATCAACCCCTAAAATCTGGAGAATTTCTCCCACCGAGTCACCTATTTTGGGGGTTGGGGCAAGCGAAAGATCAACCACCCCGAACTCCACCCCCAAAATCTTTGACACCTGACGCCCAATGAGCTCGCCACATCGTGTTACTCTGAAGGTAATCTGTTTAATTTCCTCTGCGATATCATCCAGCTTTAAATTATCCGTTCCCCTTTTAGCTATGGTCTTTTTCAATGATCTTGCAATAACCCCGGGGCCTGAAACACCGACATTCAGCACCACTTCTGCTTCCTCTATTCCATGGATTGCACCTGCCATGAATGGGTTATCACCGGGTTGGTTACAGAAAACTACAAATTTTGCTGCTCCAAAACCGCCGCTATCCGCAGTTTCCTCTGCAAGATCTTTAATAGTCCTCCCTATCATAGCTACAGCATCCATATTAATCCCTTTATGACTGGAACCAACATTGATCGATGCGCAAAGTCTGCTTGTCCCCGCCAGGGCTTTGGGAATTGATTCTATGAAAGCCCTATCTGTGACCGTGATTCCTTTTTCAACCTGGGCTGTAAATCCTCCAAGAATATCCACACCTGCCTGTGCAGCTGCTCTATCCAGACTTATTGCAAGTTTCACAAAATCATCGCTGCTAAAACCTGCACCTACCAGCGCTGCAGGAGTTACAGATATTCGTTTGTTAATTACAGGTATTCCATACTTCACAGCCACTTCATCACACTTTTCAACAAAATCTCCCGCAAATCTTGCAATCTTTTCTTCTACTATTTCACAGGTCTTTTTCACTGATCCATATCTGCAGTCCAGCAGATTAATTCCCATTGTGACCGTTCGAACATCAAGATTTTCTTTCTGGACCATCTCTACTGTTGCCATTATTTGATCTGAGCGAAGCATACTCTCCTAGTCCCCTATTATTGTTTCAAGTGCGGTACCGACCTCATTTGTTGCCATATAGATGTCATTATGCTGCAGCACAAGTTCCATCTCTTCACGTTCTCCTAGTGAGGTTAACTCACTTCGCAAACTTTTCATTGAGTCAACCTGACTCAAGTCAACCTGAAATATCATGGTATAACAGTTTTTATCAATAGCCGTAACTAAATCTAACACATTGATATTCCTACTATAAAAAAAATCACCCAAAGTCTTAACAAGCCCTTTCCTGTTATCCGCTTGAGCCGTTACCACAAATGTATCATCTGGCAGTCTACCATGGCTACCGTACATAACTTCTTTGACCTCTTTTATCAGTGCAGCAACCGGAGTTTCAGACTGTATCTCGGAAAACCGAGTTAACAGAATCTTCCTCGTAACAGGACCGTCAAACTCTGCCATAAGAATCATAGTAAAATAACCACCAAGTATTGATTGATTCAAATCGGCCAAATCTCCGCCAAGGTCATAAATTACAGTGGTTATATCTGCAATTATACCCGGTCTGTCTTTTGACATAACTGAGATTACATACTTCCTACTCATTGCTTCTCTCCTTAATTATTTCAATATCCCAGCTAATTGAACTTCCTTTTCGCTTGAATATCGTTTGACTTGGAAATGGAAGTTTGTCTGGATAGTCAATCACAAAATGGAGTCCACGGGACTCCTTTCTATGTATAGCAGATTGAATTATTAATAATGAATTCAATGCTATATTACGTAATTCTATCATATTCGGTGTCACATAATACTCTTTATAGTGTTGCGCTATTTCCGCATAAATAAAATCCATGCGTTTTTTCGCTAGTGCAAGTCGCTCCATTGACCTTACAATACCCACATAATTCCACATCAGCCTTCTTATTGAATCCCAGTTATGGTTGATGAGAATTTCCTCACTAAGATTCCTCGCATCGCCACATTTCCACCGATCAACCACCGGTAATTCAGTCTTTCTCAAATTGCTCCATATTGCCTTGCAGAATCCAGCAGCCTTGTCAGCATAAACGACAGCCTCCAAAAGGCTATTACTCGCGAGACGATTCCCTCCATGCAAACCTGTACATGCAGTCTCCCCAAGGGCAATGAGTCCCGGTATGGTAGTTTTTCCCATACGATCGGTACGCACCCCACCACACATATAATGCGCGGCTGGTACCACAGGTATAGGTTGCCTGGTTATATCAATGCCATGTGACAGACACCTTTCAAATATCGTTGGAAACCGTTGCTTTATAAATTCAGGATCCCGACCAGTAATGTCGAGATAAACACAATCCTCTCCAGTCTCCTTCATTTCTTTATCAATCGCCCTCGCCACTGTATCCCTAGTTGCTAGATCCTTGCGTGGATCATATTTTTCCATAAAAGGCTCACCATCTTTGCCAATGAGGATTCCACCTTCACCCCTTACCGCTTCCGATATTAGGAAATTTTTTTCTTCTGGATGATACAGACATGTTGGATGAAACTGTACAAACTCCATATTTTGCACCTCTGCCCCTGCCCGAAAGGCCATTGCTACACCATCTCCAGTGGCAATATCAGGATTTGTTGTATACAAATAGACCTTTCCCACACCCCCACTGCACAGTGCAGTCACCTTTGCTCGGTAAGGTTCTACAACCCCATCGAACATCACATAGGCTCCGACACACTTTTGTCCCCCACCCTCCTTCCACCCGTACATCTCACCATCAACCATGAGAAGGTCTACAACAACATGCTCTTCCAACAATTCTATGTTACTATTCTTTCGAACCTTTCCAAGCAAGGCTCGCTCAATCTCCCTTCCTGTTAAATCATTGGCATGCGCCACTCGCCTGTGGCTATGTCCCCCCTCCCTACCAAGAGAGTACCCAGAACTATTCCCACTATCCTTTACAAACTTTACCCCAATTTCAACCAACTCTGACACTCTCCGCGGACCTGCCCCCACCACCATCTCCACAACGGCTTCATCACAAAGACCAGCCCCAGACTCCAACGTATCACCAATATGGGAGGTAAGTGTATCCTTCTCCTCCATTACTGCAGCTATGCCCCCCTGCGCGAGATTAGTTGCCGTATCCACATCTTTCTTCTTTGTCACTACCACCACTGAACCCAATGCAGCACACTTCAATGCATATGACAGGCCCGCGATACCACTTCCAACCACCAGAAAATCAGATTCCATCACTCATCCCACCCAATCAATGTTTCACGTGAAACATTGCAAAATAAAAACAATTGTATATTCTCAGTTAAATACAACTTATCCCCATGAGCGAATAAAGGCAAGAAAAGGTGTGTTATGGGAAAGAAAAACAAAAACCGCAACAATTGCTCCTAAAACCGTTGTGATTGTGAGCCAAATAAGATAGAAAAGAGGGAGAGTTTCTCTATGTTCACCATTTGTGCAAACGGGGAGTAAAAATGACAGTCGGAAAAATTATTGCCATAGCAAATCAAAAGGGCGGTGTGGGAAAAACGACATCTGCGGTGAGTCTCTCTGCTGCCCTGGCACGGAAGAATAAAAAAGTGTTATTGGTTGATTCAGACCCACAAGGGAATGCAACATCAGGTATCGGGGGGGGGAAGAAACAGGAAAAAGCCCAACTGTACCATTGTTACACAAGGGAACTTCCCATAAAAGATGTGTTGGTGGTACCGAATACGAAACACCCCTTAACACTGATCCCGTCTAGTATTGATTTGGCGGCTGCAGAAATGGAACTCTTCCCTTTACCTGACCGGGAATATGTTTTGCAGAACCTTCTCAAGGAAATTCGTGAAGACTATGATTATATAATTATAGACTGTCCCCCATCGCTTGGTCTGTTAACAATAAACAGCCTTACTGCTGCGGACTCAGTACTCATCCCAATGCAGTGTGAGTACTTTGCAATGGAGGGGCTAGCACAACTCATAAGTACAATACGCTCTGTTAAAAAATCGCTCAACAAATTACTTTTTATTGAGGGACTTCTTCTCACTATGTTTGACAAACGAAACAGGTTAACTTTTCAGGTTGAGGAGAAAATCAAAAAACATTTTGGCGAGCAAGTTTTCAAAACGGTTATCCCAAGAAACGTCAGATTGAGCGAATGTCCGAGTCATGGGCAGTCAGTGATAGAATATGATGTCAAATCTACAGGTGCCCAGGCATACATAAAGCTGGCAAATGAATTTTTACGTAGACAGAAATAGGGTGAAAAAATGGCAAAAATGAAAGGCTTAGGGAGAGGAGTTGACCTTTTATTCAATCAAGAAGACGAGGAGGAAAAATACTTCTCTTGCGAGTTAAGTAAAATTATTCCAAATCAGTTTCAACCACGAACACATTTTGATGAAGGGAGTCTTCAGGAACTTGCCCGTTCGATAGAGGAGAAGGGTGTTATTCAACCCCTAGTGGTTGTTTCAAAAGGAGATGGAACTTTTGGACTGGTTGCGGGTGAAAGGCGACTACGAGCATCCAAACTTGCTGGACTATCAGAGGTTCCTGTTGTATTACGGGAGGTCAGTGGGGAAGATGAACTCCTAGAACTTGCCCTGATAGAAAACGTGCAACGACAGGACCTTAACCCCATTGAGGAGGCAGAGGCATACGATAAGCTTATAAAACTTTTCTCATACACACAGGAACAGGCGGCGGAAAGGGTAGGAAAAAAAAGATCTACCATAACTAACCGCCTAAGGTTACTACAACTACCTGATTTTATACAGAATGATATAGCACAAAAGACACTTACGGAGGGGCACGCTAGGGCAATATTACGCCTTTCTGATGATACCCCTGCAATGAGAAAAGCAAGAGACCATATCGTTGCAAAAGGAATGTCCGTTCGTCAGGCTGAGAAGCTCACTTCCCGGATAAAGCAGGAGCGAATGGGTTCAAAAAGCAGACAACCAAAAGAAACAACAACCTTGCCAGAATCTTTTTCACGATCACTTATAAATCGTGTTACCAACAAATTACATTCTAAGGTAAACCTAGTCCAAAATGGAAGCCGCGGTAAATTAGAAATAGAATATTACTCACTCGACGATCTTGAGCGAGTCATTGAAATCATTGCCGGGGAAAATATCTAGTCAGGATCATATTCTCTATGAATTTTAATCTTTTTTTGTTATTCAGGATTCCTATGGCAAATTAATATATTTCGTCACT
The DNA here is from genome assembly GCA_026988015.1 of Desulfobulbaceae bacterium. Classification (GTDB taxonomy): domain Bacteria; phylum Desulfobacterota; class Desulfobulbia; order Desulfobulbales; family Desulfocapsaceae; genus Desulfocapsa. The sequence continues at coordinate 121 of JALSMA010000057.1, read as the reverse complement.
GCTGTCCCAACGTTTTTTATAGTAGACAGCGTAACTTGTTAATTTATTAAACTATTGACGACAAAATGCCTGTTTTCGACTTGAAATTAGACTATCCTCAAAATTTACCAAATTTTGAGCG
>JALSMA010000056.1 GCA_026988015.1 Desulfobulbaceae bacterium | reverse complement strand
TTTGTAACGTATCATGTGCAAGCCTTTTGTTGAGTATTGCTCTGTATGCTTGCATATAGTACTACCTTTTTAAAGTCTTTACTCTACAATAACAGTTGGTTGTGACTTTTTGAGGACAATCTAAGTAGAAACAGAACCGTCGCGCTCAACAGCAGCGGGGCCGCAATAGTAAGGCGGGTAACAACTGCATGCGCGATGGTAGTTACGATAATTTTGTTCTTTTTCGGCCTGGCTGGAGTGGTCAGTTCATTGTTTAGCCAGGTGCTTTGCCATAGATTGTCTCCATATCAGGACGTTCGGTGCAGTAGTAATGAACCCAGATATAGATGTCATTAAACAATGCAACTGCCAGAGCGGCTTTTGAGAGCAGGAGTAACCCGGGCAGGTACAGAATCATAAGGTCATAGACATAGATACCGTTGTTTGTATACGGGAAATTCCTTTTTTGACATAGGGCTCGTTGTAGTTTTTGTCGAAGTGGTCGATTCCGTAGGATCTTTCGATGGTGAAATATCTCTTTACGGAGTAGAAGAGATACATTACCACTGGGAGTATTACCGCTGCTGTCAGGTACGCCAGTAAAGGGTGTACGGCAAGTGAATACTGGTCGCTGAGTGCTACCGCTGTGATACTGATGAGTCTGCTCACAAAAAGAATAGAGAAGCCGATTGCGTACATTGTAATGACTTTCTGCAGGCCGAGGCGAGATGTGAACAAACTGTAAAAAAGTTCAAGACGCCAGATTAGCCAAACATAACTCTGGTGAATAACAGGAACAGCTGTTGCCAGCCAGAACAATAGTACTGATTCCCCACAGAGTGCCATCATTGAGTCTCTGCTGTAAGTAACGAAGATTCCTATTGTTATAAGCAGGATCGTAGTAGCCAGTAAATACAAGATTTGCCTGTAAAATATTTTTCCCATGGGAGAGGATGGTTCTTTTCTTGCGATAAAAAAGATCAATAATTATCCCCCTCCCACATAGAAGATTCGAAGCGAAGCACCTTGTTTCTCCCGCTGTTCTTGGCCTGGTAAAGTGCAATGTCGGCATGCTTGACACACTCCCAGAAGCCCTCGCCATCCACAGGATATATGGAAACACCGATACTCAGTGTTTTACGGATACTGAGATTTTCGATACGGAAAAGCTGGGCTTCTACGGCAGCTCTTATTTTCTCTGCAACATCGGTGGCCTTTTGTATCTCGCAGTCGGTGAGCAGGATTAGAAATTCTTCCCCTCCGTAGCGGATAACGATATCTGATGCCCGCACAGATTCCTGCATGATTCCTGCTACTGTTTTAAGAACCTCATCGCCAACGTCATGGCCATATTCGTCATTTACCTGTTTGAAAAAATCAAGATCACACATGAGTACACCCATGGATGTCTTACGGCGCTTGATACCAGCCAGCAGTGGGTTGATATTTGTCTCTAGGAACCGGCGGTTTGCGAGGCCGGTGAGGGCATCTTTTGTGGCCATTTCGTGAAGATTGGTGGCCAGACGTTTGGCGTGGAGAACAGGCAGGGCTTCGGCTAGATACAATCCTGCAAGGTACTGGTTTTTGAGGAGCTGGTTTTCCCGCTCTTCGCTGTTCACAAACAAGGTGAAAAATTGCACAACCCCAAGCACTTTTCCTGAAACGATCATTGGAACACAACTGTGGGTCATGATATCAGAGAGAGGGAATACTGGACAGATGTCCGGGAACCCGCTGGACGAGACAACTTCACCGGTACGTCTTGCCCTGCAGGCGCGTGATGTCCCCATGGTACAGGTATCATGTTCCAGTTCAGGGGGCCAGGTGTATACCGGTAGAATGGTGTCGTCTTTTTCCTGGACTTCCCAGATAATAAAGGTGGCAAGTTTCAGGGTCTCTTTAAAGACAAAGGCTAGGCGTTGATAGACTTCTTCCACTGTCTCATCCGCCTCAATGGTTCTTCGGAAAAGGGAGATATTATGAATGTGGCTGGTCAGCCCATTGACGAGGGAAGCCACTTCGCCGATTTTATCCTGTGTGAGAACAGGGATATGGGTGCCGTGGCTGCAGGGATGTTTCAGGTTGGTATTATCCAGCAGGGTCTTCAAGGAGCAGATCATCTGGTCGAGGAAGTCTACAAGGGCACGGATGCAGAGAAAACTTGTTAAACTGAGAAAGGCCATGACCAGAACGACCAGAATAGCGCCATGAAAAATATAAGTATCCAGAAGGGTAATGATGTCTTTAAGGTGTTCCTTGTCAGAATAGGTGAGGTTAAGATCCTGTTTCAGGTCTTTTATAAATGAATAACTGTGAAATCCTATCAAGATATATCCGACGAGAAAACTGACTAGGACAAGGAGGGATTTCTGGTAGATGGAGAGCATGAAAAAAGGTCGCCACAGGCGAAGCCAGAGGGAACTTTCAGCGTGTTTTTGATGTACCATAGAGTGTTTTTCCCTAGAGTAGTAACGCAGGAAATTCTGTCTGTGAAGAAAAATCTGTAACATCAGGACTGCAAAGTCTTTTACTAAATAACAGTATCAAAGAACAATATACTTGTCAAAGCGCGCTTGTGTAAAAAAGGAAATCAGCGATTTTGAACCGCGGCGGCAAGAAGTGAGTCGGTAAAGAGTTGGAAGAAGTGGAAAATGAGGATGACAATAATGGCATTACCGGTATCGATTTGTATATTGGCAAGAATGGCAATAGCTATGGGCAGAGTCTTCTGGGAGGTTACAAAAACCAGGGCCTTAGTATCTGCTGAGTTCAGTCTCAGTAATATGGCCGTAACAAAACTGGTGAGCAACAGGAGAAAATGAACTGAGGCTACTCCGGAGAGTATCAGTACATACTCTAGTGCTGTTAAGGTCGCAAAAGCATCTCTGGATGTGGCAAGGGAGGCGTAAACAATCAGAATGACGCAGCTTGAATTGACATAAGGTAGAAAGGAGAAAAGGTTATTGTTTTTGAAGAATCTCGCTATCCCTTTTCCAGAGACAAGGGGAAATAGAACAAAGAACAGCATCTTCATCAAAAGGGAGAACTGGTCAATGTCAACCGGGCCGGCGGCTTTGAGAATGAGGTCGAGGATAAAGGGGATTGATATGATTCCCAGCAGGTTCAGGGTGATGGTGAGAAACAGAGCAAGTGAGGTGTTGCCACGGCTTACTCCCGTTATAATCACTCCTGAGGAGAGTGTTGGAGGGACGGTGCTTGCAATGATGAGTCCAGTGGCTAGGTAGAAAGGAAAATCGAGGATCCTGGCGGTAACCAGACCAAGTATGGGGCCAAGGAGCAGTGAGATAATCGCTGCTGCAAGGAAAGTGGCAGTAAAGTTTTTCCCTAGTGCAAGCCCTTTTGAACCGATCTGGTGCCCACTCACAAGGAAGATGATAAATACCAGAATTTTCGTTCCGTAGTTGTTCGCAATAAGGTTGCCACCAGCTGGCAGAGTAAGAGAAAAAATAACCGACAGAATGAGGCCCAGTGGCAGGAAGAGTTGTTTCATTGCAGGAGTATGGCGTCCGGCCGGAAGATTCCAGTTCTTCCGGCCGGAAGGAAAGGAGAACTTAGATGATCGGTTTCATGGCACTCATGTAAGAGCGTAATTCTTCTCCAATGGCCTCAACACCGGTGTAACGGATGGACTCGTTGGTTTCAATGAGCTCCACATTGTTAACACTGTTATCTTTGGTATCAATTGTTTTACCAATTACATCGGTGTTCACGGTCTTCATGAAATCAGCAAGTAGTGGCAATGCTGCATGGTTAAAGAGGTAACAGCCATACTCTGCAGTGTCTGAGATAACCACATTCATCTCGTAAAGTTTTTTCCGGGCAATAAGATTGGCAATGAGTGGAACCTCATGCAGGGACTCGTAGTAGGCGGATTCCTCCTTAATTCCAGCTGCAACCATGGTGTCAAAGGCGAGCTCAACACCTGCTTTAATCATGGCCACCATAAGTATACCATTGTCAAAGTATTCCTGTTCGCTGATTTCAGTGTCTGCGGCCTCTGTTTTCTCAAATGCGGTTTCGCCGGTTTCCTTACGCCACTTGAGAAGATTGGCATCGTCATTGGCCCAGTCTTCCATCATGGTTTTAGAAAAATGGCCGGACATGATGTCATCCATGTGCTTATGGAAGAGAGGTTCGAGGATGGCTTTCATCTCTTCACAGAGCTCGTTGGCTCGGATCTTTGCGGGATTGGAGAGTCTGTCCATCATGTTGGTGATGCCACCGTGCTTGAGTGCTTCGGTGATGGTCTCCCAGCCGTACTGGATAAGCTTTACGGCGTAGGCAGTGTCGATTCCCTGCTCGGTCATCTTGTCGTAACAAAGCAGTGATCCGGTCTGCAGCATTCCGCAGAGAATGGTCTGCTCGCCCATGAGATCAGATTTTACCTCAGCCACAAAAGAGGACTGGAGACAGCCTGCACGATGGCCGCCGGTTCCTGCAGCGTAGGCTTTGGCTATATCCCAGCCGATTCCCTGGGGATCATTTTCACGATGAACTGCAATCAGTGTGGGGACACCAAAACCACGTTTATACTCCTCGCGAACTTCGGTTCCGGGTGATTTCGGTGCAACCATAACCACGGTGATGTCATCACGGATCTGCATCCCTTCCTCCACAATATTGAAACCGTGGGAGTAGGAGAGGCAGGAACCTTTTTTCATAAAAGGCATCACAGCATTGATAACACTGGAGTGCTGTTTGTCTGGAGTGAGGTTGATGACCAAGTCAGCATCGGGGAGCATCTCCCCGTAGGTTCCAACGTTGAAATCATTTCCAGAGGCGTTCTTCCAGGACTGGCGTTTTTCGGAAATGGCAGCATCCCGGAGGGCATAGGAAACGTCAAGACCGGAATCACGGAGATTGAGGCCCTGGTTCAGTCCTTGGGCGCCACAACCGACAATGACGATTTTTTTTCCCTTCAGAGCATCTACACCATCAAACTCAGAGATGTCCATGAAGCGGCACTGGCCAAGTTCTTCAAGCTGGAGGCGGAGGGGAAGGCTGTTAAAATAGTTGTTTGACATGATGTTACTCCTTGCAATAATTTGATAAAACATATTTTTTAAATATTACGTGAAAACAGTAAAATATACAGAGGCAGAATACCAGAAACTTTTGTTGCGTAAAGTGAATTAATTGTAACACTGTGTTGCGAAATGTGGAACGACTTGCTAGTCTCTAGTTATGGATATTCGGGAATTACGACTTTTTAAACACCTTGCGGGGAGTCTGCATTTTGGGAAGAGCAGCCGGGCCTGCCATGTAACCCCTTCTGCGCTCACTCGCATTATTCAGCGACTGGAAGAGGAGCTGGGTGAACAACTGTTTCTGCGGGACAACAGGTCAGTACGGCTCACCTCGGCAGGGGAAGTTTTTCGGACGTATGCAGAAGATGTTTTGCAGCGTCATGAGGTGCTGCAGGCTGACTTGTCAAGGAGCGATCAGCTTGGTGGGGAGATATCCATCTACTGCTCTGTGACTGCAGCCTACTCTATCCTGCCAGTTATCTTCCAGAAATTTCGTTCTGTGCATCCGGGCGTACAGATTAGTCTGCAAACCGGCGATGCTGCTCTGGCCCTCACAAAACTACAGAATAGAGAGGTTGACATCACGGTTGCCGCTCTTCCCGATACCTTGCCGGAGCAGGTGGAATTCTTTAAAATCCTGGAGACACCACTGGTTTTTATCGGTCCCTCAGCTTTTCCTGAAACAGTTGTGTTGCAGGGGGAGCAGATAGACTGGTTGTTGACTCCTGTGATTACTGCAGAGTTTGGCTTGAGCAGGGAACGAGCTGACAGATGGTTTCGTGAAAAATCCATTGTGCCCAATATTTATGCTCAGGTAGCCGGAAATGAGGCGATCATTGCCATGGTGGCCCTTGGTTGTGGAGTGGCTGTCGTACCAGAACTGGTGCTTGAAAAGAGTCCCTTGAAAGAACAGATCGATATTCTTTCTGTGGCGCCACAGCTTGAGTCTTTTTCCATTGGTATCTGTACCATGAAAAAGAACAGGGATCTGCCCCAGGTCGAGGCCTTCTTGAGCATTGCTTCCTCTTTTTGCAGAAAGAAAGGGTTGGGTGTCAGCGGTCTCTCTTGAGAACGGTGGTGATTGAGGCATTCAACTCTTTCAGGTTGAAGGGTTTGGCAATTGCTGCCATGAACCCGTAATCACTGTAATCTGACATCACCGGATCATTTGAATAACCGCTGGCAACAATGATTTTCGCATCAGGATCTATCTGCAGTAGTTTGTGTGCTGCCTCCTGGCCTCCCATACCACCTGGAATGGTCAGATCCATGATGACAAGATCTACAGGTGTGCCGTTGTCCTGCAGTTCTTGATATTTGTTGATGGCTTGGACACCCTCTTTAACTAGTATTGCTTTGTGGCCCAGGACCACCAACTGTGCCTTGGCAACATTAAGTAGCATCTGTTCGTCATCCATCACCATGACTCGTGCAGACTTTACAGGATATCTTTTTTCACTACTCTCCTTGATGCTGTCGCTTTGCTGCAGCGTGGCAGGAAGATAAATGGTGAATCTGGTTCCTTTTCCGGGAACAGAATCAACAGTGATGTAGCCGTCATGCTTGTTCACAATGGAGTGACATATGGCAAGGCCGAGTCCGCTCCCTTCCTGTTTGGTTGAAAAATAGGGGTCAAAGATTTTATCTATGATTTCTTTCGGGATACCTATACCAGTGTCCTGGATGATAATTCGCACATAGTTGCCAAGATCCACACTGAGCAGTGATTCTGTGGCAGCATCATTGAGGTTGTCACATTCAATGCTTATGGTACCACCTTCAGGCATGGCATGCTTGGCATTGAGGATGATGTTCTGGATAACCTGCCCAATCTGGCCACTGTCCACATCCACCCGCCAGAGATCGGCTGGGAAACTGTAACTGCAGGCCACCTGGCTGCCGTGGAGAACAAAGTCTGTGGATTCGGTAATAAGTTCTGGGAGTTGAATTTCTTCTCTTACCGGGGATCCGCCTTTGGCGAAGGTTAAGAGTTGCTGGGTCAGTTTTGTAGCTCTTTGGGTGGCTTTTTTAGCATTTTTAAGCAAAGCCAAGCTGTGAGTGTCTTCTTCCGGGATCCGGTAGGTGGTGAGCTCGATATTGCCAAGGATTGCAGCCAGGATATTATTGAAGTCGTGGGCGATACCACCGGCAAGTACACCGATGGATTCGAGTTTTTTTATCTTGAGGAGCTCTTCTTCCATCTTTTGTTCGTGGCTGACATCGCGAAAAACCAGTACAACTCCGACGATTTTACTCTCTCGATCCCGAATAGGGGCGCCACTGTCGGCAATACTTCGCAGGGTACCATCTTTGGCAATAAGTGCGGTATGGTTGGCAAGGCCTACTATTCGACCAAGTTCCATTACCCGCTGGATCGGGCTGGCACATTTTTCACCGGTTTTTTCATTGATTATATTGAAAATTTCAGAGGACGGTTTCCCTTGTGCCTCCCTGTTCTTCCATCCAGTGAGTTCTTCAGCCACTTCATTAAGGAAGACAATGTTGCCCATGGTGTCGGTTGCAATTACTCCATCACCAATGGATCGCAGGGTCACCGCGAGCCGTTCCTGCTCCGAGGCAAGTTTTTCTTCGGTGGCTTTTGCTTTTGTGATGTCCTGGACAGTGGCATAAATTACCTCCTGTCCATCATAGCGGATTTTTTTCAAGGTTATCCAGACCCAGAAGGTTGATTTGTCGCCAAGGCGTTGTGCAAGCCATTCAAAATGCTGTGGAGTCCCTTTGTCGGCTTTATCCCAGTAAGCTGGGAGCATCTGAAGAGGATTTTGGGGAGAAGAAAAATCGGAGGCAATGGAGAGTTCCAGTGCTTGTCTCTTGGTCAGCTGATACATTTCCAGCATGGTTTGGTTCACATCAATGATGGTACCATCCATATTATGGATGAAAATTGCGGTGGGTGAAGAGTCAAAAACGGTTTGTAGGTCGGTAGTCTTTAATGAGATCTGTTTCCTGAGGACGATGGATATGAAGAAGGTGAAAAGAAGGAGTCCGCTTCCACCCAGAAGAGCGGCCTTGACCCAGCTTGGGATGACCACAGTGCTCTCCTGGCCAAACCATTTTTCTATGGATTTGTAATAAATGGAGTTTTTGTCTTCGCGCAGCAATGCCAGATGGTGGTCTATGGCCCTGAGGATATCTTCACCTTTATCCTTTGGCGTAGCGTAGCGTACCTCAATGGGATTGAAAATTATTGGGGTTGGTTTTACGTAATAATGGGAGGCGTTCTGCATGGCATACATTCGATTGATGACGCCCAAATCAACGTTACCAGATTCCACCTGTTCTATGACTTCGTTGTAGGTGAGAAAGAAAACAGGAGTGAATTTCTTGTTGAATTTCTCCATGAGATTGAGAAACATAGTGGCATGGATGTCATTTTCCTGTAATGCAACAGTTTTTCCTTCCAGGTCAAGGAGAGAGCTTGCTGTGACTTTGGGATTACGATAGAGTCTTCCCCAATTGGTGAGCAGGGTTTCTTTGGGAAAGTTGAAAATGGATTCACGGGTTGGGGAAAATGCAATGGCGACTTGAAGGTCTGTTTCACCTTTTTCAAGTCTTTCCAGGCATTCAGTCCAGTTGCCGGGAACAAATATCAGGCTCCAGCCTTCATCGTCTGCGATATATCGAAGTACATCAATGGTGATACCCTGGAATTCTCCTTGTTCATCCTGAAAGATAAGGGGTTTGTTGTCATATACCCCCACTTTTATTTCTCGAGCTGTGCAATGCTTCGCCAGAAGAGGAAGGAGAAGAACAGCACTTAGCAGGAGAAAAAGAACTTTTTTCAGAGAGTGCTCAGGAAAGAGTTGGGCCATGGTGAATTTCTGCTCTCGTTGTGGTTGAGCATCATGTTGGAAAATATTGATGGAATCGTGGAGGCTCATCTCCCTTGGGGTCAATTTTCTAATCTTTTCAACATACCTTAGTACGCCGGGAAAATAAGAAATTTCCCTGCCTCGGATATGAAGGTGCTCGGAGTCTATCCTTACCTGCAAGCCCATCCTGCTTTTGACCTTTTTACGACGCCATCAATATCGTATTTATATTAGATTAGCATGGATGGGGAATATAATATAATTGTTTTTTTGAAACAGGGAGATACGCAGGCCGTATCACATTGAACGACTGCCAGTCAGACGTCTGTAAGGAGAGTTGTCAGCAGTTTTTTCTGTATTTTGGAGAGGGTACCAAACTGAATGCCGACTTTCCTGTAGACCATCCCTGGAATGTTTGAGTAGGAACCCTCCCGGTGCCAGACTATTGTTCCTGGTATCTGTCGGGCATCCAGCCCTTTTTCATTGCATAGAAGATCAAAGGAAAGTTCACCATTGAAAAGAGTGTTGCTTTTGTCGAGGAAAAGCAGAGAAAGACCACCTTTGCTGATATTTGTAACCTCGGCGATCTTGTTATGGGCAAGGGCACGGGTTTTCTTAGTTACGGCAAAGCGTTTATGTTTCCTAAGATCCTGCATCGTGGCTCCAAGTATGTAGAGCTTCCTCAATAAGTCATCCAGCTACAAGCTGAATGGATTTTACTGGCATGAGCCAGTCCGTAAATTTAGCCAATATTTTTACCAAAAGGGCCAATTGTACAAATCCAAGAGTCTTTTTGAG
>JALSMA010000055.1 GCA_026988015.1 Desulfobulbaceae bacterium | reverse complement strand
GTGCTATATTCATTGTTCATGGTGGTCTCCCTTGTTGTGGTTTTGGTTATTTTGGTCGATTGCCAAATTTACCATAACAGAGACCACCATTTATTCTCAAATGTGCGAAAATTATTATACGTTATCAAAAGCGTACGTCCTTATCGGTCTGTTTTGATATTTTACTTGGAGAATTTACAAAAGAAATAGAAACAAAAAAAGCCCTGTAATTCATGAGAATTACAGGGCTGGGAAAAACGTTTCGGAAATTTATTTACTAAGTGATGCCAGTGATTTCTCCATCTTGGTGTTAATGATTCCACCAATATGCTCTGCGGTCCATATTCCATCTTTGCGAACCGCTTTGGAAGCATTTCCAAAACTTATACGAACCTTCTGGCTCGACACGGCATCCAGGGCTGCCTGAATGCGTTCTTGAACCTCTTCCTTAGAAAGGCCCTCAGCCTCACCAATGGGCCCAAGCTCTTTCATATTCTCAGTAAAGTCAGTGATAAGCTTTACAAAAAGAGGTGCCTCAGCAGCAGACGCCCATTGCAGGGAAAAGCGCTCCTCTTTTATACCAATATCTCTTAACACTTTTTTTACAAGTGCATCCATTCCCATCGCATCATAATTACCAACCTGGTAATGACATTCACCGAGTTGTCAGCCGCCTGTAAATATAGCATCAGCACCTTCGAGGAAGCCTTTTAACACAAATGAAGGATCAACCCGACCGGTACACATGACACGGACAGTTCGAAGATTTGGCGGGTACTGGAAACGCGAAACCCCGGCTGCATCTGCTGCTGCATAACAACACCAGTTACAGAGGAACCCAAGGATCTTTGGGCTGAATGAATTATCGGACATATTTTATTCTCCGTATATTACGCTTTTTTCTTATACGTATCAGTAATGGTTAAGCTTCTATCTTTTCACTAGCAATATTATTTCCAAATGCCTCAATCTGACAAGTCAACTGCTCATTGGTGAATCCACCCATGGATATGGCAAATGTAGGACACCGGGAGGCACAGATTCCACATGCTTTACAGGAAGCTGAAACCGTTTTTGCCTTACGTTTCTTATCAACCTTCTCCATCTGGATTGCACCATAAGGACAGAGGCTGACACAAATACCACAACCAATACAGTTCTCCTGTTCAACACTTGACACAATGGGGTCAACTGTAACAGATCTTTGCACAAGAGGCATGGCAGCTTTGGCTGCGGCAGCCTGAGCCTGGGCAATGGTTTCTTCCACAGGTTTAGGTGCATGAGCGAGACCGCATATGTATATTCCGTCAACAGCTGCCTCAACAGGACGCAATTTTACATGAGCCTCTAGGAAGAAACCGTTTGAGGTAACCGGCAGTTTGAGCATTTTTGAAAGTTCATCAGTGCCATCTGGGACGATTCCCACAGAAAGTGTAACAAGATCAGGCGTCATGCTGACCTCTTCCTGCATAATAGCGTCAAAAAAGTCAACCTGCACCTTGGTACCTTTGCTTGTAACCACAGGTCTGCGACTAACCTCATAAGGAATAAAAATAACACCTTTTTTACGGGCTTCAAGGTAGGCATCTTCTGCAAAGCCATATGTTCTCATATCACGATAAAGAACAATGATTTGAGAACCTGGATTAATTTCCTTAATCTTCAAGATGTTTTTTATTGCGTGGTTACAGCATACCTTAGAGCAGTAGTTGAGATCTTCCCCGCGGGATCCGGCACACTGGATCATCACTATGGAGTCAGGTGCACGGTTTTTGGCTCGACCAGCTAGTTTTATTTCAAGTTCCTGCTGGGTTAGTACTTTCTTTGATTTACCAAGCTGATACAGATCTGGACGATGCTCATGGCCACCTGTGGCTACGACGATAACACCATGGTCATAGATCTGCTCCTTCTTTTTCTTGCCGATACCACTCTCAATAACTGAGCTAAAGTTACCAATAAAGCCGCTGGTCTGAGCAAGAACTGCATCGGTTACCAAATCAATATTTTTTGATTTTTTAACATTGGCTGTGAGTTTTTTGAGATATCCTGCAGTTTCATCACCGGCAAGGGTATTCTTCAAATTCTGAAGATTTCCACCAATTTTGGAACTTTTTTCCACAAGAACTGAATAGAATCCTTGATCTGCAAGGGATAGCGCTGCTGTCATCCCGGCTATCCCTCCACCAAGAACCAGAGCCTTTGGAATAACAGGTACTGTCTGTTCTGGTAGGGGCTGAATATGAGCAGCCTTGGAAACGGCCATACGAACCAGATCCTTTGATTTCTCTGTGGCAGCTTCCGGCTCATTGGCATGCACCCAGGAACATTGATCCCTAATATTCACCATTTCAAATAGATTTCTATTGAGCCCGGCATCCTTTAATGTTTCCTGAAAAAGGGGCTCATGGGTTCTTGGTGAACATGCCGCAATAACAACACGGTTCAGCCTTTCATCTTTAATTGTCTGCTTGATCTGCTCCTGAGCATCCTGGGAACACGAATAAAGATTTTCTGTATAGTAGGCTACGTTTTCCAGGCCACCGGCATTTTCCGCAACATCAGGACAATCAACCACCGAACTGATATTAATGCCACAGTGACAGACAAAGACACCTATCCTTACCTCATCTTCGTCTGTTACTGCAAGCTCATCCGGATATTCCTTGTTCACTGTTCCCTTGCCACGCTGTTTCTTTAGCACGGTAGAGGCAAGAATAGCTGCACCTGAAGACTGGGTAACTGACTCTGGAATATCTTTTGGTCCCTGAAAAGCACCGGCAACGACAATTCCTTCCTCAGTGGTTTGCAGGGGAGCAAAGGTTTCTGTTTTACAAAAATCATACTTGTTAAGTTCGACTTTAGTGATCTCGGAGATTTTCTCAGCATCTTTGGGTGACTCAAGACCAACGGACAGTACGACCATATCATGAGCATCGAACTTATGCTGACCATCGAGTGTTGAATAGGTCAATTTAAGATGATTATCCCAAGGAGTTACATCGGCAACTTTAGCGCGAACAAATTTGATACCAATTGCTTCAGCTCGTTCACGGGCTGCATCAAAATCTTTTCCCTGAGTACGAATATCCATATAATAGATGGTGATATCTACTTCAGGATCATGTTCTTTGGTGACTAGTGCTTCTTTAATTGCATACATGCAGCATACAGAAGAGCAGTATCCATTGTCGCATCCTATATCCCTTGAACCGACGCACTGAATAAAAGCCATGGATTTGGGATGGCGTCCATCGGAGAAACATTTGATTTCCCCGAGAAATGGCCCTGAGGCTGTGGTCATACGCTCATATTCGTAAGCAGTTACAACATCAGGGTGTTTTCCGTAACTAAATTTCTCAAGGGTTTCAGATGCTATTTTACCAAAGCCAGGAGAAAGAATAACCGCACCAACCTTCAGGTCACGAGCCTCTGGTTGCTGATTAAAATTAATGGCATGGCTCTGACATACAGGGACACATATCTGACAGGTTTCATGCTGAACATACATGCATGACGCAGGATCGATGTAATAGGTGGCTGGAACAGCCTGGGCGTAATCAATGTGAATCGGCCTGGTCACTGCCAGTCCTTCGTTGTATGGATCAGAATGGTGTTTGGGACAGTACTGAGTACAGAGTCCACACGCAGTACAGGCATCAGCATCGATATAACGCGGTCTAATGTTCAACTTTGCAGTGAAATTCCCTGGTTTACCCTCCAATGCAAGAAAATCGGCATTGGTAATCATCTCAATGTTTGGAGACCGACCGGCCTCTACCAGCTTTGGCGCCAGGATTCAGAGAGAACAATCATTGGTTGGAAAGGTCTTGTCAAGCTTGGCCATAACACCGCCAACAGCAGGCGATTTTTCTACCAGATAGACGTAATAACCAAGGTCGGTCATATCTAGAGCAGCCTGGATACCGGCAATACCACCGCCGACTATCATCACTGCCCCTTCCCTCTGTATCATTGCTTTTCCCATCACAATCTCCGGGCTAATATTTGTAATATTTAATAATCAGTATATTTGATGGCGTCGTAAAAACCTTCATCTGCTTCGTTGTGCCCCTTTGGGGAGGTGCCCATAGAGGGTACAACTGAAGTTTTTCGGAATCTGCGCTTATCTACTTAGCCATCGCTTATCTTAACAAGGTTACAAACTGTAACAACCTTATCTATAATGAATCAATTAAACTGTTTCTAACTTAGTAATCTTAATTGCACACACCTTGGCTTCTGGAATTTTACAGTGCGGATCAAGAGCATCATTGGTAAGAAGGTTTGCAGATGCTTCCTTGTAATGAAAAGGAATAAACACCAGCCCCTCAGTAATCCTGTCCGATATCCGAACTGCAAGTTCTATGGTACCACGACGGGAGGAAGCAGATACCATCTCATTGTCTGCAAGCCTGAGCCGCTCAGCATCAAGAGCATTCATTTCAAGGTAGGCTGCCGGTGCGGAATTTTCAAGGACCTCAGATCGTCTAGTCATGGTTCCTGTATGATACTGATAGAGTACACGGCCTGTTGTCAGAACAAAGGGATACTCATCATCAGGGTTTTCAGCAGGACCATCCCAGCTAATTGCAGATAACCACGCCTTACCCCTGGGAAACCTCTCCTCATGAAGTATCGGTGTACCAGGGTGATCCTTGTCTGGGCAAGGCCAGGCCAGGGACTCTGTTTCCAGCCTCTCATAGCTCATCCCGGCCATGGCAACCCAGCACTCTGTGATCTCAGAAAAAATCTCAGAGGCAAAAGGAGGCACCGTGTGAAATACAGGATCGGATATGCCATGATAATCACCATCTCTGTTACCAAGAATCCTGTTACTTACCATATTGATAATGGAAAGATCGTCTCTAGCATCACCTGGAGGTGCTATAGCACGCCTTACCCTTTGAACTTTTCTTTCAGTATTGACAAAGGTCCCATCTTTTTCGGCAAATGAAGCGGCGGGAAGCACAACATCAGCAATCTCTGCAGTCTCGGTGAGAAAAATATCCTGTACAACCAGACACTCGAGTTGTTCAAAGGCCTTTTTCACATGACTACTGTTGGGATCACTAACCATGGGATTTTCACCCATTACCCAGAGTCCGGCAAGTTTTCCATCATGGATGGCATCACCAAACTCTGTTGCCATAAGCCCAGGTTTATCAGAAACAGAACAATCCCATATCTTAGCAAATTTATCACGAGCTGCCTGATCATCACAACGTTGATAGCCAGGGAAGAAAGTGGGAAGACATCCCATATCAGAGGCACCCTGAACATTGTTCTGACCACGAAGTGGGTTCAGTCCTGCACCTGGTTTACCAAGGTTACCAGTAATTACAGCGAGATTCGCAAGACAATAAACATTGTTTGTTCCAGACGTATGCTGAGTTATCCCCATTGTGTAATAGATACCAGCACGCTCCGCCTGAGCAAAGGTACGGGCAACATCTTCTATAACAGCAGCAGGAACACCCGTTATTTTTTCTGCCCACTCCGGAGTACAATCGGCAACGGAATCCTTAAAGGACTCAAAATTCTCGGCACGCTCTTCGATGTATTGCTTATCCTCAAGACCATCTCGTATGATAACATGACACAATGCATTTATAAGTGGGCCATCAGTACCGGGACGCTGTTGCATCCAATATTCTGATGAATCACAGAGCTTGATACGCCTTGGATCAGCAACGATAAGTTTTGATCCTTTTTTGACAGCTTCAAGCATCCGTAGGCCGATTATGGGATGGGTTTCCGTGGTATTTGAGCCAATAACAAGCATGCAATCACCATCTAAAATACCGTTGATGGTGTTTGTCATTGCGCCAGAACCAAGTACTGTGACCAGACCGGTCACCGTTGGGCTGTGTCAGTATCTGGCACAGTGGTCTACGTTATTCGTCCCTATTCCGGCTCTGAAAAATTTTTGAAAGGCATAATTTTCTTCGGTTGTACACCTGGCTGATGAAAGTCCGGCAAGGGCATCTGGCCCCCTTTCACCAAGAATTTTGGAAAATGCCTGGCCCATAAAATCGAGTGCTTCATCCCATTTAACAGGTTCAAGCGGCATTCCCTTCTCACGTCTTATCAGTGGTGTTTTTAACCGATCCGGATGTTGAATGAAATTATGACCAAACCGTCCCTTTACGCAAAGATCTCCAAAATTTGGCCCAACCTCAGGGTCAGCGGTAATTTCCATCAAGGTCTGTCCTTTGACCTTGAGTATCATTTGACAACCGGTACCGCAATAGGGGCAGGTTGTCCTCACCTCACGAACATCTTCGGCTTGAATGGGTACAATACGATTGTTCTTATTAAGGGCACCGGTGGAGCAGTTTTCAACACATTTACCACAGGAAACACAGTTTTCCTTAAAATCAATCACTAGTCCGACAGGTCTCTCCATTTCGTCCATAGAATGGGCTTTGACTTCGAGGGCATCATAGGCACAAGCACGTTCGCAACGACCACAGAAAATACATTTATTGGGATCCACAGTGATGGCACGATGTGATGTGTCTATGGGGTAAAGTGGCTCCTTCCCCATTCCTGTCTTGTTGATATTCACTTTGAGATCAATATCAAGACGTTTCAAATCACAGCGTTCGAAGGCAGTACAACCACATTTCAAACAGCGTTCAGCCTCACGTTTTGCCATTTTTTCGGTAAACCCGAGTTTCACCTCGTCATAATCCTGAGTCGATACCTCGGGAGGACGAGTCGGCATTTTTTCCCGGAGAGTAACACCAATCCCATCGAAATTTTTGAGGGAAACATCATCAAATGATTTACCGCGAGTGAAATTAAAACGGTTATCAACGGGATCCTTTTCACAGGACATAACATAGGCGTTTATATTATTTGCAGCACGTCGAGCTGAAACAACAGCCTGGATAACGGATTTAGTACCCGTTGCAGCATCCCCTCCAGCAAAGACACCATCGACACTGGTCTCAGCACTACGCGGATTCGCAGAAAACATACCACCAGGTTTAAGCTTCAGTTGCGTTTCAAGTTCGCCTCCTGTCATCATACCATTGACAGCCATCTGTCCCAGGGATGATACAACAGTATCCACACTGAGAGAATTCGTGGATCCCGGAATGGGCAATATGGCTCTTTTGCCTTTTTTGTCAGGCTCGCCAAGTTTCATCCTGATGAGATCAAGCTTCAATCGGTTATTGTCATCGGGAACAGCACAGAGGCCGGATGGTGAGGCCATCAAAAGGAATTGAACCCCTTCTGTTTCTGCCTCTTTTACATTTCTCTGATTAGCAGGCATTTCAAGGCGTGAACGTGGATAAACGATGGTTACCTGTTCAACTCCCTCACGAACAAGGGTGCGAGCAACCTCCATTGCAATATTATTTCCGCCAATTACAGCAGCCTTAAGACCTAAATCAAGCTTTCTGCCTTCATTGATCATCCGTAAAAAGTTGGAGGCAGTATATACGTTTTCTTTATCTGTACAGGGGACGTCAAAGGGAATATCAACGGTGGCACCAATAGCGATAAACGTTGCATCAAAACCGGTATCTTTCAGGTCCTGAAGTGTAAAGTCTTTCCCCCAGCGCTGTGATAAACGGATATTTATGCCCATACGGAGAATGGCATTAACTTCGTAGTCAACAATTTCTCGAGGAATTTTGTAATCGGGAAACCCGTATCGTAAGGCACCACCAAGTTTCGGAGCGGCCTCAAATATTGTTACCTCATGACCTTTTCTAGTGAGGAACCATGCTGCGGTAAGACCGGCAGGACCACCGCCTATTACAGCAATCCTTTTCCCAGTGGGCTTGTCTTTAGGGATTTTAAGATCAATTTCATGGCGCATGCACCAATCTGCCACAAATCGTTTCAGATGATTTATGGAAACAGGTTCATCAATAAGAAGACGACGACAACGCGTCTCACAAAAGCGGGGGCATACCCGGCCAACAGAAAATGGCATCGGATTACGTTCCATCACCAGGCGTAAAGCCTCCTCATATTCACCTTTTGCGACATGAGCAATATAGCCTTGCACATTAATCTGTCCTGGACAGGTAAGATTACACGGCGCCTTGCAATCTCCGAAATGAGTTTCAGAAATAATAGCGAGTCTATCCTGACGGTGTACTATGACACGTTCAGATTCACTTTGAACCTGCATTCCATCGCGAACAAGGGTAACACAGGAGCGCATAAGTTCATCTTCACCCTCAACTTCAACCACGCATATTTCACATGGATTGTCAGTTGGTTTATCCTTTACATAACAAAGAGTCGGGATGGTAATCTCAGCTCTTTTGGCTACTTCAAGGATAGTCAGCCCGCTTTCGGCAAAAATTTCATTGCCATCAATAGTAAGTGTAACAGTGCTCATCAATACCTGCTAGTTAGAAGGTTTCCACTCTTTCAGGAACACTGGAAGATGTCCGGCTTCCCGTGGCCCAATAATGATATTCCAATCGGGCAGTTCTTCCTCAAGCTCTCCTTTAAGAGATGCAAGATAGCCAGGTATAATAAGATCGCGATGTTTGACCTTATCCTCAATACCACCTTTCTTCACAAACTGCGCAATAAGATCAGCCCCGAATTTTCCGGCAGCCCATGCGGTAAGTACAGAGAGTCCCTCAGTATCTTTAATAAGTAACCAGGTTGGTACTTTAGATCCTTCAATTTCACCAGATACGATAAAATAGGTAAGCGAGAAGTTACAGGTGATAACAACCGGAGAGTTATCATCGGGCCCGGTGAGAGGATAGATATCCTCAGTTACAACCATTGGTCTTTGCGGATCGGTGAAGATATTCATCCGTTCAAGAAAGAGCGGGAAGATCAGATCACCCTGGAGGTCTGAAAGAACAATGATACCGGCATACTTTGCAATGAGAACAGAGGCAACCATTGCTTCAAGCATGGGGTCATCGGTTATCTCACAGGGAAAGGTGATTGTTGGAAAACCAAGCGGTTTAAACTTGGCTGTAACAGCAGATCTCCTGGCAACAACATTGTCCTCAAAGGCAGCACGAAGTGTACGGGCACCGGTGTCTATGACCATATCTTTCAAGCCTGCGGCTGAAAGTTTTTCAGAAATCTCAACACAGTTATCAAGATTAGTAGCTTTAACACCTATGGGCGCTTTGATGGACAGGCCAAGCTTTGCCATATCATCAGCATTATCAAGACTTGCACCATAAAGCAGAGGAATACGATCGCCACAGACCTTTGCAGCAGCCTCAAGGTTACTGGCCGAGTCACTCATAAGGATAATTGCAGCTCTGGCAGAACCATCAACAACCTTCTGGGTGAGAGCCACAAAAGAGGCCTCATCATTGTCAGCATCTTTGACAGCAATAAGATCAGCGCGCATGACAACACCTACACGCTCATACTCAAACTTATTAAAGCGCTCTATACGACCATCAATGTCAGCATCGCTCATGTCCGTGCTTACAAGCACCGCGATACCAGTCTGGTTTTCAAAACGCTTATCATGGCGATACATACACGTTTCTCCACCAGCGGTAAAACTATCATCACCAGAGCCAACCTTAATAGTTCTAATTGGTGGCGCAGATGCCTCGCTAATGGTGGCCTTGGCCTCATCTGAAACGTATGGACATTCATCAATTTCCACCTGACCTGCCGCTACTTTCATAGCAAATGCGAGGCAGGTAGGGATGCTACATTCGCCACAATTTTTCTTGGGCAGCATCTTCAGGATCTGAATACCTGTTAAAGCCATGGTGATTCCTCCGGTTCTCTATACAATTAAATTTATATGGTAATTTGTATTTTAATTTATAATCTTCACTGTTACTGCAGGCAATAAAGCAAGCACCTATACAGCGGTTTCCATCTCAAGTGCTGGATGTCCCTTCTCTTTAAGGAATTCAAGGATCTCCTCTTCAGTAGTACCCTGCTCCTCGGTAGCTATCATGTCAAACAATTCAGGCATACCGATATTCTCGCACACTTCTTTTAACTTGTCAGCAATCTCGTCTTTAAGCATCTTCGGCAACCATACAACACGCTTCAAACCACCTTCAGCCTTAAACAGTTTTTTGGAGGTCATATAATGTTTACTCACTCCCATAAATCCAGGTGTCTGCATACCGCCACCAGCCATACCGGCAAGTGAAGTAAACTTCATTCCAGATGGGGTCATTCCGAGAAAATCACGATTAACAACCATAATACCGTTACAGGTTGGCAACATGGCGGCAATTGCTTCAAAACAGCCACATGCAGTCATCGGGTTGTTCATCAGAGAGTAACAACTCACCTCAGGAACAGCACCTCGCGATGCCTGGTTCACAAATTCGTTGATACCGGTATAATATCCATTGTTCTCATCTGTACATTCACCTTTGGCGATGGGTTGGTTAGGACCGGTAGGATTGATATTGTAGGATGCTTTTCCGTCAAGCCAGTTATATGCACCACACATCCCGATACGCTCAGGAGTGATTACACATACATGACTTGGAGCAAATGACTGACACAAAGTACATGAGTAGAAAACATCTTCGCTTTCATCCGTCATGGCACCAAGGCGCAAATCACGCTCAGTGTAGACGGCAGTTGCAAGATCAGCAACCCCTTGCACGCCGTTTTCCTCAGTATACAGTTTGACCTGGATTTTATCTACAATGGCACCGAACTCCTGATGTAGTTTACCATGCAGTACCGTCCCAAGGTGTTTGAATGAGAACCCTTTTTCAACGGCAGCCTTTCCTATACGAAGCCACATGATGTTTCGCTGTCCCATGTGCATGATCCCTTGAATGTAGTTCATCAGATGATGAAACTGGCGTTCAAGGATAGGTTCGAAATCAGACTGCATCTCACGTCCTGCTACCTCAACAAGAATGCCAAGAGGGAGATTTTGCCCCTGTTCAATATCTGAGATATCAGGTCCCTCAAGGGTAACAAGACCATCCTCAATCTCATCCATTTCTTTGGAAATAAGTACCTCAACTCCTGGAGTACGACCTCCACCACATTCCATGAAAAGGTCATCCTTACGTACACGCTCGCCCTCAAATGCGGGACCAAATGACATTGGAATATCTATCTTGGTAACATTAACTTTCAGACCACGAACTTCTATGGATTTCTGTACGATTTCCTCGTGAGGAACATTGGAGACAACATGCTCATAGGTACAGATTCCGGTGGGCAGTATTTCTGGTATATCATAATCAGATATTGTTGGGAATCCCCAGTTGATCGCACCAGCTGCATTAGCATACCATTCATCACTGACCTCACCAAAGGCTATGACAAAGGCAAATGTACGATCTTTATTATATTTAAGGTTTCCGGCGAAGTCGCCAGGTTTAACACCACCGAAAGCAAGCGCAACACGACAGGCAAAGCCAATTGCAAAGACAGTGGTTGTGTATTCACGACCAAAAGGAACCAAGCGTGTACCCCAGCCAACCTGCTGTTTCTGTTTGAGCAGCTGTTCCGGAAGGCTGATGCCATCTGTCTGATCATGCATAAAGATATAGAGATTCTTTTCCTGAAGTTCCAGTGCTATTTTAGCTGCCATCTCTGGATCCTTAGGAGTACCGAGAATTGCAGCAAAACCCGGGGCAGAGCCATCCACAAATTCAACACCACGTTTTCTGAAAATTACATCATCTGCGGCTCCTAGCCAGAAGTTATCTGCGGTGGGATCCTCAGTTGCGGTATAAAGATTGGGCTCATTGATATACCTGATTGCCTCATACATCTCCTCAGCAAAGAAAGTTGCCATACCAGCATCAAGGGCAGGAGCGAGATATGGAAGCCAGATATCTTCGGTAACGATTGCAGGCAATAGAGAACGACACTCCTGAAATATATCTTTCATGTCGCCAAGTTTTTCAACTTTGACACCAAGCATACTGTAGATAATTGGCAGAAAGTATGCAGTATTTGGAAAAGAGACTTCCTTGTCTTCCCCATATTTTTTTACTGCATCTTCATAGCTGCTCTCAGCCATATCTATAATTTTTTGTGCACCGCGGATCGCAGCAGAACAAATTATTTTCGACATATCTTAAACTCCTGTAATAGCTATATTAAGCCGTATTGATAACGTTTCATTCAAATGGGGGTAAACTCTTAATCCATAAGTCCGGCAATAATCGCCTTGGTGAGGGCAATAGCCCGAGGATGACGCATAATCATCACTTCGCCACCTGCAATAAGCATACAGCTCGCAGTAATAGCCTCCATCATGATTCCACGTGTTTCCTGGTCACCAATCATGTCATCACTTGGCAGTTTGGTCTCTTTAGCTTTCCATACCTCACAACCAAGGTTGCAGATGATGGGTACCTGAAGTTTTTCATCCTGCTGAGTTAGAGCTGCGATACGAATACGCTCCATTACTGAGTAGGTGTATTCAATTCCATATCCTAGAGAACCAATGGATGGATCCATGAGAACAGTGTCAAGAGAGACACCTAAGTTTTCAAGGAGAATATTCAGTTGTTTGGCCAGATTTACATCAATGGGAGATGCTGCAACAATGGGGTGCTGAAAAGCCATGGCTGTTGCCCCGATTGTTCTGTAATTTGAGTCTTCAAGCGGCGCAAGGCATACCTTCTTATCCCCAATAACAGAGGTAATATCCCTTAATGTCTCGGTATCCTTATCTGCATTTCCACAGCCCCAGACAATTACAGGTACATCCACTGCAGCAATGACATCAGCAGCAGTTTTGGCCGCATCAGCCGCTGAGCGATTCATACCGTTGGGATCTGTTGATCCAAGTGTCACTGCAATGGCCTCTGCACCAAAGGTTTTAACACATTTTTGAGCCCAGGCGACAGGGTTATCAAATACATCACTGAAATGCTGGCTCAAGGTCTCTGGCCACTCTTCAGGCTTAACATCGGCAACTTCCATTGCTATAAGCGGTTTATGAGGATGATCTCCCTCAAATAGCTGGAATGGCATTGATGCAGAACCACCAACCAGTATTTCGTTATCGCCATTACCCATTTTAACAGGGCGGATAATACCAGAGTATTGAGTTTCGTATGTATTGGGTGCAACCTTGGTAGATCGATCTGCTAGAGGAACTTCCTCTTTAACAAGGCTTGGAACCCGACTATCGATAGCTGGGGCTGTTGCAGTCTCTTTTTCTGCAGCCTCAATTTTTGCCTTGGCTTCTGCTTCTGCCTTGGCTTTTTCTGCAGCGGCTTTTGCCTCTGCCTCTGCCTTAGCCTTAGCTGCTGCTTCAGCCTTTGCAGTTTCTTTTTCTTTTGCTTCATCTGCAGCTTTTACGGCTGCTGCTTTAGCTTTTTCTTCAGCCTCAGCCTTTGCAGCTGCCTCGGCTTTTGCTTCAGCTGCAGCTTTTTCTTTTTCAGCGGAATCATCAACCGGGGTAGCTGGTGCAGTAGTCGTTGGCACCGCTTCAGGCTCTTTTCTCAAAATAGCATGGGCACCAGCAAAGCTGGCAAGTGCTTCAAACTGATCATCTGTTAATCCGTATGCCTTTTTCAATGCGGCCAGGCCAAGATTTACAGAATCAAGGGCCATGATCCGTTCTTTTTCATTCATTTCATGCTCTCCTGAATCATCCGCACTCTGTGGCGCGTCACTGGTTATGCTTGTTGTAGCTGCAGCTGCCGATCCTGAACCTTCAACATTCTGCAAAAGTTTATCAGCTTCAACCCTGGCAGCTGCAACTATACCTGCAGCTTCTGCTTTTGCTTTTTCAAGTAAGCCATCTGTGTCAACTGCCTGAACTGTAATCTGCTCTTTCGTTTTTGTTACACTCTCTGGTATTTCAGCTTCTGTTATGCCAGGTCTTGGCAAAAGTCCTGCTCTGGTGAGTATCTCTGGAACAGCACTCTCCCACTCGATAGCCATACAATGAATGCCTGCTACACCTTCTATATCTTTTACCTGTTCAATTATATCAGCACAGATCTGGATACCTTCATTCTGCTTATCCTTAGCGTCCTTCATTCTCTGAATAACTTCATCAGTAACATCCATACCCGGTACAAAGTTCTTCATATACCTTGCCATACCGAGTGACTTTGGTGGTGTCACTCCTGCAAGAATATAACATTTTTCATGGAGACCCAGATCCCGAACCATCTTCATAAATTCGGTAAATTTTTCCACATTGTAGATGATTTGAGTCTGTACAAAATCAGCACCTGCGGCAATCTTTTTGCCAAGCCTAACAGCACGGTACTCAAATGGGTATGCAAAAGGATTAGCTGCAGCTCCTAAAAATAACTTAGGTTCGTTATTTTTTATCTCTTCACCACACTGGAATTTCTTATCATCCCGCATCCCCTTCATCATTCCAAGCATCTGGATTGAATCCATGTCAAAAACACCCTTCGAACCGGGATGGTTTCCGAACTTCTGGTGGTCACCAGTTAGACAGAGGAGGTTTTTCAGGCCAAGGGCGGATGCACCAAGGATATCGGACTGCATTCCGATTCGATTCCGATCACGGCATGTCATCTGAATAACAGGTTCTATCCCCTCTTCCTTTGCAATAAGTCCAGCTGCAATAGAAGACATACGTACAATCGCAGTCTGGCAATCAGTAATATTGACTGCATCGACATTGCCTTTCAGTAACTGCGCTTTTTCACGCACTACTTCAGGGTTTCCATTTTTTGGAGGCCCCAGTTCGCCTGTTACAACGAAGGTCCCCTCTTTTAATAGTGTTTCTAGATTACTGCCCGACTTCATCGGCTAGACTCCTTCTGCCAAAAACTGTTATTAGAGTAACAACCTGCAATGCAGGTTGTTATACGTATTTACCAGTCGTGGTGGGTTATAGCTTTTATTTGTGACCGCAACCCACACCAGAGAGACCCTGGCCGGTTGCACCAGCATCAAGATCACGGCGCATTTCCATATCAAATAGGACACGATCCTGTTTCTTGTTGATCCCAAGGGCCTCACGTTTCCCATCAATGGCTTTGATCATTTTCCGGGCAAGTTTAATTGGGTCCTCTTCGTAATCCCAAGCGGCACCGTACTCTTCCTTCATTCCATCAAGTATGAAATCATTCATCTCCTTGGAACCGGTTACAGGAAGATTCTGAAAAATAACATGGGCACCTGTAGTTACAAAATACTGACCAATAGCAACAGCCTTTTCACTCATCCAGAGAGGAGCAGTACCACAGGCGGGAAGATCAGAAATATTATCTCCCAGTCCTCCCTCCTTAACAATCTCGGTGAGAGCGATTAGAAGTCTGGAGTTATCAACGCAGGATCCCACATGAAGTACAGGTGGCATACCAACAGTTTCACAGACCTCAGCAAGTCCGGGACCACAGAACTCTGCTGCAGCCTCGGGCCGCATTAGTCCCATACGGCCAAGAGCCTGAGCTGCACAACCGGTTGCCAGAACCAGGACATCATTTTTCAGCAATTCAACCGCAATTTTGTAATGAACATCGTCACTGTATTTATAGTGTTCACAGCCTACAAGTGCGCCAATTCCCTTGATACGACCATTGATTATATTGTCATTCAGTGGACGGTAACTTTCACGGAAGCGACCACCAAGCATATAGTTAATAGTCTCATGGCTGAAGCCTACAACAACGTCGAATTTTTTATCCTTTGGAATGTAGAATTCACCACGTTTTTTGTAATTATTGATAGCACGAGTAAGAATAGCCTTGGCTGAACCGAGAGGATCTGCTTCTTCAAACTGCATGTGAATGGCATCCGGCATTTTGGCGCGATAGTTGGTAGTAATAATGTCAGTGTGTTTTCCCTTTACTACCTGTGCCACAGACTGCATTATACACTGTACATCAACAACCATTGCCTCAACTGCACCAGTGGCAAGTACCATTTCCTGTTGGATAAAAGAGCCAGCAACAGGTATACCACGACGCATAAGAATCTCATTACCTGTACAGCAGACACCTGCAAGATTAATTCCTTTGGCACCAACTTTCTTGGCAAGGGCCATAATCTCAGGGTCTTCGGCGGCCATACAGAGTGACTCAGCGAGCAGAGGTTCATGACCATGAACGGTGACATTTACCTGGTCCTCTTTCAACACTCCAAGATCAATGAGAGCACGTTTAGGGACAGGAGTGCCAAACATGATATCGGTAAGCTCAGTGGATAGCATTGACGCTCCCCAGCCATCAGCAAGCGAACAGCGGGCTGCCTGCTTCATGATGTTTTTATATTCCTGATCAACACCCATATGAGTACGATGCATGGTCTCTACAATCTCGCGATCGATACCCCTTGGCTCAACACCTTTTTCCTTCCAGATCTGCTGCTGCTTCTCGGGCGCTCGTTTGAGCATGGAGAGAGTACCCTGCTGCTGACCAAACTCAGCCAGTGCCTTTTCCCCAAGCTCCAAAGCTATCTCATTTTTGTCTCTGCCCTCTGTCTTAATATCAAATGTTTCTGCCATGGCATGGAGTTTGGCTTCATCTTTGATACCGTGAGGTGTATTCCCCTTGGCAGTTTCAATAAAACCCATGACCATTTCACGGGCATGGTCTGTGTGGGCAGCAGTTCCTGCAGCAACGATACGGGCAAAATTTCTGGCAACCACAGTCGCTGCGGTGGCACCACAGACACCTATCATGGCCTCAACACCATCAATGATCTGACAAGGGCCCATATTGCAGATACGGCAACAAGTTCCTCCAGACCCAAACAGACAAGCTGATACGCCACGATCCTCAATACGATCATAGGTAGTACGTACCTGTTTTGCCAAATCCTGGCTAAGAAGATCTTTGGTTGAAGCAACCGTGATCTCATTGCAGGATGTGCATCCACCTTTACTGTTGCTCATAGTTTTCCTCCGGAATATGCGTTCTATATCTTGAAATCTATCTTTTTATATGAGGTTGGCAGCCATCTTAGCTGCCTGTACTGTGTTTTTCATCAGCATGGTAATGGTCATCGGGCCTACACCACCGGGAACGGGAGTAATGCAGGATGCTTTTTCTTTTACAGCATCAAAGTCGACATCACCAGCAAGAATAGCTTTTCCATTACTAGCCTTCCCGATACGATTCACCCCAACATCAATGATCGCGACACCATCTTTTACCATGTCGGCGGTAACCATCTTAGGAACCCCAACCGCCGCAATGATAATGTCGGCACGTCTGCAGTGAGCAGCCATATCTTTGGTTCTGGTATGACAGAGAGTAATTGTTGCATTTCCTGCCTCACGCTTCTGAAGCATGAGATTTGCGATTGGTTTCCCAACGATATTGGATCTTCCAATAATCACGACTTCAGCACCACTGGTCTCAACACCACTTCTGGTTAGAAGTTCAAGGATACCATGGGGAGTACAGGGCAGAAAACATTTCTCACCAAGAACCATTTTACCGACGTTTACAGGATGAAAACCATCAACATCCTTATCGGGATCAATGGCGTAGAGGACATTGGCCTCATTAATATGTTTTGGAAGAGGAAGCTGAACAAGAATACCATTGATTTTAGGATCATTATTATATTTATCAACCAGTTCAAGAAGCTCTTTCTCGCTGGTATCCGGATCAAGGGTCACCTGCTCGGAATAAATCCCCAGAGCATGAGCGGTCTTGTTTTTAGCTGCAACATATGACTGGGAAGCAGGATCTTCTCCCACCAGAATGGTAACCAGACCGGGAACAATGTTATGTTTCCCTTTCAGCTCAGTGACCTCAGCTGTTAATTCCTCACGAATTGCCTTAGCCACCTCGG
This sequence comes from Desulfobulbaceae bacterium, assembly GCA_026988015.1. Classification (GTDB taxonomy): domain Bacteria; phylum Desulfobacterota; class Desulfobulbia; order Desulfobulbales; family Desulfocapsaceae; genus Desulfocapsa. The sequence continues at coordinate 76,064 of JALSMA010000055.1, read as the reverse complement.
TACCGCTTATAAGCTTTGCTGTCATTAATATTTCCTCAATTATTTCTGATGAGCTTTTTTAGTAACAATATCGCTACATCGTTTGGTTGATTGTGGGATGAGCCGTTCTCAAGGACCTTGGAAATCTAAAATGCCACAGAACTGCTCCAGGAGAATCTCCAACAAAAGTCCTGTATCAACAAGACTATCAGCTGAAACGAATGGAACAAATTAATAGGTTTTTCAATTTTTTTCAAGTAACAGATCAATATTTTTTAACAATCATCAACTTTTTTTGATTCATTGTTCAAAAAAATAGATATAAAATCTGAGAAGCAATCTCATTATACATGTAAATCCTGTATTTTTAACCTGCTTTCGTCATTTTTCTTTCAGACACAACGGATAATTATTCTGACCTGCCCTGACATCGTTCTCCCTTGCGACCTATAATTCAGGTGATATTCTACTAAAAAGTATCTTTCCACAGCAACGCCATATCTTTTCGAAACAGTTTGCGATAGAATACTTTCACGAGGCACATATACCGTAATAATTTTTCAATCTTCAGGTGTCCATATGACCATCATCAAGTGGAGAGACTCCTATTCTGTTGGGGTGGTAAGATTTGACCTTGAGCATAAAGTACTGGTCGAACTTATCAATCATATTTACAGCATTATACGAAACGGTAACGATCAGACCGTACCCGAATATGAAATTACAGAATTGATCCGCTATACACAGGCCCACTTCAAGGGTGAAGAAGAGACCATGGAGAGGTGTGGTTATGAATTTCTAGAGGACCACAGAAAGATTCATGCAGAGTTGGAGGTGAAGGTATTAAAATTTAAAGAGCAACTGCACAATTGTTCCGACAGGGTGGTTTCTGCCCTTTATCTCTTTCTTCGGGACTGGTTACTCAAACATATACTGGAAGAAGACATGAAGTACAAAGAATGTCTCAGCGCCTGCGAGGAAGTCGGCAAAGGAGCCCCCTGAACCCATGCGAACTTCACGATTACTTTTTTGATTACATATTAAAATACAAATATGTTGCCCACAACCGGGTGTGTGAAAAAAAACAATCGCCTCCCTTCGGGGAATAAAATAACTCGGGCACCAGCAAGACCACACTCACCGGCACCCGTTTCCCTACTCCCTACATGGCCACCATGGGGAGATAATCTGGTTCCCAGCGCATCTTACGCAACAATTCACCCATTCGTGCCTCATCCCCTTCGTGCTGAAAAGTTGAAAAAACACATGGCCGACTGACATCATTTTTCACAGCTGCCATGGCTACAGCCAGTGCCACCTTGGTACTCACATCTTTCAAGGTGTGTATAGCAGGCACCAGACAGCCACTCTCCATCTCAGCCTTTGAGACACTGGAAGAAACCGCGTGTGCGGCGGCTGTGAAAAATTGCGGCAAAACCTCCCTCGCCCCGGAAGCAAGCACACCCAGCCCAACACCTGGAAAGACAAAAACATTATTGCACTGACCGATCCGATGGGTCACCCCATTATGGGTCACAGGCTCAAAAGGACTACCCGTGGCAACAAGTGCTTTACCATCCGTCCAACGATAGATATCTTCTGGAAGGGCTTCAGTCATCGAGGTCGGGTTGGACAAGGGCATAATCACGGGCCTGCTGGTATTAGCAGCCATGGCTTCAACCACTTCCCTGGTAAAACAGCCTCCTTGCCCCGAGGTACCTACCAGAACCGTAACTCCTGCCTCTCTGACTGCCTCAAGAAGACCGAGATTAGCAGGATCCTTCAACCATGGAAATTTTTCCTTATCTTTTGCAAACTTCAATTTATATTCTTCTACGGTGCGATCACTTGTTACCACGCCCCTCGAATCCAGAGTAAATATTCTATCCTTTGCCTCCTCTTCGGTGAGACCAGCTTCAACCAGAGCAACGCCAATCTGTTCTGCTACACCTACTCCGCCGGCCCCGGCACCATGCACAAGAAATACCTGTTCTTCAAGTTTTTCCAGCTTAATACGCATTGCTGTGAGTATACCTGCCAGGGTAACAGCACCCGTGCCTTGAATATCGTCATTAAATGATATCATATCATGTAGATAGGTATCACGAATAGCAAAAGCGTTCTGTTTAGAAAAATCCTCCCACTGGCACAGTGCATTCGGGAATACATTTCTAAAAGCGTGAGCAAACCGCCCGATGAACTCCAGATATTCATCTCCAACCAGGCGATGGTGACGCCATCCCAGGTAATCATTATCCTCGAGCAGTGCCTCATTATCTGTGCCGACATCAAGTGAAATAGGGAGACAATGCCAGGGGGCAACACCTGCACCTTGGGTATAGAGCATCAGTTTACCAAGACAAATGGCTATTCCTCCGGCTCCCTGGTCTCCAATACCTAAAATGCCCTGGTTATCCGTTACAACAGCAACCCGGATATCCCGGTGAAGATAGCGCCGCAGTATGTCTTCCGCCTGGTCAATATTACCAGGATAAAAATGGAGACCGTTTGCCTGTCTGAACATTGATGAATACTGCTGCACAGCAAGACCAACCGTCGGGGTATAAATAACCCCCATGAGATTTTCAATGTCACTTTTAATGAGGGCATGAGCCAAAGTGACGTTTCTGTCAAAGAGAGAGCGCAGGTAGATGAATTTTTCGATGGGCTCTTTTTTGGAATTCACCTTAATCTGGGAGTTTTCTATCTGATGCTCCAAGCTTCTTACAGCAGGGGGAAGTGCGGCCTCAAGCCCCAGTCGCTTCCTTTCGGCCCGATTAAAAGCAGTACCCTTATTAACAAAACCTATATTGTTTATGGTTGCACCACTGCTGTAGACCAGAATCTCCCTGGTATTTCCATATTCATCGAATTTAAAACCGTATTGATTTTCAGACATTTCCTTACTCCCGGGCATTTTGCCCCTACAGGGAAATTGACTTTTAGCCTGCAATCCACCATAATGCATCACCATGACACACTGGAAAGAAATCCTGCAGAAATCCATCGATACTCCCGCAGAACTTGCACGACATTTCGATTTTGATTGTAGCGCATTGGAAGCTGCTAACGCAAGCTTTCCGATGCGAATCAACCCCTATTATCTTGGGCTCATCCAATCAGTAAAAGACCCGCTCTGGAAACAGGCGGTCCCCGACCCCACCGAGCTCCTTGATTCAGTGTGCATTCCAGACCCACTCGACGAGGAAAACCTTAGCCCTGTACCCAATCTTGTCCACAAATATCCTGACAGAGTTCTCTTTCTGGTGGCAAGTGAATGCGCAATGTATTGCCGTTTCTGTACCAGAAAAAGAAAAGTTGCCTCTTCTGAAATGATCATAACCGACAAAATGATCGATGACGGAATCGGATACATCAGCAAGAATCCCACGGTAAGGGAAGTGTTGATTTCAGGAGGAGACCCTTTAATACTCTCTGACGCCCGACTTGACTCCATACTGGGTCGCCTCCGTGGGATCCCTACAGTAGAGGTAATTCGCATCGGTACCCGAATGCCCTGCACTTTGCCCATGCGTATCACAAAAGAGCTGGTAGCTGTACTCAAAAAACACCACCCTCTCTATATCAACACCCATTTCAACCACCCGCGGGAACTCACCACTGAGGCTACTGCTGCCTGTTCACTTCTCGCCGACAGTGGCATTCCATTAGGGTGTCAGACCGTTTTGTTAAAGGGAGTGAATGACACTCCTGAAACCCTGCAAAAACTTTTCCTGGGCCTCCTTCGGATGCGGGTAAAACCGTACTACCTGTTTCAGGGTGATCTCACCCGGGGAACCAATCATTTCCGGACCCATTCCAGTATCGGTATTCAGATTATGAGACAACTCATCGGCACTATCTCGGGAATGGCCATTCCAACATTGGCTCTCGATGCCCCCGGTGGCAAGGGAAAAATCCCCCTCACTCCCGATTATATCATCAGTCGTGGACACCAGCTCATATTTCATAACTATTGTGGTCAAACCTGCTCCTACCCGGAAAACGGTGATCCTGTATAGTTTTTTTATTACTCTTCTTGATATTCGGAGGGAGAAAACGATATACTTCCTCTATAACTGAAGGCATGGATTTCCCTTTTTCACTATTGAGATGCTCGTAAAAAGTTAAATAACCGATGGCTAAACGCAGACTCCGAAAAACTTCAGATGCACCCCAAGAGCACTTCCTACGGGCGCGAGGCGCGCAATCAAACAAAAAAAGTGAAACAACGAAGTAGGTGAAGTGTTTTTACGACGCCATCACTATTCTTATACAAGATGAGGTTTGGTTATGAAGCAGGAAGAAACGCTCAAAGGCGTACTCAGTTCAGATGAACTTCCCACCCTTCCCACTGTTGCATCAGAGATAATCACCCTGACTGCCAGAGAGGATACCACCCTTTCTGACATTGCAAACCTAGTATCAAAAGACATCGCTCTTTCTGCCAAAATTCTAAAAGTTTCCAATTCTGCATTTTACAGCTTTGCCCAGCAGATCAGCTCCATCAATCAGGCTGTTTCCATCCTTGGTATCAATGCGGTGAGAAGCCTCGTTCTTTCATTTTCATTTCTCAGTATGAAAGGAGGAAAACAGAAAATACATTTTAATTTCGAGAAATTCTGGAAGAACTCCCTTGCCTGTGCTGTTGCCTCAAAACTTATCCTTGAAAGAGTTGAAGGTGCTGATACGGAAGAGATTTTCATCTGTGGTCTCTTACAGAATCTCGGTGAACTAATACTCGCCAGAACCTATCCCAAGGAATACGGCGCTGTACTTTCCAAAATAACGGAAGGACAATATGACCCACTCAACGCTGAAGAAGACACCTTTGGCACCACTCACCCCACTATTGGGTACGAGGTTGCCAAAAACTGGGGATTCCCCGAGGTTCTCCTGCTCCCCATACTGTACCACCACAACCCACAAAAATATGCAGGCGGTGTTAACAAGATCGAGGTCACCTGCAAGGCCTCCTATCTCTCCAATCTTCTTGTCTCAATTCTCTACTCTGACAAACCACAGGAGTTTCACAACCGCTTTCGCAAAGAAGCCAAGCAGATGCTCGGACTTAACAATGATGACCTTGAACACATTCTCAGTGAAGTTCATATTCAGGTTGACCAGGCCGGCGAATACTTTGGTTTGCGTATCAAAAACACCAAGTCCATTCAGGAGATTCTTCAGGAAGCAAATATCAGGCTCAGTCTTATCAATCTCGACTTTGACCAGATGAACCAGGAACTGATCAAAACCAAAATGGAACTTGAGAACATTGCTGCCGAGCTTAAAGAAAAAAATAAACTACTTAATAACCTTGCAAACATTGATGGTCTAACCGAGATTTACAATCATCGTTTCTTTCAAAACAGTCTCGATAATGAAATCGATCGTGCCATGCGGAATGAGACAGAGCTGTCCCTGCTCCTTGTTGATATAGATTTCTTTAAAAAGTTTAATGATACCTATGGCCATCAAGTTGGTGATTTCATTCTCAAGGAGTTCAGTGCAGTTTTAAAAAGTGAGATCCGGAAATATGATACCCTGGCACGATACGGAGGAGAAGAATTTACCGTTATCCTGCCCGACACTGCAGAAGAAGAGGCAATGGCAGTTGCTGAAAAATTACGGACAGCAGTGGATGAGCACGTCTTCAGAGATCCTCAAACAAACTATCATATCACTGCAAGTTTTGGCGTTGCCACAGCAAAACCGGTTACCGACGACAACTTTTCCAAAGGAAATTTTATCAATATGGCAGATACCGCATTATATAGTGCCAAAGAAGCAGGAAGAAACAGAGTAGCCCTCTTCGAGCAAAAGAAAAAATGGTATAAATTTTAATCTGTGCTATTTTAGAGCATTGAAAAAAATACTTAGTCTGAAAAACGACACACAGATTCTTTATACCCAAATACTACTCGATGACAGAAACCACTTTTAAATACTGCTTTGACTTTCCCGACAGCACTAAAAAACGCTTCCTGATCAAACTTGATTCGGAAACCTATGAATACAAACCATCCAACAACACCCCTCCGGACTGGTCTCTTTTAGGAGTTGCCCGCTGCGACTGCTGCAAGCTCGATCTGGCACACAACAATTACTGCCCCGTTGCAGCGAATATTGCTGACCTAGTATATGCCTTTAAAGATACAGCCTCCCATAAATCATGTCTTGTGTCATGTATATCAGCTGCCAGAACATGCAGCAAAGAAACCACGGTACAGGAAGGACTTGCCTCAATCATGGGTATAATCATGGCCACCAGTGGCTGCCCATCCACAGCCTTACTCAAACCAATGGCGTACTACCACCTTCCCTTTGCCACCGTCGAGGAATCGATGTATCGTTCAGTTTCCGCATACCTGCTGCGCCAGTATTTTTCCCACAAAAAAGGTGAAAATTGCGACTTTTTCATGCACAGAATCCAGGAGTATTACAGTGAAGTTCAGCAGGTGAATGAAGGAATACTAAAACGTATCAACATGACCTCCGAGATGGATGCTGACAAAAATGCCATAGTAACGCTCAATGCCCTGGCACAAATTCTGGTCATGGAAGTTGATGAAGATTTAAGCTCATTAAAGAAACTCTTCTCCTGACCCAAAAAGAGACTGGGACGCAGCCTCATCCTCTAGCGTTACATCATAGATTCCGGATCAACGTCGATGGCAATTCTGATATCACCCTTAGCTAGACGCTGCTGGTTCTCAATAATCTGTCGGCAGAGTGTATGTATTGCCGCCTGCTCTGATCCTTTCAGCAGCACCTGCCAACGGTAACGGTCGCGTATTCTGTCTATGGGTGACGGTGCGGGCCCCAGCACCTCGACCCTGCCCTTCGCCGCACCTCTGCACAGTTGGGCCAGCTTCATGGCCACCTGCTGCACTTTAACTTCACTACTTCCGGATATCTTCAAGTTTACCATACGCAGATATGGTGGAAACCTAGGGTTGGACCGTATTTCCATCTCCCTGTGGTACAGCTGTTCGTAATTATGATCCCTTGCCAGCTCAATGGCATAATGCTCAGGTCTCATGGTTTGCACTACAACCCGACCGGGACTATCGCCCCTACCAGCTCTGCCGCTGACCTGTGATAAAATCTGATAAGTACGTTCTGCACCACGGTAGTCAGGCATACTGAGCCCTCCGTCGGCCCAGACAATTCCAACCAGAGTTACATTGGGGAAATCATGGCCTTTGGCAATCATCTGGGTACCTATTAAAATGTCGATTTCCTGAGCATGCATTTTTTGCAGTATTCTGTGGAATTTTCTTCTATCTGCAGCAGTATCAGAATCAATTCTAGCAATACGTGCTTCTGGAAAACTCTCCTGCAACTCGATCTCTACCCGCTCTGTTCCAAAACCCACCGGAGTAAGCTCCGTTGAATTACACCTAGCACATATCACATTTTCTCTAAGACTGTAGCCGCAATAGTGGCATACAAGTTGTTGTTTTTTTTTGTGATAGGTAAGTGACACATGACAATGACGGCACTGAACAGGTTCACCACAATCACGACAAAGATAAATTGACGAGAAACCACGCCGGTTCAGGAGGAGAATAGACTGTTTTTTTTGCTGCAGGTTACGTTCAAGCTCCTTTTTAAGCTTCTTTCCCAATGCCTCCCCTCGAATTTTATCCTTTTTGTCGCGCAAATCAACGAGAGTCACCGTAGGAAGTGGTCTGTTTTCAACTCTCTTAGTCATACGAAGCAGAGTGAACTTACCACTTTGAGCACTTGCAAAACTTGTTATAGCCGGTGTCCCCGATCCAAGGATCACCACAGCTTTACTGTAACGTGCCCTGAGTATGGCAAGATCACGACCATGATACCGCAGCCCGTCCTCCTGCTTATAGGCGTTATCATGTTCCTCATCAACCACAATCAAGCCAAGATTGCTCAAGGGGGCAAAAACAGCAGATCGGGCACCAATAACTATTCTGGCCTGTCCCTTTGCTGCAAGGCTCCACTGGTCAAATCGCTCTCCAGTACTGAGTCCGGAATGGAGCAGAATTACCTGTTCTCCGAATCTTGAGACAAAATGAGCCTCGAGCTGTGTTGCAAGCGCAATTTCAGGAACCAGCACCAGCACATCACGGCCGGTATTGAGAGTTTTTTCTGCTGCACGCAGATACACCTCAGTCTTACCACAACCTGTAACGCCATGGAGTAGAAAAGGAACGAAAGCAGCGCTTTCCAATGCAGGGACTATTTCTGAGAGTACCTGTTCCTGCTCCTCACTCAATGTTTCAGGCTTAGCAAAATGAATAAGGGGTTCTCCAAAGGGATTTCTATAAACACGACGCTTTCCAGAACAAACAATCCCTCTCTGTTCCAGTTCTTTAAGGGCCTTTGATGCACCACCGTATCGTTTCCGCAGATCTCTGGCAGGTACTGCCAGGATATCTTTTTCGGTGGAAATGCTTGAAAGGTAAAAAAGAGTACGTACCATGGGAACATTGAGCACTTTCCCGGAAACTTTCTGCCCGGCTGCCTTTTTCAGAGCCTCACGCCCCTTTTCACCTTCAATCTCGGCAGGTAGATCGACGCTTTGCGTAAGGTGGTAGCAGAGCTCTGTTTTTTCTTTGGTTTTTTCTTTATCAAGTACATCGTCAATCAAAACCAGTTCTTTTTTAAGCCAGGCATCAATTATTTTACGTCCCCCCTTATCTGCCAGCAGTTTTTTACTCACGGTGGCATTAAGCACCTTTTGGGAACTGAGAACAGAAAACCAATCCGGCACAGGTTCAGAGTTATCTGGCAACTGCAGGGTATCACCAGAGATTCCCGGAGCCAATCTTATGACCTTACGATTCCTCATGGTAAGGCCACCGGGCAATGCCGTTTTAATAACCTCACCTATTGGATGATGATAATAATCGGCAATCCATCTAAAAAATGGCACCATATTTTCCGGAAAGAGAGGCTGTACTTTTGTATCAAGGAATCGGAGTACAGGGAGAATCCGATAGCTAACGTCTTCGTCTGGAAGCAGTCCTATTACATATCCTGTCACCTTCCTTGCACCAAGACGAACCAATACTCTCCTTCCCACAGGGTTCCCCTCCTCTTCAGGGGTAAAAGAGTAGGATAGCGACTGATACAGTGGGGCTGCAACCGCGACCTCAATTCTACTCATCCGTTTTTTATCCTCTTTTTCAATGACAGATTAATTATTCCCGTGTACAAAACAGCAGCCAACTTATACCACACTTCCAGTTTCAGGGCATCGTCTACCATGCAATTCAAATACCCAGCAGATCTCCCTATTGTGCACTACAGGGATGCATTCATCGAACTGTTGCAAGAGCACCAGGTAATAATTGTCTCAGGAGAAACGGGTTCTGGCAAGACCACTCAGTTACCAAAATTCTGCCTGGAATTCTGCAATAAAAAAACAGGACACATAGGATGCACCCAGCCGCGTCGCGTTGCGGCAACCTCTGTTTCATCACGGGTGGCATCCGAGCTTGGCCCCCACTCAAGCATGGTCGGATATAAGATTCGTTTTCATGACAGGACCACGAAGAATACGCGAATCAAGTTCATGACAGATGGGGTACTTCTTGCGGAAACAAAGCAGGATCCCCTACTGAAAAAATATGACCTTATCATCATCGATGAGGCCCATGAACGAAGTCTGAATATCGATTTTCTCCTCGGTTATCTCAAAAAACTTCTCCCCAGACGACCTGATCTTAAGGTGATCATCACCTCTGCCACCATCGACACGGAAATTTTTTCAGGCCATTTCCATAACGCTCCTATAATGACAGTTGAAGGACGCAGCTATGAGGTAGAGGTTCGTTACCAACCAGCAGATGATGAGGAGAAAGATCAGTTCACATATGTGGAACAATCAGTACAGGCACTGCGGCAGCTTTATCAAAAAGAGCACCCCGAAGATACCCTGATTTTTCTCCCCACAGAGAAAGATATTCGCGAATGCTGCAACCTGCTGGAAAAATCGTTTCCCGACCACCTAGTTCTCCCAATGTTTGGTCGTCTCGCTTCCGGAGATCAGAAAAAGATTTTCATCTCATCTGCCAGAAACAGGATTGTGGTAGCTACAAATGTTGCTGAAACCTCCATTACTGTTCCAGGTATACGCTATGTCATTGACTCCGGTCTTGCGCGTATATCCCAGTATAATGTCCGGGCAAGGACAACAAGCCTCCCCATCACCAGAATTTCAAGAGCCAGTGCAGACCAGCGTAAAGGGCGCTGTGGTCGAACCGGGACTGGAATCTGTATTAGACTTTTTTCTGAAGAGGATTATCAGAATCGACCTGCCTTCACCCTTCCTGAAATTAAACGTTCCAATCTCGCAGATGTCATCCTCCAGATGATCAGCATGAACCTTGGCTCTCCACTGGAATTTCCCTTTGTTGAACCACCTTCAACCGGTGCCATTCGTGATGGATATTCTCTATTAAACGAACTTGGTGCATTAACGAATGATAAACTTTTAAATGAGACAGGGGCACTGATGGCACGACTACCCATTGATCCACCTATCTCCAGAATTCTCATTGCCGCACGAGAAAACAACTGTGTCAGGGAGATTAAAATAATTGCCCCGGCCCTTGCCATTCAGGATCCACGTATCAGACCCGCCAATAAAGAATCAGCAGCAGATGAGGCACACAAAGTTTTTGCCCACAAACATTCTGATTTCCTCAGCCTTCTCAAAATATGGGACCTCTACCATAATGTAAAACAGTCAGGGTTATCATGGAACCGATTAAAAAAATTCTGTAAAGGCAATTATCTCTCCTTCCAACGAATGCGAGAGTGGATAGATCTCCACGACCAACTGGCGCGAATCATTGACAGAGAAAAGGGCTTTGCCGAAAACTGTAGAGAAGCGTCATATGAGGCAATCCACAAGAGCCTCTGCTGCGGTTTTTTAAGAAATATCGGCAAGAAAAAAGAGAATGACAAAAAACTCTACATGGGGGCAGGGGCCAAAGAGTTCATGGTGTTTCCAGGATCCCATCAATTTCACAGTTCCGGTAAATGGCTCATTGGTGCCGCTTTTCTTGAGACCAATCGGCTTTATGGGCTCACAGTTGCAAATATTGAGGTTGAATGGCTCATCGCGGCATCAAATCATCTCAGCCGCAAATCATGGTCAAACCCGCGCTGGAATCAAAAGAGTGGTCAGGTAGTAGCCGATGAAAAGATCACCCTTTTTGGCCTGATTCTCTCAGCTGACAGACAGGTCAATTTTGGAAGAACAACCAGTCATAATCAGGATCACGCCAGACAGATTTTTATTCAAGATGCCATTTTAATAAAGAATCTTACCGGAAAATACCCCTTCCTGGAACATAACTGCAATCTGATCAAAAAATGGCAGGACACAGAGGAGCGCCTTCGCAAACGTGACCTCCTGGTGGACGATACAACTCTCTACCATTTTTACGATGCGCGACTGCCTGATCATGTCTACGACCGATTCACCCTTAACCGCTTTCTTAGCCGTAAAGACTCTCAGGACTTCCTTATGATGAACGAGGAGGACATTCTAAACCGCAGACCACAAGAAAGAGAACTCCAGGATTTTCCAAAAAAATTTAACATTGGCTCCCGATCCCTGCGTCTCACATACCATCTGGCACCGGGTAGAAATGATGACGGGGTAACCGTCCGCATCCCCATCGACGATATGAACAATCTCCCGGAGTCCACTTTTGAATGGCTCGTTCCCGGATTGATCCGAGAAAAGGTTAGCTTTCTGTTAAAAGGTTTACCCAAACGACTTCGTAAACATTTGATTCCCATCAATAATACTGTTGATCTACTGCTTGATGACTCCATCCACTACAAGGGCTCCTTGTATCATGCTCTGGAACAGGGAATCTTCAAGGCATTCCGCATAAAAGTAAACCGGTCTGACTGGCCCGAACCACTACCACAGCACCTTTTAATGCGTTTTCTTGTGTATGACACCAACGGCAGACAAATCGGTGCTGGCAGAAATCTTTCTCAACTCTCTAGGGGTGATACCGTTGCATCGAAGGCTGTAATCAGACCTGACTCGAAGATAACCAGGCTCATTGAACCCTGGAAAGACCGTTTTTTCACCACATGGGATTTTTCTGACTTGCCACGTCATATCCCCTTGTTCAGCAGCAATGGTGACATTGCAGGATACCTCTATCCTTATCTGCGACTTGAGAAAAACCGAGGCGGAGTTACTCTCTGTTTTGATACCGACAAAGAAAAAGCTGCCAGACATAACATTTCCGGAGTCCTGTACCTCTACCAGTTACAGTTTAAAGAACAGTTTAAGAGTTTAAAAAAATATTGTCACACAACGTTATCAGGCCCTTCCAGTGACTGGTTTATCATGGAATCCGGTAACAGGACGAAGGCCACAGACGCTCTCCTTAACTTTATCCTGAGACAAATCTTCACCCGGCAACTTGAAACAATCCCTGAAAAGGATATATTTGACGCTGAGATACACAATGTCAGCAAACTTGGACTCTACCGAAAAGGTCAGGAGATCTGTGATGAACTCCTGACAATATTACGACAACGAAAAGAGGTGTCGGAACATATCCTGAAATTTGCAACACTTGCCAAACAAAGCCATTTCTACGACAATAAACGCTACAATGAATACCAGCAGTTGCTTGAGGAAATTCTCCCTGCAGACTTTACAATAAACACTAGGTTGAGTAGTGATATCTCAGATTGCATTCGATACTGCAAGGCTCTGATGATACGCATTGAACGAGCCCACGCCAACCCAGCAAAAGACCTGAAAAAGGCGGAGCAACTGCAACCGTACATTGACAAATTAAAGGTTGCTTCTCAAAAAGAGTCATACTCCCTGCCTGCAGAATGCAGAGAGGCTCTGGACCATTATCAAACTATGATAAATGATTATCGCGTCACCATCTTTGCACCTGAACTCAAAGGTGGCAACAAGGTCTCGGCAAAAAAACTAAAACTGCTGTGGCAGGGGGTTCAGTCACTCTGTCCCGGAATATGAAAGTTCCCACAGAATATACACAAACCAGTGTCTCTCCTCCGAGGGTACACTGAGGAATTGTGTTAATAAGTTTCTTTTTTTCAATTCCCTAATCAGCTGGTAACGGTTTTCTAATAACTACATGGTACTAGCCTACCATAGTAGAATATTCAATACTTCAAATTCATCTCCCAGGAAGACATCCCCCATGCGATTTGCTCTTTACTTCACCCCCAATCCTCACTCTCTGCTCTGGGAACTTGGGAGCAGTTGGATTGGGCGCGATGCTTTGAAAGATATGAAAATATCACTGAATTCCCATCTTGGAATTTCAAGGGAATTTCACCGTCAAGTTACCAAAACACCAAGGCGCTACGGATTTCATGCCACATTAAAACCACCCTTCACCCTTTCTGACAACAACCTGTTACCACGACTGAAGGACAGTCTCAAAAACTTTGCATCATCCCGACAGCAATTTCCAACTTCTCCATTGGAGCTGAGGAATATAGGAAATTTTTTCTGTCTTTGTCCGAAAAAGCAGTCTACGCAACTTTCAGAACTTGCTGCCGATACGGTTCAGCACTTCGACCACTTCAGAGCACCGCTCTCAAGTGCTGAGATTGCCAGTCGAAGGAAAAGAAAACTGACCCCTGAGCAGGAACTGAACCTCAAAATATGGGGATACCCATATGTTCTCAATCAGTTCCGCTTTCATATAACATTGAGCGACACATTACGGGATTTATCAAAAAGACAACTGATCAAGGCGGCTCTTACTGACCATTTCGCTCCTATCCTTCACAAGAGTATTACGATTGACAGCATTACCCTCTGTGTTGAGCCACAGCCAGGACGGCATTTCGTCTTCAGCAAGAGATATTCATTTCAAACTTCCAGTTCCAGCACCCCCTCCCCTTAGACTGTTGAAGATCGCTCCCTCAAATGAGCTACCCAGCAGCGCCAGGGACGGATACCTTCATCACATACATAAGAACAGCCGGTAAAGTCCTCCTCGCGGAGAGGACAAAGACCACATTTAAGATTACATATAATCTTGGCAGCTTTTTCGAGTGCCAGCTCTAGAACATCTCTTTTCTTTTCCGCATCCATTTTTTCCCCTCAGTTCTTAGCGCCAGAAGTGACTTGTACAAGACGGCAGGATTCTCCTGTCGTGAACTCTTAAAAAAACACACAATAACAGTTCTGTATTTGTTTTTTATTAGCTGCACATTAGAAGATCATGAAACTGTAACAACATTTCACTTCCACCATCCACTCTCCCAGATAAACACAAATCTAATCATTTTTTAACATCACCAGAACCGGACCTGAACGTTTTACTAAAACTCCTCTGTTTTCATAGGCACACTTACAAACAGGATAACAAACAATTGAGCAGCAACACATCTTCAGGGAGTGCACAATGATACATCTTGATAACGTCAACCTCGGATACCAGCATGAAACGGTATTAAAAAACATCAACCTTGAAATATCCAAAGGTGAATTTGTCGGGATAATAGGACTCTCTGGAGCTGGAAAATCCACATTACTTACTTCAATGATTGCCAATGTAACCATAACCGGCGGTCCATATCATGTGCTTGGAAACAATATCTCAACCATTTCATCAAAAAAACTCAGAGAAATGCGCTCGAGGATAGGATTTATTTTTCAAGGTTATAATCTTGTCAACCGGCTCAGTGTCCTTCATAACGTAATGAGTGGCATGTTGAAATCCATTTCAATCCAACGTGCTGCCATCCGCCACTACAGTAATGCTGATCTTGAAAAAGCGTGGGAGTACATGGAAACCGTAGGAATAGAACAGATTGCAATGAAACGCTGCGATGAGCTTTCGGGGGGACAGAGACAGAGGGTGGCAATAGCCAGAGCCCTGGCTCAGGAGGCTGAAATTCTCCTTGCAGACGAACCCATTGCAGCCCTTGACCCCAAAAGTGCTGTTCAGGTGATGGACATCCTCTGGAGGATCAATGAAAAATACCAAGTCACCATAGTAAGCAACCTCCACCATATCGATTTTGCAAAAAGTTATTGCAACAGAATAGTTGGAGTAGCGGACCAGAACATAGTTTTTGATGGTACAGCCCAGCAATTAACTAAAGAAACCTTGGAAAGAATTTACCAGACAGGCATGAATAATCATCTACCCTCAGAGGAGGATACCATCCCTGATACATGGAGCAACATACCGAGCAAACATTGTCCTAATATCAATCAGTTCAATCCAATACCTAAAGTAGCTGCATAGGGCATGCTACTTAACATATTTTTAGAGGAGTATTACAATGAAAAAATCTTTTCTTTATCTCAGTACGCTATTATTACTTAACATCATCCTTGCAACCACAGTACAGGCAAAGGAAACATGGCCGAAGCAACTGACATTTGGTGTTATTCCTATTGCCTCTTCCCGGAATATGTCCAACAGTTTTGGCAGCCTGGTACAACACCTGGAAAAGGAACTGGGACTGAAGGTCAAGTTACAGGTTGCAGGAGATTATGCCGGCGTTATCACCGGAATGCAGTTTGGACATGTTGACATTGCCTACCTGGGACCCAAATCTTATGTAGAAGCAGCCAACCGAGCTGGGGCCGAGGCAATTGTTCTTGAAAAAGATCTAAATGGTACCCCAGGCTATCATGGACTTATTCTGTCCAAAAAAGGATCCGGCCTGAAAACAATCGAAGACCTCCAGGGAAAGACATGGGCTTTCACAGATCCTCACTCCACATCAGGAACCCTCGTCCCGACAGTCTATTTTAACAAAATCAACATAGATCCTCAGCAATATTTCAGTAAAGTAATTTATTCCGGAAGCCACGAAGCTTCCATTCTTTCCATTAAAGCTGGTAAAATTGCTGCAGCCTCCACAAATGATCTGGACTTCAACCGTGGCCTTGGTAAACAGTGGCAGAAGTCGGATTTCAACACAATCTGGACATCTGATCTCATCCCGGCAGCACCCATGGCTGTCCGCAAAGGACTCCCTGCGTCCTTAAAAAGTGCGATCCAGCAGGCTTTCGTATCTTACTCTGATACAGACGGGCTGGACAAGCTGAAGATATCCGGATACATCCCGGCAACCGATTCCATGTACGATTCTATTCGAACTCTCATCGCCGTAAAAAAAGCACTCAAAGAGAAGAAAATCGCAAAACAATAATAAACCGGCACCCCATTCTCTATTACAGACTTTTTCCGCGCTGCCTGTTCCATCGGCAGCAGCGGATGCTACTCTCTACAGTTTCAAGACATCATAAGGATAATTATGAATCTGGCTCAACTGAAAAAGGAGGCATCACCCTTCACATTTCAGTACATTTCTCCCTTGGTTTTCCTCACACTAATCTTCATTATCAGCTGGCAGAATACTGAAATGAACCTTGAAGGACTTTTCCAGGGATGGCACAACATGCAGTCTTATATGTCAGGAAATCCTGACATTGAAGGTTCCAGTTTTTTTCCTCCTCAGGTTATTGGAAGTGACCTCAGGCTATACCTAGATGCCATGGTGGAAACAATCGAAATGGCATTTGTCGCTTTGATACTTTCCATAATGATCGCATTCCCTCTCTCTCTCCTGGCATCGCGTAATATTCTGACAATTTTGTTTCCGCGGAACAGTGCCTTCCACCGTCTGATGCGTCATGCGATTTATGGAGTATCCATATTTCTGGCCAATATTTTCAGATCAATCAATGAAATCATATGGGCACTCCTCTTTATTTCTGCAATTGGCCTTGGCCCCATGGCAGGAATCCTGGCACTTGGAATCCATACCGGCGGCGTTCTCACAAAACTCCTTGCTGAAGGGAACGAATCCATCGACCCTGGTCCAGTCGAAGCTATAGTAGCAACAGGTGCAAGTTTTCCAAAAGTAATTTTATACGCTGTACTGCCACAAACTATGCCCCATTTCGTTTCCATGGTCCTTTATCGTTTTGAATCCGATGTAAGAAGTGCGTCAATACTTGGTTTTGTCGGCGCTGGAGGAATCGGTTTTTTTCTTTTTGACAAAATCCGGTCATTTGAAAATAGTGCAGTCAGTACAATTATTTTCATCATCGTGGTCACAGTGTGGATTATTGACAAGATCAGTGCTGCTATCAGAAGAAAATACATTTAGGAGTTTTGTCTGAGAACAGGCATTTCTGTAAAATAAGCGCAGGCGTAGAGCTGATATTCCGAGCATCATTCCCCAGAGATAACGAATAGTTTGGGAGAAAGGTATTTCCGGACAGCTTCCTAGTTGGAAAAATCAAACTATCCTTAAGGAAATACAATGAACCGTGAAGATCTTAATTTCTATCTTCAGCAGACTGAACCTGAGCAGATAATTAAACTCAGTACCAAAATTCAGGCACAGCACAATGTTGAAACACTCCAGAGACCGGTGGCCCAAACACTTCTTTTGCCGGTTAATGATCCTGTTAACCATGGAAAATTTTACGGTGGAGAGATTCTGGTGGTTTCCGTAATAGTCAGGGTTAATCAGTGCGAAGGTTGGGCAATGACCATGGATACAGAACAGGACACAGTTTTCCACATGGCGGTTCTTGATGGTGCCTGGGCATCTGGTATTGAACAAAGGGCCATCGCTGAACTTGTCAGAAGCGGCAAAAACAATCACCATAACCGGTGCTGCAAGGAGGCAGCAGAAGTTAACGCCACCCGTGTTAACTTTGATCTAATGTGATGAATGAAAATCAAAATGCAATAAACAAGAGACATGGCGATATTGAACGACTAAATAGGATAAACTTCCGTCCCATCCTTCAGGCAATATCACGCCCCGGAAGCCTACATTCTATTGAATTTCATGACAACTCAGGAATCCTGGCAACTGCAATGCTCCTGCTCTATCCCTCTATCTATTTCTATTCCAATATAGATATCAGCTGGGATCTTATTGCAGCTGTAACCGGTGCTTCTCAAGGTGGTTCAAATACTGCCGATTACCTCTTCTGCAGAGAACCCTGTCTGAAAGAAATTGAAGTGGCAAAAACAGGAGACACTGAAAACCCTGAAAAAGCATCAACACTCCTGATTGAGGTAAACAATTTTTCATCCGGAGTTGATGTACAGCTCAGTGGACCGGGAATTAAAAACATGAAACAGTGTACATTGCCGATCTCAAAAGAACTCATAACTGCACGGGCTGAGAAAAACAAATCCTTTCCCATGGGAATTGATCTCTTTTTCCTTTCGTCAAAAAAAGAGATCATGGGGCTTCCAAGAACCACAAAAGTTGAGATATTATGAGTTATGTTGCAATAAAAGGCGGAACAGATGCCATTAACGCCTCGAAAAGACTTTTTGAAAAAAGAATTCAACCGGAAAAACAGCTTCCCGAAAAAGACCTGCTAACGACTCTCCCGCACTCCTGTGACCGAATCATTGCTGAGGGAGCACTCTACAGTGATGCCCTCGCGGTAAAGGCACTGCTGAGAAGTGGTGGTGATCTCCTTGAAGCTGCCTTCTACCTCAGGGCTCACCGCTCAACATGCCGCAGGGCTGGAATTGCAAAAGAGATCAACTCCGATGATATCAGAATTACAAGACGGATTTCTTCAGCATTCAAAGATATCGATGGTGGTCAGATACTGGGACCATCATGCGACTATATCATCCGACTTTTTCAAGTCCAGTCTTCTGATGGAGGTAAAATATCCGATATAGCAAAAACATCCGTAATTCGTGCTCCATCTGCCCTGAATAATCTTCGTGACAGAGATATGGTACTCCTCCTGGAAAACACCGAGGGGGAAGCCGTTGACGTTTCAAGGCAGTTCCCCCTGCCACCATATCCGCGCAGTGCTCTCATGCAGGTAATGTCCCGTGGAGAAACAGGATCAATGCTCGCCTTTGCCTATACATCCATGAGGGGATATGGAGATGTCCATCCAACCATTGGAGATTTACGCACCGGGATGGCCGCAATATCCTTCACCCACCCATTTACTGACGGCAAAGTAAAAATTGGTGAGATAAGAACGACTTTCTGCGAAACAGTCGGTAGTTTTCAACGAGACCCGAAGGATGGAAAACTGCGTCTCAGTAATGGTTTCGGGTTCTGTTTAGGTCATAATGAAACACGAGCAATATCCATGTCAATTCTTGATCTTGCCATACACAACCAAGGGTATAGTATGGGCGGAGCAGATATTGCGGCCAACCCGGAAATTATAATCAACCATATTGACGGAATTGAATCAATGGGATTCACCAACCACTTTAAACTGCCACATTATGTAACATTCCAGGCAGATCTTCATGTACTGGATAAGGCAAGGAGTTCCTGCAGTGATTAAAAGAGTATTTGCTTTCATTGATGAAGATGCCAAGAAAGAAATCAGACGGAACCTCTTAAAAGCAGTGGCTATTCCCGGATACATAGTCCCTTTTTCCTCACGGGAAATGCCTGTTGCAAGAGGGTGGGGCACTGGAGGCCTGCAGATCAGCCTTTCCCTTCTTCAGGAGGACGACTGTATCAAAGTTACTGATCAGGGCTGTGACGGGTCTGTTAATGCAGTCAACATCAGAGACTTTATCACCTCTGTCTCTGGGGTTAAAGCAACTGTAAACACCCGCGATGCCACTATTATTCAGACCCGCCACAGGATCCCGGAACACCCTCTGACTGAAGACCAGATCCTGGTCTTTCAGGTGCCCTACCCAGAAGTCCTGACCATGGTAGAGCCAGACATGGCAAAACAGAAACAGATCCATGCCGATTCAGATTACTCTAAACTCTGGGTTCTTCTCTATGAAGACACCTCCCAGTACGGGGACAGCAGGATTAGTAACAGATATCCTGTTGAGATAAACAGTCACTACATGATGGATCCATCACCAATCCCTAAATATGACATTGCGCGTTTAAACAATTCGCCTGCATTGCAACTTTTTGGAGCCGGCAGGGAGAAGAGATTGTATGCAATTCCACCTTACACCAGGGTCACTCCGCTTAAATTCAACGATCGTCCTTTTATAGTTGAGGATTTCAAGGGTAAATCCTGCAAGCGATGTGGTGCCGAAGGTATCTTTCTCGATGAGATCCATACTACAGGCAGCGTTCATTATTTTTGCAGTGACACCGAATTTTGTGACAACAAACTTAAGGAAGCAAAAGATGCTATTGAACGTTAAAGAACTGACCAAAGTATACGGTCAGTTCTGTGCCGACTGTCTCCTCCTCACCGGAGTCGAGCAAAACACGACAATCTGCCCTCGCTGCAAATCTGTTATAGCCATAAACCGTGTCAACTTCTCCCTTAAAGGAAACGAGGTGCTTGGTATTGTAGGTGAATCAGGAAGTGGCAAATCAACCTTACTGCAACTCATCTACCAGGACATTAAGGCCAACAGTGGCCAGATTATTTATAACGGTCTCTCAACAACCCAGGATACCGGATTTGATCTACTCGACTGCACCACAACCGAACGATCTTTTTTGAGAAACATTGAGATGTCTATGATCTACCAGAGTCCAACTCTAGGACTCAATTACCTCTTTTCTGCCGGAGGAAATGTGGCCGAAAAGATCATTGGTTCTGGTGAACGCAGATATAAGGTTATCCGAGAAAGGGTTATTCGATTACTGAAGAGACTGGAACTGCCTGACAGTCGTGTTGATGACTATCCGGATGCCTTTTCCGGTGGCCAGCAGCAAAGAATACAGATAGCAAAGGCCCTTTCCAGTTCACCAAAACTTCTCCTCCTTGATGAACCCACCACAGGACTTGACCTCTCTGTTCAGGCAAAACTTCTTGATCTGATCCGGGAGCTGCAACAGGAAATGTCCTTTGCAATGATCGTAGTATCCCACGATCTTGGGGTTATCAATCACCTCACAGATGTGACGATGGTCATGAAACATGGCAGCCTTGTCGAATACGGCCTAACAGATCAGATCCTGGAAGACCCACAACATCCATACACTCAACTCCTTGTTTCGAGTATCCTTTAGAAATACATCTCTGAGCAGAAAATCATTATGAAACTCACCGTAAATCACCTGGCAAAGCAGTTCACCCTCCACAACAGAGATGGTATAACAGTGACAGGATTCTCCGATGTCAGTTTTACAGTTGCAGATGGAGAACTTCTCGCACTCACAGGCCCCAGTGGCACCGGCAAATCATCCATTTTAAAAGCCATCTACAGGACATATCTTTCCAGTTCAGGAACGATTCATCTCCATCGTAAGGATGGCTCCATCGTGGACCTTACGACATGTTGTGAAAACAGTATCCTGGAGCTGAGAAAAAAAGAAATTGGCTTTGTGACCCAGTTTTTAAAAATTTTGCCGCGAATCACTGCCCTGCAGAGTGTTGCATCACCCCTGATAGAACGCGGTGAATACGAAAAGAACGCCAGGGAAACCGCTTCTCAACTTCTTGACTCCCTCAATATCAGAGAGGAACTTTTTCACCTCTCCCCTCTCACCTTTTCAGGGGGAGAACAGCAGCGTATAAATATTGCCCGCGGTGTCATCGCCCCAAGAGACCTACTGCTCCTTGACGAACCGACAGCATCACTTGATGAAGATAGCTCAAACCGGGTACTGGATCTGCTCCTTGAACTCAAAGAAAAGGGAATAGCAATGATAGGTATTTTTCATGATAAACGTAAAACTGAGAGAGTTGCTGATAAGGTCTATACCATAAACAGGGAGATTTAAAAAATGCACTTTGTATTACGCTCCACCCGTGTCCTCAGTAAAGGGACAATTGCACCTGCAGATATCGTTATCCACAACGATTCCATAGCGGCTATTCACCCCTACAAAACCATTAACAGTGGCCATGACTTAGGTGACCTGCTCATCGTTCCAGGATTTGTTGACCTCCATTCTGATGCCATTGAAAAAGAGATCGAGCCGCGCCCTGGAGCGAACTTCCCAATTCACTCAAGTATCATTGAACTTGACAAGAAGCTCACCATGTCAGGAATAACAACCATGTTTCATGCTGTGGCATTCAACGATGAATCCCTGTCTAAAAATCGTGCAACTGAAACAGCTGCCGGAATTATCCGCCAGATCAGTTCAGACAACCAGACGCTCCTGGGGGCGGACAATCTTATTCATGCGCGTTACGAGCTGACCTCTTTTGACTCTGTGAACACCATCAAGGAACTGATCACAGAAAATCACATTCACCTTCTCTCTATCATGGATCACACTCCAGGACAGGGGCAGTTCCAATCCATAGCGAAATGGAAACAGTTCCATCTCCCGGTATATGATTTGTCTGACCATGAAGCTGATATGATAATCATTCAGAAACAGAAGGATAAATACAAGTCTCATGACATCCTCAAAGACCTGCTGGATTTTGTAATGAAACGAGATATAATTTCACTTTCTCATGATGACGACAGTAGAGAGAAGATAGACATGGTGTCTGAAATGGGTATCAAAGTTTCCGAATTTCCACTGGATGTTGAAGTTGCAACCTATGCAAAAGAAAAAAACATAGCAACAGGAATGGGAGCACCAAATGTTGTCAGAGGCAAGAGTCAGAGTGGTAATGTCTCTGCAAGGGATCTGGTTAAGAATGAAGTATGTGATTTTCTCTGTTCAGACTACCACCCGAGTTCAATGCTGCAGGCCCCCTATGTGATGCAGGATGTTCTCAATATCCCGCTTGAGTGTGGATTTGACCTGGTGACATCCAACCCGGCAGCACTTGCTGGCCTGGACGACAGGGGTGAAATAAGGGTAGGAAAACGGGCGGATATCATTGCTATTGACGATAGCTATGTTCCAAAAGTAATGCTGACACTAAAAAACGGAGTTGCTGTTTATAATGGACGTGGATGCCTTGGCAAGGAGTAAGCAGGCATGGCTGCAGATATATGAAATGGTTTTCAGTGGCCAAAAACTACTTCTCTGAAAAAAACTGTCAACTTCTCCCTTCTGCTCTTCATGCGAACCTGTTCAGGGATAAGATCAGAATGATCTATCTTCAGGACCGCCATCTTATACTCAATATGAGAGGCAAAACGGTTATCAAGATACCAGGCATAAGTCAGCCCCATGAGTAGACCAGGTGGGGTGAACCCTTCATCACCATTTACAAGCCGGGTAAAATGATTTTCATCTGTGGGATCCGGAACCATTCTGGCAAGTCTTAAGTAGATTGCAAGATCATCTGGTTTGAAATAACAGTTTCTCTCTGCAATCGGTTTGAGGTGGAGGTGATAGGATTTACCGAGTGAGATATCCCCTGAACCCACCGGATTAATCACTTTTCGGGCAGCATAATCCCCCAACAACCCCTGACCTAACGCTACCAGAAATGCAACTTCAAGCCTGCTAACAGAATTAAATTGATCCTGGCGTATCTTTAACAGCGAGTCGTTGGGATCATAGAAGGAAAAGACCTTATCCCAGTTCTGGTTACGTTTCCAGTGCCTGGTGGCAATACACTGAATACCCTTTACAAATTGCAGGTGATCTAGTGGGATATCCTTATGGTTCCAGAGAATGTTTTCTAATGTTTCCCGTATCTCATCAGTCCTCTCCTGTGATACACCTTCAAGCTCAATGCTTATCCCTGCAAGATATTCCTGGATTTTTCGGTATCTGAGGCAGGGAATTTCCATTGAAGTAATATATTTACTCCCATGATCAACCTGGCAGGATTTCTTTTTAACTGGCTCACAGCCCTCACGGCCACTGGCATAAATTGACCATAATGTTCGGATAACGATAGAAAACTGTTTGGGATCATGCCTTATCACCCCTTGCTCTCTCAAGGCACCTGTTGAATAGATGCCACACTCCAGAGGGAATATTCCCTGCTGCCTCACCTCGTACCGGTCAAGATATATAGGGATTTTACCCTCCACCGCATAATTTTGGATAATGGTCGCCGGAACATCTTTAAAAGAAAGGCAGAGTACCTTGCTGAACAATCCTGCAGTCCCTCCAGGGATATTCCGTTCATAGGCCTTTAACAGGTCTGAAAGATGAAATTTACGGTCAGGTTCCGATATACTATGATCGGTTTCACCTGCCTGAACCCACAGGTTGGAAACAAGGATTTTCAACGCATGGCTGTTCTTTTTTACAGCTTCAGCGATTCCTGGAACTTGAAAAATGGGGATAAGTGAACTGTACAGGCTCCCTGGCGCCATAATCATGATATCTGCGGCATCAATCAAAGCCAGTACTTCGTCACTCACCTCCGGTTCTTTGCAGAAGTTAATATGGACACTATCCACAGGATAGCCTCGTCTGGCATCTCCAGATTTATGCTCGCCTGTTACTTGAACCCCGTTACTGTAGCGCAGGCTGAGTTCTGCTGGAACGCAGGTACAGGGAATGACAGCCTCTTCATCTGCACCAAGAATTACACAGAGTGCTCCGATCCCCCGATGGAGGTTCTGCCGGATAAGATCCGGCTCGGTGAGCAGTTTTTCATTACTGTACCGGGTTGGAATCTGCTCATAAATCGAGGACACAAGGATAAGATTGCCAAGACAGTGGGGTCTTTTCAGGGTTATCAGAAGCCTTTTATCAACAAAAAGATTTTCAATTATACGCTTAAGCATTCTTCGAACAAGATCCGGCAGATCTTTTCCACTTTGATCAAGACCACAATCTTTCAGGAGCTGTCTGCTGCTAAAAGGTTCGGAAACAAATCGATAATTGAATATTTTCGCAAGTACCCTGACACATCTCGCTGACTGTCTCTCCGACAGACCATATAATTCTTGAAGCTTTGCCGACTGAATAGAAGAAAGGAGGACATGACGAATATCACCAAGAGCAATAAGGGGAAAGTCTTTAAGCAGCTCACCCGTTGATCCGCCGTCATCGGTTATACAGATGATGGATCTGGTTTTTGGAAAAAGACACTTCAACCCGGCAAAAGGATCTTTCACCCAGGATTTGGCACGA
This sequence comes from Desulfobulbaceae bacterium, assembly GCA_026988015.1. Taxonomy (GTDB): domain Bacteria; phylum Desulfobacterota; class Desulfobulbia; order Desulfobulbales; family Desulfocapsaceae; genus Desulfocapsa. The sequence goes on along the minus strand of JALSMA010000055.1, from coordinate 51,149 downwards.
CTGTCTCCGCCAATAATGGTTGAAAGTCCCGTCCCTCCCCCAAAAACGATAACATTAAGGTCACTTACCGTCTCCCGGGTAAGCTCACCACGTATCTGCTCAAGCTCAGCTGCCGTTTCAGGTGGTACTCCGTCAGGTACACCACTCAGTACCAGTTCCACCAGTTTTTCATCAATATCCGTGTGAGGCAGAAGATCCAGTGGTGATAGAGCCTTTCTGTCAATACGTTTTAGACCTGCTGCAACTCCAGAAAGAGCTGAGCTCCTGTTTTTATCCTCTTTCAATGTTCAACGCTCTTATAAGCCTGTTGCTTCCATCTGGCCCGCAACAGCCTTAACAGAAAGTTGCAGGGCTTCTTTTTCTTCATCGGTAAGTTCAAACTCAAGAATTTTTTCCACACCCTGCTCACCAATTACAACAGGAACTCCAAGAAAATAACCGGAAACTCCAAATTCACCTTCCAGGTAAGCAGCACATGGCAGCACACGCTTGGAGTCGGTAAGAACAGCCTCAGCCATCTCTACAGCAGCGAGCCCGGGAGTGTAAAATGCAGAACCGGTTTTCAGGTGATTTACAATTTCAAGCCCACCAGTCTGCGTCCTGTGAACAATGGCATCGATCTCTTCAGTTGACAGAAGATCGGTGATGGGGACACCGGCAACATTTGCAAGGCGAACCATGGGCATCATTCTATCACCATGGATGCCAAGTACCAGGGCATTCACATCTTTAGATGCCACCCCGATAGCCTCGGCGAGAAATGTGCGATAGCGTGCAGAATCAAGAACGCCAGCCATACCGATAACCTTTTGCTTGGGATGCCCTGTCACTTTGAGAGCAGTATGAACCATGGCATCAATGGGATTGGTTACCACTATAAGTACACAATCGGGTGAGTGTTTAACTGCCTCCTCAGCACAGGATTTTACAATAGCAACATTTTTGGTAAGAAGATCATCTCTGGACATCCCAGGCTTCCGGGCAAGCCCTGCTGAGATGATTACCACATCAGAATCAGCTGTATCCGCATAGTCGTTACTACCTGTTACCTTAAAATAAAATCCCTCAACCGGGCCGGACTGTGACAGGTCAAGTGCTTTACCCTGTGGAATTCCTTCGGCCACATCAAGCAGTACGATATCACCAAGATTTTTTGCAGCAGCCCAGTGAGCAGCAGTAGCACCCACATTACCAGCACCGATAATTGTAATTTTCTTTCTCATTTCATATCCTTTTTCAGTTGACTTTTTCTATCCCGCACGGAACCAGGATTATTTGTTTTTGCTTATAATAAATTCTTCAACTCTTTTCAAATCTTCAGGAGTGTCCACTTCGATGGAATCATGCTCTGTGAGTACAACCTTAATTCTGTAGCCGTACTCCAGAGCCCGCAATTGTTCAAGTTTTTCAAAACGCTCCCACTCCCCTTCAGGAAGGGCCACAAAAGTGAGCAAAAAGCCCTTTCGGTATGCATAAAATCCAAGATGCTTATAATATGTTGGTGATTGCTCTTCCTCGGGGTTTCGTTGAAAGGGTACCGGTGACCTGGAGAAATAGAGAGCATTGTTTTCATGATCAAATACAGTCTTGACATGGTTAGGATCATCAATTTCCTCTGGCCGTACAATCTTATAGATCAATGTGGCCATGGGAAGTGAAGGGTCATGAATTAACGGTCCCGCAACCTGCTCAATAACCTCTGCATCAAACAGCGGCTGGTCGCCCTGGATATTGACAACCACATCATACTCTGAAATATCAAGCAGCTCGGCAGCTTCTGCAAGTCTGTCTGATCCAGACACATGATCACTCCTAGTGATAACAACCTCACCGTCAAACTGAGCCACACAGTCAGCAATCCTCTGATCATCGGTGGCAACGACAACCCTGCTTAACAATGGTACTGTCTGTGCTCTCTCAACCACGTGTTGTATCATAGGTTTTCCATTAATCAACGCCAACGGTTTCCCCTCAAATCTATTGGAATGATAACGTGCCGGAATAATCGCCACCACTTCCACCTTCTGCTCTTTTTCTGTTTCCATCTTGATCTGTTTTAAGTATTTGTTAACATAGTTTTGAGTTCATCGTTGGCTGGGCCGACAAATGCCAGTCCATTATATACATTCATTCCCTGTAAAAATCGAAAAAGGGATTTGTTTATCCAGTACATTGCAATTTCTAACAGGAATTTTTACCGTATCATGAAAAACAGATTCAGCACTTGCAGCGACACTGCCGTTACAGCCATTCCGGCAGACAGCGGCCAGTCAGCCATTCTCACCAATAAGGCGGTACATCTTGCCGAATTGCTACAGATAAAACTCATCGAAGCACAGGAGAGACATAAATACAATCCGCTCCTACTATATACGGAGAAAGGACTACAAATACAACTGAAACAAGCCGGAAATCACCACAAAACCTCAAACCTTCATGTGGATTTTCTCTCAGATGCGCTCAACTACCGTAGACAGCACGGTGGCGGGATTAAACAAGCTATTGCCAGGGCGGTAGGGATCAAGCCAGGCTTTCGACCAAGTATCATAGACGCCACAGCCGGGCTTGGAAAAGATAGCTTTTTACTGTGCTCCCTCGGCTGCACGGTTTATATGATCGAACGTTCCCCTATGCTGGCATCCCTTTTACTGGACGGCCTTGAACGTGCCATTCGAGCCCAGGCGCTTCCATTCCCTGTTGAGAAGATGATGACACTTGCAGAAGGAGACGCTGCAGAGATAATAAAAGATACCACCACTGTCCATACCATTTATCTAGATCCCATGTACCCCCATAGCTCCAGTTCTGCGCTGAATAAACTGGAAATGCGCATGATCCGCTTCCTTGTCGGCGATGACCTTGATGCAGCAAAACTTCTCGACATGGCCCTTGAATATGCAGGCAATCGTGTGGTTGTAAAAAGACCAAAAGGAGCTCCTGTACTCAACAATATTTCACCGAACCATGCCATTAAAATGAAAAACAGTCGCTATGATGTTTACATGATCTGAATATCCAGCCCACTGTAAAACAAATCATCAGCACTTTCCATTTCCTCTAGCCTGCTCATTACATTCCTGTAAAAGAGATGCGGCATCAGAAAACACGGTTTAGCATCAGGTTTTTCATTTGCAGTCCTTTCTGTCCAGATAATACAAAATGATGGACATAATATTTCACTTTTCCCAAAAGAGCTGATAACGTTAACAGAATGCTTGCGATAAGTGTTTTAGGTACATACTAATAAAAAAGTTAAATTTTGGAGATGAAAATAGATGGCCGTCCCTCTCACAAAACAAAAAATTCTCATAGTTGACGATGTACCTGCTAATATCAGCCTGCTAGGGCAGTCCCTGCAAAACAGATACGATATCCTTGTGGCCACCAATGGTCATGATGCCTTACGTCTGGCTCAGGAACAGCCTCCACCAGATCTTATACTCCTCGATATCATGATGCCCGGACTTAATGGATATGAAGTGTGTAGTCGCCTCAAACAGAGCGTTATCACAAAAAAAATACCGGTTATTTTTGTTACTGCCATGGGCGAGAATGAGGATGAAGCCAAGGGCTTTGAAGTTGGAGGGGTTGATTACATAACCAAACCCATCAGCCCGGCCATTGTTCGTGCCAGAGTCCAGACCCACCTCGCTCTCTACGACCAGAACCGTGAACTTGAGAAAAAAGCAGCGGAACGAACCCGGGAGATTGTCCATACCCAGGAAGTAACTATTTACGGCATGGCTGTTCTTGCTGAAACCCGTGACAATGAAACGGGAAAACATATCATGCGCACTCAACATTACGTAAAAACCCTCGCCGAACATCTGATGCACAGCAGAGAATACTGGGATTACCTTGACCGCTCAAGAATTAATCTTCTTTTTAAATCTGCACCCCTTCATGACATCGGCAAGGTTGGGATCGCCGACAAAATCCTTTTGAAACCTGGTAAACTAACAGAAGAGGAGTTTGAAGAGATGAAGAATCACACCACTTATGGTCGTGATGCCATCGTAAAATCAGAAATAGCACTTGGCAGCAAAAACACCACTACGTTCCTCACCCTTGCCAGGGAGATTGCCTACAGTCATCATGAAAAATGGAATGGGCAGGGTTACCCTGAAGGGATTTCCGGTGAAAACATTCCGCTTTCAGGGCGACTTATGGCCATTGCAGATGTGTATGACGCACTGATCTCAAAACGTGTCTACAAGCCTGCATTCCCCCATAAAAAAGCAGTCAGCATTATCATGAAAGGCAGAGGTGAGCATTTTGACCCACTGCTGGTAGATGCCTTTTCTGCAATTCAGGATACCTTTAAAGACATAGCTCAAAAATACACTGATCCTGAAGAGACAACCTGACTACTCTGCAAATGACAAATTTTTCCTTACCGCCTCTCAAGTTGCGGAACGCTCTCTCTTCCCTCTGGATAACTGCTGTCATCCTCTGCCTGTTATTGGTCTGTGCGCGCCCCCTGCTGGCGACACAAAGAACCCCGGATGATGTATACGCAAAAACCCTCCTTATTCGCTCCCAGGTCGAACAGATAAGATCCCTGTATGATATTGAAAGCCCATGGCCCAAAGTTCCTGTTCAAATAAACAAAAAACCCAGCCATGTGCTGCAGAAGTGTTTTGAGGTTATGGAAAAAATCAATCGTCTCAGACGTATTGAGGATCTAGGAGAAATTACCATCCCTGCCTACCCGGCACGAAGAATCACCCCCCTGGAAGTCTACGAACTGGTTCAGCGACTTGAACAGGAACTCTGGCTCATTCTCGAATATAAACACAACATCGCACCTTACAGCCTCAGCCATGAGAAAATCATCGGTAAATCACCTAATGATGTGTATCAAAAACTCTGGGAAATATCATACGCACTGAATCCACTTCTTGGAATGCGCGGTGTCAGCCCTAATGATGCTTATGCACTCACGGAGCAAATCCTTTCCGAAATCCGTTTTCTCAGAAACTCTCAGAATATTATCAGCACAAAAGACAAGCCCCCCCTAGCCACAGGCCATCACCCAAATCATGCCCTTCAGGCTGTATCTGAACTTATGACAACTATTGCCAAGGCTCAGAAGAACCTCTGGTTAGCACCTGTCGTACCCAACAAAGTTCCACGTCGTGTAATCACCATATCAGACGTTTATGATGGTCTGCTTGGAATTCGTGCCGAACTGCAAAGAATCAAGTTCCGTCTCGGCCTTGAACGAACCTTCCCTCTCAAAAGGCCTGAAAAACGCCATGACTCTGACGATATAATTCGAAATTTGAAATGGGCCAGAGAACTCATGCCCCTCTTTCCTCTCAACAAAACACTCAGCCAGTATGACCGGGAGTCACTGGTCAAAAAACCGGATCATGTCTATCAGGTTGCGGATCATATTCTTTGGGAATTACACAATTATAAAGAGCGACTTGGAATTCGACAGACCATTGAAAAAAAGTTCCCCATCGAAGGTCTTGCTCCGCAGCATGTATATGACAAGACACTTGAATGTATCCGGCAGGTAAGTCTGCTGAGAAGCAGTAAGGAACTTGGCCCCATTGCCGTACCATTTGCTCCTCTTCGCACAATTACCCCTGACGAAGTTTTTGAACTCGTTACCCGGTTGGATATGGAACTTGAAGTACTCTATAGATCTGGCGGTGTTGAGTCCGTCCCCTGGTATAATGATCACCGAAGTCGAATCCAGGGAAAAACATCCAGCGATGTCTATAACAAAACGAGAGAGATTGCAGACGAAATTGATATCCTCCTGGGGAGTCCCAGTTACAGCCCGGGAGATACCTATGTACTTGCCGACAAGATCCGCCAGGAACTCCTCATCATCTCAGATCACCTTGGAGTTAACATTATTGAGAAGGTAGATGTGCAGTCAGATCTTGCATTACAGCCACGCCACGTTCTCGCAACCAGTCATGAGGTTTGGGATCTTGTCAAGCTTGTGCAACGCAGAGCAGGAATAAAATCCCCAATTTTTCCACTATCTTCTCCCAACAGCAGGACCACCACCACTGTTGTGTATAATGAACTGCAATTAATACTTACTGAAATCCGAGGTCTGAAACTTCACTTCGATGTGACTGTTTTCCCATCCTCCCTTCCTGGATTTCCCAGAAAAAATTCCAGTGATGTTGAACAAAATCTCAGGCAATCAATCTTCCTGCTGCAACAGCTAATTGGTCTCGCAGAAACCGGAGAGGTCCAGGAATGAGGTTTTTCCAGACAATGCCAGTAAAAATTGCCCTGCTCTCCTTTTTTGTTTCCGGGATGGGGGTTATCCTTATTGGATTTCTTGCCTACAGAAATGCAGACGACATCCTTCGCCAGGAGTCTCTGATCCGTCTTCAGGACTCCTTGCAAAGGGAATCCGTACGTATGGAAACCAGTTTTCAACTCTTCCATAAAGACGCCCTGTTTCTTGCAGAATCCCCGTCAGTACAGGGAATTCTACGCTGCATTGCAAGTGGTGATGGTTATGATGAACAGGAAAACGCAACAGAGACGATCTGGAGACAGAGACTCTCCACACTTCTCAGTACAGTTTTGCAGCAACGCGCAGCTTATTTAAGTATTCGGCTTATTCTAAATCGTGATGGCGGTAGTGAATACGTCAGACTCGACAAAGTTGCAGGTGACATTGTTGAGGTAAAAGAGGAGCACCTGCAACGTAAAGTACATCGTGAATACTATCAGCAAACCATCACTCTGAAACAGGGACAGGTTTACTTTTCGCCAGTCAACCTGAACCGGGAACATGATCGCATTACCCTCCCCCTGCAACCTGTTATCCGCTTTGCGACTCCAATCTTTGACAAGCCTGGTCAGGTCACCGGAATCCTTATTATCAATGCTGATTTCCAGGTCATCACAAAATCGTTCAGCCAGGATCATAGCAACACCAAGTATATGATGACAAATCAATATGGTGATTACCTTATCCATCGCGATAAAGATCGAACCTTTGGTTTTGAATTCAATCGTCCACGACGTATTCAGGATGATTATCCAGTCAAGGATTTCATAGATGGGAGCGATAACAGAGAAATTCTCAGTCTTGACCGTATGGGCACAGAAGTCGGACTGGCCTTGCGAAAATTTCATTTTGATTTACTCAACCCTGAACGCTGTATGATACTCGGTGCCGAGGTATCTCTTGCCATTCTGCACCAGCAGTCTCTAGCTTTTCGAAATAAACTCATATTTATCCTGTTCAGTGCAGTGCTGATGATTTCGCTGCTCACCTCACTTTTGGCCTACCTTGTTACCAGGCCCTTAAAAGAATTAACCAAAGCCGCTGACAGAATTGCAGGCGGAGAGGAAATTGAACTTCCCGTTCAAGGCAGTGATGAAGTAGGAAGGCTTGCCAGTTCCATGCAAATCATGCTGCACCATCTTAAAGATTCCAGAGAAGAAGTTCTTGATCTTGCACATTCTCTCGAAGACAAGGTGCAGAAACGAACCCATGACCTTGCCCTCCTTAACGAAGAGTTGAAAGACGAGATTCGAGAACGACAGAAAATAGAACAGGATCTGCGGCTGGCATCAAAATATCTTGAAATCACCCAGGAAGCCCTGGTGATAACCAATGCTGAAGGAACCATACTTGAAGTAAATGATGCCTTTGTTACCATGGCTGGCTATAAACGCGATGAAATTTTAGGACAAAATCCGAGAATACTGAAATCCGGAAAGCATGATGAAAAATTTTATCAACAGATGTGGCAGGATCTTCTGTCCAAAGGGTACTGGCAAGGTGAGATCTGGGACAGACGAAAAAATGGTTCCATCTACCCAAAATGGCTTTCCATTTCTGCTGTAAAAAATAAGGACAACAAAATAACCAATTACGTTGCTCTCTCAACAGACATTACCGCCATTAAAGAAACAGAAGAAAAGTTGGAGAAACTTGCCCACTACGATCCCCTGACCGGACTGGCTAATCGTCTTCTCTTTCACGACCGCCTGCAACATGATCTTGCAGTGAGCAAACGGGAACAAAAGGACCTTGGTCTCATACTTCTTGATCTTGATGGATTCAAAGAGGTAAATGACAGCCTTGGCCACCCTGCAGGTGATCAGCTCCTGATCCAGGTCGCACAAAGGCTTCAGGACAGTATTCGAGAAAGTGATACTGTCGCCCGTCTCGGCGGAGATGAGTTTGTAGTCATTCTCACAAACATCAAACAGGAAAACAATCTGGCACTTCTCGCCCAGAAAATCCTGGCAACTCTCAGCGCTCCCTATACCCTGGGCGATGAACAGGTTGAGATCGCGGCAAGCCTTGGTATTACCATTTACCCCGAAGATGGGACTAAATCCACGCTGCTCCTTAAAAATGCAGACACGGCCATGTACCATGCAAAGGCTGCCGGAAAGGGTCAAATCAAGTTCTATACCAAAGCTATGACAGAGAACGCAGATACCCGCTTCAGGATGGCCGCAAACCTCCGTAAGGCCATAGGAAATGAAGAGTTCCTGGTATACTACCAACCAAAAGTTTCTATCAGAAAGGGGACAATCGTTGGTGTGGAGGCCCTTGTTCGCTGGCTACACCAAGGTACAATCATCCCACCCAATGACTTTATTCCTGTCGCTGAGGATACCGGCTTAATAAATGAAATAGGGGAGTGGGTCCTCAGGGAATCATGTTACCAAATCAAGAAATGGCATTCAACTTTTCCGGATCTCAGGGTTTCTGTCAACCTCTCTGGCAGACAATTTTCCAATGATAAACTTGTTAACCTAGTGAGTAATATTCTTCAAGAAACTGGAGTCCCCCCCCATCTCCTGGAACTTGAGATTACCGAAACAGTAATCATGGATGATGTGACCAAAACCATAGCCAGTCTATGGGAACTTAAACAACTTGGAGTAATTCTCTCCGTTGATGATTTTGGCACGGGCTACTCCTCACTCAGTTATCTGAAAAAGTTTCCCATCGATATCCTGAAGGTTGATCGCTCATTTATCCAGGACATAACAGAAGATGCCAATGACTGTGCTGTCGTTAAGGCCATTGTTTCCCTCGCAATCCAGCTAAAGATGGTTGTCATAGCCGAAGGAGTTGAAACCAGCAAACAGCTGGCAATTCTTCACGCCATAGACTGTGACGAAATACAGGGTTACCTGGTTAGTCCACCGGTACCTGCAGAGGAACTATTCACTATTCTAGAGTCATGGCGATCCAGTGAAAAATACCAGAATTATTTCCAGGTACCCTGAGACAATCTGCAATCAACAGTGATGATAGACGCTACTAACCACAAAACACAACGCAAAAAACAGCTCACCATACGCTATATGCTGGCTGTGATCCTGGTTTTTTGTCTTTCACTTTCCTCCCTGATTGTCCTTGAATATATAATCAAACTTCAGGATGGCTATGGCTCCGTCATCAATGTATCGGGCCGGCAACGCATGCTTTCACAGCAAATTGCTCTACTCAGCCATGAGCTGTTTGAGTGCAGCCCAAAAGAAAAATGCATCCAGTTGCGAGAACGGCTTCACGATTCTCTAAAACTTCTAGAGACATCTCACAAGCACCTCACCTCTGGAAATGGTAACAATAACTCAATGGTAACCCTGAGCCCCACACTACGCGAAATGTATTTTTCACCACCTTTTGCAGTGGATCAGAAGGTCACTGAATACATCAGCAGCGTAAACGATTTTCTCATGATGACATCGACCAGTGATCGTAAGGTTAGCCTCAAGAATCTCTCTGTATACGCAAGGGGACCATTGTTAACCGCACTAAATGCTGTTGTAAAACAATATGAAAAAGAGAGTAACAGATACACTGAGATACTGAAAAGCAGCGCCCTGCTTACTTTTTTTCTCATGATTATCCTGTTAATTGCACTTATTGTATTTGGGTTCCGCCCCATGGTAAATGTGGTTGTTGAAAATGAGAATATGCTCAACTCCATTCTTGATTCGATTCCTATACTTATGGACATTGTGAGTAGCAATGGTACCATCTTGTACCAGAGTAAATTTCTCATTGATTTACAGGGTAAGGCAACCATTGGTCAAAAATGTTTCAACGCATATGCAAGTGGACTGACGCATTGTGATGCCTGCCCTATTCCACCCAAAAGCCACAATCTTGATAAAAAGGCCATAGCTCTTTTTGACAAACTCGGACCCGGTATAGTTGTTGAAATTAGCCACCTCCATATCATCTTCAAAGGAGAAAAAGCCCTGCTCCATACCTACCAGGATATAACTGAACAACAAAAGACAGAAATATTTCTCAGAAAGGCAAAAGAAGATGCGGATCGGGCAAGTATGGCAAAATCGAGATTTCTTGCCAATATCAGTCATGAGATTCGCACTCCCATGAACGCCATAATAGGTTTCAGTGATTTAACCCTTGAGACTGCTCTTGATAAGACGCAGACAGAATATCTTGGCAACATAAAACATTCGTCACGATCCTTACTGAAAATTTTCGATCAAATTCTTTTCTTCTCTCAACTTGAAACCGGCAGCATTCCTCTCCAGAACAAAGATTTCAGAATTCGGGAAACATTAGAAGAGATGGTTTATCTTTTTGAAGATCAGGCTGCCAGGAGAAACATTTCTTTTACCACTCACCTGGACACAAAGCTTCCTGATATAATTTCAGGTGATGGCAAACAACTGCAACAGATTCTCATTCAGTTACTTGCCAACAGTTTTAAATTTACTCAACACGGTTCCGTTACTATCGATGTGCGGCTGCACCATCTCTCAGACGAACTGGCCACCATTAGATTTTCCATCTCCGACACAGGAATCGGTATCAGTAAAGATCAGCAAAAAACACTCTTCGACTCTTTTTCCCAGGCTGATGAATCAAACACCAGAAAATTTGGTGGGATCGGACTGGGACTTGCGATAACTAAACGACAAGTGGAGCTTATGGGAGGTAAACTTAAGGTTGTCAGCGAACCTGGTCAGGGAAGCACCTTCAGTTTCTCAATCTCATTTTCATATATTAAAAGTCCAGGCAACAGCCCGTCTTCCAAATCATTTTCGCGAACTAAAATGGTGGCTGGTATGAAGCCAACTCAGCCATCCCCAGAGAAAAAAACCTGTCCCGCAATACACCGCCAGAGCAGTAAATCATTTCCGTTTGATTTTGCTTGCTGCAATGAAAAAGCAGAAGTTATTATCCTGGAACTCCTGACAAAGCTTGAGTCAAATCAATTCGATTCTACTGAAAAATGGAACGATCTCAAAGGGTTGCTTCCAAGTCTTGAATCAAAAACCGTCAAGGATATAGACAACCATATATCGCAATACAAGTTCAAAGAAGCTGCTGGCTTGCTCTCTAGTATTTTACAGCAGATACAGAGTGACCAGTCAAAGAGGAGTCAGGTATGAGTCCTGTGTTAATTGTTGAAGATAGTCCAATATTTAGAAACATCGGAAAAAAGAGAATTCAAACAGCATTTGATGCGGTAATTATCTGGACAAGGACCTTGGCTGAGACCATAAAATACTAGCAATTGACCATGCCCACTTCGATGTCGCACTTGTTGACTCTAATCTACCGGATGCACTTAATGGAGAAGTAATTAAAGAAATGCCGGACAACGGCTGCTCTCATCTGCTTAAAAAACAAGACCACTCTGTTAAATGTGCAATGATAAACATTATCTTTTTTAAAAAAGTTATTGATACCTATTGCCATGATGCTGGTAATAAAGTCATCAAAATGATATCATTACTGATTGGGGAATCCATTTCCCATTCTGCAATAATTTCGAGATTTGGCAGCGAAGAATTTTGCATCCTTATCGCTGACCTCACCTTCATTTCTGCCAAGATGCTATTCAACAATCTCCGTGAGGAAATAGCAGATGCCCATGTGCCCTCTTCAAAAAATGACCAACAGCTCCAGATTACCGTGTGCACAGGGGGCTAAATATTTAAGTGGAAACAACTTTACCCTCGAACAGTGTATTTAACTTGCCGATGAGCCTCTCTACAGGGCAAGAAAACAGGCAGGAACAAAAAATGATAATGTCACAATCAAAATATCAATATTTTCCAGGATTAACATTCAACAATGAACCTTAAGCCACAACTCAAAACTCAAAATCAGCCCGGTGGAAAAAGGCTTTCCCAGGTAGTTCCAATCTATTTTGTGTTTCTTTTTTTGCTTTTCACCATCCCTCTCCTTTACTGGAACTATCAGTTCAACGATAAAGTCATTACTGAACAGTTGAAAGGATATTTGTTTCAAAATCATGTTAACACGGAGAACAGTCTTAATTCTATTTTTGAAACTCTGGGACTCAACACTAAATACATTGCAGCAGACCCCATATTAAAAGAAGCGCTAACCGCTTCTGATAGCACCAATATATCTACAATCCTCCAAAAAACCCTTTCATCAGACACTCACAACCGTCTAAATGTTCTCTTTGTCAAAGACAAAGAGAACAAGATATTTGTTGATGCCAGTTCGCCTTTTTTAGATTTGGAAACTGTCCTGCCCATTCTGACAGAAAATACTCCTGATCCCGATCACTCTGTCACTCTTTTCATATTTCCGGAAGAAGTATCCAACCTGGTTATCGCTGGAAACTATTTTCCACTCATCAACGACGTTACAGGGATAATAACCGGAAATCTATTTGGTGGTATGGTTCTCAACACTGATACCTCTCTGGCAGAAAACCTCCGTGACAAAATACAGGCCGAGGCACTGCTCCTTGTTCATAAGGGAAGGATCATTGTGTCTACCGAATACGCTGATGCTCCTCTGCTGCAGGCCGCCGTTAACGAAGCTTTGAACTCTTCCGGTTCTTCATTTTCAATTCTCAATGATGGGTACGTGGTCCATCACAAAAATCTTAGAATCAATAACCAGGAAAGCCCACTTGAACTTGTGTTTATTGTTCATGAATCCATATTCGCTGAGAGTAAAGCTGCCTATCAGAGTAAACTTATTTACCTGTTATTGCTCGCTGCAGCTCTATCGACACTGACATTCTTCCTGGTAAAGCGGATATTCATAAAACCTCTTGCCAGTCTCTCCTCATTTGCTGCCCAGATAGTCAAAAAAGAAGATGCCTGCTACCAGCAGAGCCCAATCTATGAGTTCAATCAAATTGGCAGAGTCATGACGGACACTGTCCATAGTCTCAAAGAAACTACGGAACAACTCTTAACTGAAGTGGTTACGCGGCAGCAGATTCTAGATCAACTCAATGTCCAGCGTAACAACCTTGAAAAGATAGTTGAAAACCGCACTAAAGAGCTCATGCAAATAAACGAGACTCTCGCCACCAGAAACAGAGAGCTTGATCGTGAAAAGACGGAACATCTTCATTCCCAGGAGGAGATGAGACAACTTGCAGAAGCAGTCAGAAACAGCCCAGTATCCATTGTCATTACAGACAGAAATGGGACAATCGAATACGTGAACCCTAAATTCTCAGAATTGACCCTTTACAGTCCAGAAGAGGCCATTGGCCAAAACCCGAGGATTTTAAATGCTGGACTACAATCAAATCTCCATTTCAAAGAAATGTGGGATACCATTCTGTCAGGTCAAGACTGGCACGGAGAATTCTGCAACCGCAAAAAAAATGGAGAACTTTTCTGGGAACTCGCATCAATATCACCTATTCGAGATGCTGATGGCAACATCCGTCATTTCGTTGCAGTAAAGGAAGATATCACGGAACGAAAATCAACAGAGGCAAAATTGCAAAGAGCACAACAAGAAGCTGAGGAGGCCAGCAGACTGAAAAGTCTTTTTCTTGCAAATATGAGCCATGAAATACGAACACCCATGAATGCTCTGATAGGCCTTTCTGAACTTGCTCTTGAGACATCTCTCACTGACCGTCAGTTTGATTATCTCAATAAAATTCATTCTTCTGCAAGGGGACTCCTCAAAATACTTAACGACATTCTTGATTATTCAAAAATTGAAGCAGGAAAACTTGAACTTGATGAAAGCCTGTTCTCATTACCCGATCTTATAAATCAACTTGAAAATCTTTTCGTTCACCAAGCTCAGAAAAAGAAACTAAGCTTAGAATTACACATAGACGATGACGTCCCAACATTTATATATGGAGACCAGACACGATTACGCCAAGTTCTGACCAACCTCATTGGCAACGGGCTTAAATTTACAGAACAGGGCGGGGTTACTGCTACTATATCACTGGTCAATAAAAGTAAGTCTCTTTCCCGTATAAAGTTTACCATTACAGACAGCGGAATAGGTATCCCCTCGGATAAACTTTCAACACTTTTTGATGCCTTCAGCCAGATCGACCCCTCCCACACCCGTAAATATGGTGGAACCGGCCTTGGACTTGCCATCTCTAAAGAACTTATCGAAATAATGGGGGGCACCATTATGATTACCGACAATCCGGAAGCAGGAAGTACGTTTTCTTTTATTCTAAAGTTTAAGAATGAAACCGATGTAAACAAACAACTCCTGTCACATGAATACAGGGTGGAAGATCAAAGACTTGATGCAATGCATCTTATTGATGGTGCACACATCCTTCTTGTTGAAGATAATGCCATTAACCAGCAAATTTCTGTAGAAATCCTGGCCAAAGCACATATCACTGTTGATATTGCTGCAAATGGTGTTATCGCTGTTGATAAATTTAGGTCAAGCCTTGCAAACAATTCCCACTATTCTGCTATTTTAATGGATATCCAAATGCCGGTACTCGACGGATACAAGGCAACAAAAAAGATACGTGAAATAGAAGCCACCCAAGATATACCTTTTTCAAAAATCCCGATTATTGCCATGACAGCACATACCATGAACGGTGATCGTGAAAAAGGCCTGGCTACTGGTATGAATGACTATATAGGAAAACCAATAAATATTACTGCGCTATTTACCACCCTGGCGCTATGGATTGGAAAAAAGAGTGGTGAGGTAGGCACCCACATTTCCAAGGCAAAAAAACAACATGCCCCTGTAACAAACTCTGAGAGAAACCTCCCCAATGCACTACCCGGGATAGATCTCCAAAGTGGTATTGCCCGTCTTGAAGGGAACAGCAAACTCTACCTGCGCCTCTTAAGAGATTTCAGCACGGAATATGGATCCTGCTATAGTGATGCCGTTGAACTACTGCACCATAAAGACCAGGAAACCTTCAAGCGTCTTTTTCATACTGTGAAGGGTGTAGCCGGAAATTTATGTGCCTATAGGATACAAGATGTCGCCAGCAGGCTCGAAGAGGCTATATCCAATGGGCAGAGTACAGCCCCCCTGTTGAGCCAACTTGCCATTGCCTGGGAAGAACTGCAACAATCGATCTGTTCCCTTGAAAACCGGGGCAGCTTCCAGATCCTTGAAGATATACCATTTTCATCCACAAACTTGGATGAGCCAGTCCGCCTTCTCCAAAAGTTGCTTCAACAACTCAAACAGATGGATTTCCGCGCTGTACAATGCTGGCAGCAAATACAACCATACTTCCTAGGTAGTACCTGGGATAAAGAAATTACTGAAATAGACCGTTGCGTGACACGTTTTGATTTTGAAAAGGCAGGGAAACTGATAACCAGCTTTCTTGCAACCTTACGCAATACTCCCTGAGCCAAGGGATATTCCCTGGCAACTCGACTAACAGCTGATTACTTGTGATATTTTTCACCAGCTTTGATTGTGTAGGCCCGGTACAACTGTTCCACTAGAAAGAGCCGTACCATATCATGGGTAAAGGTCATTTTTGAGAAAGAAATCAGATGGTCTGCACTATCAAGCACTTCAGTAGCATGTCCAGTTGGCCCGCCTATTAAGAAAGCAATATGCTTTCGCCCATCCTGTTCAAAACGGGAGATAAGTGCGGCAAAAGCCTCCGAAGAGAGCTGCCCGCCACCAGCGTCAAGAACAACCTTAACAGTCGCCTGCGGCAGGGATGCAAGTAATACACGGCCCTCCTCACATCGCTGTTGCTCTTCGTTCCAGCCTTTTTTCATCTTGGTTTTCAAGACATGAATATGCAGAGAGCTATAATGCTTGAGTCGACTGCAATACTCTTTAATTCCTTGATCAATAAAGGAATTTTTCGTTTTACCAAGAAACGGTAATTCAATTCTCATTTAAATTAACAGTGAATAATGACCTGCTCATCAATCAGTTCCTGTAATGTTCGGCGGAATTCATCATAAGAAATATCTGTATTAATCCCGGGACACGATTCGGAGATAGTATCATAGTTGTTTTCATCACCGAGCATGGAAGGATGTAAAGGCCACTGGGCACAACGCCAGGGACGACCCTGGTGAACTGTACAGCCGTTATCATAGAAGATACAATGGCCGTCGACAATTTTCATCTGCACCACGTTTCCATTGACACGCCAATACCTGTTTCTTACCTCTGCCTCAGTAAGCCCAAGTGCCGCTACCATTCTCTTCCGATCTTTTTCATCAAGGGATACGGTCGTTTCCCCCTGGCAACAGTAACCACACTGGGTACATTCGAATATATCTTTTACATCAGCCATTTATTACACCCGCACTATTGTTTTACTCCCTGGCCCTTGACGGATTCGTGATTGTTCGCCTGGCAGGATATTGAAATAATATTTTTTCTTGAAATCAGGCGTTACCGATAAGATCCTGATATGTGGAAATATCTATTCCATAAATAGCTGCAGCCTCACGCCATTTATCTTCGTCCGGTACATCAAAAATAATGGAATCGTGCCCTGGAATGGTGAGCCATCCCTGGGAAACCAACTCCTGTTCAAGCTGACCCGGTGCCCACCCGGCATACCCAACCGCAAAAATAAATTTTTCAGGACCACAACCATTTGAAATATCCTCAAGTACCTGTGTGTTGCGTGACAGATACACCGACGAACTCACCTCAATCTGCTGCTCTGTGAGATAATCAGAAGTGTAAAGAATAAAGGCAGAAGTCGGTTCAACCGGCCCTCCCATGTATACAGGTGCATGGAAGTTATCAGGAATAGGAAGATTATTGCTGTAAAGCACCTCTTCAAGACTAAGCAGTGGATTTGGTTTATTGATAGCAATCCCCACAGCCCCGTCATGGCCATGAGAACAGATATATATAACCTGTTCGGCAAAACGTGGATCCGGCATTTGGGCTGTAGACAGAAGAAAAGACCCTGTCAAGCTGTCAATGAGGGGTTTTTCTGTCATATTCCTGGAGTTCTTTGCCAATAGTTACCTGAAAATACCATAAATACGCGGCTGCTGGTGACAGTGATAGTCAACCGGCTGTCACGAATTTAAGGAATGCGAAAAAAGCGCTCTTTTACTGCTTGAGATGTCTGCACAATAACAGATCTTTTCAGCTGAGGTCAAGTAGTGTTCATAACACTGTATCTTTGTTAATCGATATTAGCTGTATTATTTATTTTCCAGCACATTTTAGCCTATATTTTCCCACCAGGATTTGCTAATCTAGTTTCAAACAAGCATCTAACCTGACAGGTCGAAAAACTTTTCAGAGTCGCTGGATATGTGCCTTGGTAATAACTCTAAATTTATGATTCCAAAAGGTTCTCATAGTTTTTTGATTCTTATTACAGCTTTTATGAAGTAAGGCACTAAAATTGTATTCTTAAGCTTAGGGGTTACCCATGGGTAAGAACGAACCGATTAATCGCCTCCTCCGTGCAGAACACTACGATCCCTTCCAAGTCCTGGGCGTTCACTTCACAGGCCAAGATGAAGAATCCGCCCTGATACGCTGTTTCCAACCCCACGCCAGAACTGTCTCTCTCCTTATTGATGGGCAGGAAATCCCCATGGACCGAGTCCGTGAACAAGGAATTTTTGAAGTGATCATTGATCGTGGTGATGTCGCAGACACTGACCTGGATCCGTATACCTACCAATACAAAATCATATATAAAGATGGTGTTGAAAGCATTATCAATGACCCTTACCGTTTTATGCCGATTTTAAGTGAGGAAGATCGGTTTCTCTTTAACTTCGGTACAAATTATAAGTTGTATGAGCATATCGGGGCACACCCAGGTATGTACTCGCAAATACATGGTACCATCTTCCGTGTATGGGCTCCTTCTGCAACCCGGGTATCTGTAATTGGTAATTTTAACAGTTGGGATGGCAGAATTCATCCCATGCGTAGTCTGGGTAGCTCTGGAATATGGGAATTATTCCTCCCTGGAATTGGAGAGGATGAAATATACAAATTCGAGATCAGAACCACCCGTGGAGATATCCTTGAGAAGTCTGATCCTTTTCAGTTTTTTGGGGAACACAGGCCGAAAACAGCCTCAACGGTTCGTTACCTTGACCATTATCAATGGCATGATGCTAACTGGCAAGAAGAGAAGCAGCGAGCCAATCCCTATGACAGTCCCATGACAATATATGAGGTTCATGCAGGATCGTGGCAGCGTGACCCTGCAAACCCGGACCGTTTTTTGACCTTCAGGGAACTGGCTGGAAAACTGATTCCTTATGTTAAAAATCTTGGTTTTACCCATATTGAACTCATGCCCATAATGGAGCACCCTCTTGATGAGTCGTGGGGCTATCAGATAACAGGTCCCTTCAGCATGACCAGCAGATACGGTGTACCTGAAGATTTCATGTATTTTGTGGACTGCTGTCATCAGGAAGGTATAGGGGTAATACTTGACTGGGTTCCTGCTCATTTTCCGAAAGATTCTCATAGCCTGGCTCGTTTTGATGGAACCGCCCTCTTTGAACACGAAGATCCGAGGAAAGGCGATCATCCTGAATGGGGAACCTATATTTACAACTATGGCAGAAAAGAGGTGTCTAACTTTCTCATCGCCAATGCTCTGTTCTGGATAGATAAATACCATATTGATGGACTCCGGGTCGATGCCGTGGCATCCATGCTCTACCTTGATTACTCACGAAAGGACGGAGAATGGATTCCTAACTGCTATGGGGGAAGGGAAAACCTGGAAGCAATCGAGTTCATCAAACACCTTAATTCAATTGTCTATGATCTGCACCCGGGAACTCTGATGATAGCAGAGGAGTCCACCAGTTTTTATGGTGTTTCCAAACCTGCCGATCAGGGAGGGCTTGGTTTCGGTTTTAAATGGAATATGGGCTGGATGAATGACATCCTCGACTATTTCAAAAAAGAACCAATTTTTCGGCAGTATCACCATAACAACCTTACCTTTTCCATGATGTATGCATTTTCCGAAAATTTCATCCTTCCACTTTCTCATGATGAAGTGGTCCACGGGAAACGTTCACTGATTGACAAAATGCCCGGTGATCTCTGGCAGAAATTTGCGAATCTGCGCCTTCTTTTTATGACCATGTGGATGCATCCCGGTAAAAAACTTCTTTTTATGGGCTGTGAATTTGGCCAGTGGCGTGAATGGAACTGCAAACAGAGCCTTGACTTTCACTTACTCCACGAGAATGAACTGCATCGTGAAATGCTCAATTTTTTCAAAGAACTCAATACTATCTACAAAGGCAATCCCAGCCTCTGGCAACTGGACTTTGAGCAACAGGGATTCCAGTGGATGGATCTGGAAGATCGTTCTAACTCTATCATATCCTATGCCAGGTTTGCCAAAGACCCGGATGATCACCTGGTATGCCTTTTCAACTACACCCCACAGACTTTTTATGACTATAAAATTGGGTTGCCTGGCGGACGAAACTATGAACAGGTGTTCTGTTCCGACCAATCCAGATTTGGAGGGAGTAATGCCTCAAACAAAACAATCTATAAATCCATAGCCAAACCATACGCCCAAGCCCAATACCATGCCCGTGTGACGGTACCACCACTCGCGGGTATAATTCTGAAGCCATGTAATTAGTGCCACGTCCACAAATGGTATTTTCATCCCAACTCATCGTTGCTTTGAGAATTTCATTTTCGGAATATCTTATAAATATCGGCGGTTAAATTTCTTCTGCGCCTCAACCAGGAAGAAAAAATCTCATTTGTGAACAGAAACTAACTAAAGACTTTTCAAGTAAATAATCAGGAGGAAATATCAGCATGTCAACAGAACAGCCCACCCGTGTAAAGGGAGATCGAAAAAAGCAGGCACTTGCCGAACTCTGTCTACTTCTGGAGAAACATCCGGATAAAAGTCGGCACATATTGCTGCAACAGGTTGAAATTAAATATGATCTCAATCCCGCAGAATGCGAATTTCTTCGCAGGAACTTTCAAAACTCGTAGTGGCCACTTGCCACTGCCGTAAAGCTGATTATCGTTTCATTGAGATCTGTCGCGGATTCGCGAGGTTTTTTCTGATAACATATCAAAATGAAAACATAGATTTTCCAATCAGGATATGTGAACAATCATTCGCCTCCATTCAGCGAGTTCGCCACAGAATAATGAAAGGATATCAAAAAAGGGGAGAAAGATGGATGCCTACCAACAACTGACAACAACCCTCGCTCTCACAATGGGTACCGCATGGGCTGCTGGTATAAATCTTTATGCAACGATCGCCGTACTTGGTGGTCTCGGACTTACAGGAAACATCGTACTCCCTGAACAACTGATGGTTTTACAAAATCCCATGGTTATTGGAGCTGCCGCTCTCATGTATCTGATAGAGTTTTTTGTGGATAAAACTCCTGGTGTCGATACCGGATGGGACACAATCCATTCTTTTATCCGCATCCCTGCAGGAGTTCTCCTTGCTGCAAGCGCTGTAGGAGATGTTAATCCTGCCATGGTAATCACCGCAGGAATACTCGGAGGTGGGGTGGCTGCCACCACGCACACCATAAAAGCTGGCACCCGTGTATTGATCAATACCTCACCGGAACCTTTCAGCAACTGGACAGCGTCAGTGCTCGAGGATATCACAGTTATTGGTGGTATCTGGGTCATGCTCCATTATCCCCTGGCATTTCTTATCTTTTTTGTAGTCTTTCTCCTGGCTGCAATATGGATTCTGCCCAAAATATGGGGTGGAGTTAAAACACTATTCCAGTCTCTCTATGAAATATTCTCAGGAAAACAGCCATCATCGGCGCAAAAAGGACAAAAACAGGGGCCGAAAGAACTCCCCCTGAACTGAAATCCGAAGCTGTTACCGATCGATTACAATCCAGCATGATTTTTTTTTGGAGGGGGGGGGAGGGTTCATTATGCATGATTAAAAAAAAGCTCAGCAGGGAATTTCTACAATCACAGAGGTCCCCTTCCCTTCTTCTGATTCAAAAGTGATTGACCCACCATGCTCCTCCACAATTTTAGCAGACATCGCCATTCCAAGCCCTGTACCTTCAGGTTTCGTTGTAAAATAAGGATCAAACACCCTGCTGATATTGTCAGCTGAAACTCCACATCCCGTATCTGTCAACACAATCTTAACACTCTCCTCAGTCTTCATGGTGGAAACGGTTAGGGTCCCACCACCAGCCATTGCCTGAATAGAGTTTAAAAACAGGTTTAGAAACACCTGAATCAACTTATCCTCATCAGCATTGAGCATGGGGAGTAGTTCAGGGAAATCTGTTACCATCTGAACCCCTGATGCTTCCGCATCCATACTCAGCAGAGACACTGCTTTTTCGAGTAATTTCTGGATATCAACCTTGTTTTTCTGGAGTTTTTGTGGTCTTGCATAATCAAGAAGCTCCGAGATACTTCTATTCAACCGCTCCACCTCCTGTACTAGAATATCCGCCGCCTCCCTGTCATGATTTTCATTACATGATTTTGAGCGCAGCACCAGAGCAAGCCCTTTTATGGAACTGAGCGGATTTCGGAGTTCATGGGCCACGCCCGCTGCCATTTTCCCAAGCGCTGCCAGTCTTTCACTTCTCCTCAGATCTTCTTCAAGGTTTTTCACCTGGCTTAAATCCTGAATCATAAGGAGTGTTCCTACAAAACTGCCATCACGATCAATAATTGCCATCCTGTTCAACTGTACAGTATGGCAGACTCCAGACTCTGCTACCAGTTGCACCTCCTTCTGGAAAGCAAAACCATTCTCTGCAGATTCACCTTCAAGTGCCTCTTTTACCTCAGGGAGCCCTTTAAATATCATAGAATTATTTCCAAGAGCTACTTTTTCACTTATGCCGGTCAAGTCCTGAGCAAACCTGTTATACAGAATAATCTGGCCTTTGCTGTCTATGGCAATCAGACCGACAGGTAGCGAGGAGATTAATATATCACGGAATGCTTCAACTCGGCGCAACCTGCTTTGTGAACCTTTAAGGCCTTCAAGAGTTAATATGGAAAGCCAGCCACCAAAACCAACGAGCAGAAGAACTATTGACAGGATAATAATTTCAAGTTTTTGTCGCTGAAGGCGTTGTTTATATTGCTTCATGTCAAGTTCAACAATGATTGCATACTTTTGCCTGGTAAGTCCCTCTATCCTGTGCATCCACTGTAAATCAGTGCCGTGAAGTCGCATCATTCTTCTTACAATTTCGCTTCGCTCACCCTGTTGGCCGCTGACAGGGCCAAGTTGTTTGAGGAAACGATCACCGACAGGCGTAAAAAACGCAGCTACCTGGAAAAATGTTCCTTTGTCCTCCTTGCTTATTCGATAACTGAAGGTAACAGTATTATCTTCATCCTCCTCTATGGCACGAAGGAAGTCCCTAGTATCATCTGATACTTTACGGATTCTCAACTCAGGAACCGAGTTGGCGAGGATCATTCCTTCACTATCAACAAGACCGAGAAACCGAACACCAGGATGTCCTGAGGCGTGCTCAAATACACGCTGTACATTATTGGTCCATAATGAAGCGACATCCTGCCCGGAACGGATACTTGAATAAATGGAACTCCTGGCACTGGAAGCAACAAATCGTATCAGGGTTACCCCCTTTTCAAGGAGGATATCAGTCATCAATGTTTTGTCACGTCGATAGTTATTTACTGCAAAGACAGCAATAATCACAGCAAGTAGCCCGCAGGCCGCTGCAAGAACCCATGGGGAAACTCGAGCCAGTCGTTGTTTTTTTATAATTCGCATCTATTGACTGGGGGAGGATTAATTATTTTATGCAGCAGGACTTTGGTAATCATATAGGTTGGTATAATTCCATCATCACCAAGTGATCCTGAAGCCAGAGTTTCGCCGATATGAAGTGGATTATCCGAGGCATAATAGGCATAACGGGTTTTTATATCCCTTGAAATGTGCCCCTGGATTATAGCAGCGCTGATTGCTCGCTGATAGTGACCTCCTTCCATCTCAAGCCCGACTGCCTTCCAGTTTGAAGTGTGGAAGCGCGCCAGAACATCTCTGTTCTGTAGCGATGTTCCAAGTACAGTAACCATGGGGCCGACATGAATCGGATAGTCTTTATCAAAATCATCCACATCAAGGTCATTATCCACAATATAATTATTGGCAGTACCCTCCATAACATGGGCGGTGGCAAGCATAATATCCCCCTTATTACCAGGTAGCGTACCTGCTTTCCCCATAATGTTGACCGAATCTATCTTGAACGATACCGTCTGATCATCAAAATGACAGGGGCAGAGTAGTTCATCCAGAATATCATATGCCTGAGCACCAAATGCGTAGTCTATAACAACTATTACCGGTTTCTCTTTTTTGATATAGTCATAATCACATCTAATGGATTCATGGAGATTACATTGGGTGATTTGGGAAGTATCAAATACCATGACATCGATATTCGATTCTGAAGTGTCACGAAGGTAGGTAAAGCCAAGCCCAGAGGCATATTCACTGATCTCAGCCTCTAGATGTCTCAACTGCGCAGCCATGGTATAAAGGTTTTCCGGTACTTTCATTCCCTTGCTTTTTAAATAGCCTGCTCCATAAAAAATGTTTTTCATTGAATGCATATTGGCACTGACCACATGAATGCTGCGCTTTCTAAATCCTAAGGTATGCAAATTACGTTTAATGTTTTTAGCCCACATAGTTGCATACTTATGACGCCCTATCATCTCATGCAATGAAGGAGTGAAATAGATAGTGAGCAGAGTATCAGGCGATTTAGCTTCTTCGATTATCCTGTTCCCCATTCCGTAAATAATACCGAACAGACCATTATTATAGTTCCCGTTCTTTTTATGATGTACCTCAAAACTTTCATATGTTTCTCGAGCTTCACGGTAAGTTCTGCCAAGAATTATAGAAAGATTCCATATTGCCTGATCAAGGGCCGGACCTTCAAGATCAATTTCATTCTGCACAATATTTTCAAGCTCATGCCACTCCGAACAAGTCCCCTCTTCCTTATGACATATCTGTCTGTGGATTTTCTGGGATTCAATGTTAAGAAATGTAATATTAGTCATTATATCATAGATTTCAGTGAGTCCACGGGTAATAACAAAACAGATTTCTTTGTCTGAAACGATATAGGAATGTCTTCTTCTCTTAAGGGGGGTTATTTTTTCGAAAGAGGTCTCCCGAAAATCTTCACCAGCAGTCATAATAATACGATTACATTTTTCGATACCCCGCGGCATTCGGTCCATAACATACTCAAGTCCCTGTAATTCCACAATACGGTGATCACTCATGGAACCATATATTTCAGGATCAAACTGCTGTAGAGATTCAGATAATTTCTCACCTGATCTCCCTGAAGGTTTATAATAACCACGAAGAATCAATGCATCAGCAATGGTCTTAAAAGTTCTAATTGCAAGTCGAGCTCGCTGAGATTTGGAAAGTTCTTCCATATCGTACTCCTGTATACGATTATGCGTAACACGAACAGTTAACGGACCTGTGACGACCTGGAAGCTCACTGTTCAAAACAAGACAAAAAGGTAGAAACCTCCAATTGTCTTAAAAATGCCTGGATCCTTCACCAGCTGACAGTTACGGATTAAGGGGGGGCATAGAGAAGAATAACGTATAATAGTTCTGGATACCAGTACGCTTTTGGGAAAGCAAAATAATTTACAGGAAACCAGACATTGGAGATACAAACAGTACTGCAATAATAGCTAAGAGGATGACATGACAATTGGAGAAAAAAGAATTATGCGATAAAAAAAGGCATGGCAGCCATACCTTAAGACTGAAAAACAACAAAAAAAAAGGGGCTAAGCTATAGAAAAACAGCTTAGCCCCTTAAGGCATCAAAAGACTAATGTCTCAGATTATATTTTGCTCACGTTTGCTGCAGCAGGACCTTTAGGACCCTCGGTGATTTCAAACTGTACTCTATCACCTTCGTTTAAGGTTTTGAAACCATCACTAACGATAGCAGAGTAATGAACAAATACATCTTTGCCCCCTTCCTGCTCCAAAAAACCAAAACCTTTAGCCTCATTAAACCATTTCACTGTGCCTTCTAACATAATAAACCTTGTCCTTAGTACTGATCAACTACGTGATCGTGCTTTTTTTGCTGTACGGTTTAACATTCTCCCCGAAACAACCGGAAAAAATAACTCTTTTATCTTTTTGAGTCGTAAATTCATTACCCCGCACAATTCATACATATTAACAATGTACCTGCAATCCGCCAAAAATACCAGGAAAATAATTACTTTCCCGAAACTAATCTCTGTCAAGCGAAAAATACCACGCCTAACATCCTTTAATATCAGGGACCAGAGGAAATAACTCGTATCCCAAAAAAGTCTTCTTTTTTCTTTCCCGCGTTAACATGTATCCTGAATTGATGTTTTTTTATTATCAGGAGCGCAGTATAATAAGTGACGACTGATAATCTGCTGGCGCTTCATAGCCCAGAAGATTGATTATGGTCGCGGCAACATTTGCCAGTCCTGGCTCTTTAACATCTTGTAATACAAATTCATTTTTTTCGGAAAAATCCTCCACAATAAATGGTACAGGATTTTTGGTATGCGCAACCATGGCGGTCCTGGTTCCATTTTTTTCTGTCCACATACAGTCGGCATTACCATGATCTGCGGTAATAACTGCAATCCCCTGTGCTTTTTTCAGTTCAGGCAGTATTCTTTTAAGCATCAGATCGACGGTTTCCACTGCAATTCTCACAGAAATCGGGACACCAGTATGGCCAACCATATCGCCATTGGCATAATTAAGACGTATGAACCTGAATTTTCCACTCCTAATGACTTCAATGACGTTATCTGTAATCTCGGAAGCCTTCATCCATGGACGTAGATCAAAAGTCACTCGATCAGATTCGATCTCAACATATTTTTCCAATTTTTTATTAAGGTAACCAGACTTGTTCCCGTTCCAGAAATACGTTACATGCCCGAACTTCTGAGTCTCTGAAATAGCATAGGAGGTTATTCCTGTACCACAAAGATATTCACCAAGGGTTCTATCTATGACCGGCGGCTCAACAAGATAGTGCTTTGGGATCATGGCATCACCATCATACTGCATCATTCCTGCGAAAAAAACTTCAGGTCTGCGTATCCGATCAAACCATTCAAATTCGTTATCATCAAATGCCCTTGAGATTTCGATGGAGCGATCACCACGAAAATTAAAAAGAACCACAGCATCACCATCCTCTATGGTACCTACGGCCTTCCCGTCACGATGTATTACAAAGCTATCCATATACTGATCAGTCATTTCAGGATCTTCACGGTAATAGGTCTCTATGGCTTCCGTAGCTGAGCCAAAGGCTCTTCCAATTCCAAGAACATGAGCCTGCCACCCTCTCTCAACTATGCGCCAGTCTGCTCCGTAGCGATCCATTGTGACAAGCATCCGACCACCGCCTGACGCAATACAGTAATCCCTTCCTTCTTTTGAAATCCTGGTAAGTTCTGCCTCAAGAGGTACAAAATAGTCAAGACCACTCTTTGGCGCGACATCACGACCATCTAAAAGGCCATGAACCCTCAATCGTTTCACGCCGTCTTTTCTGCACCTATCAATCATCTGAGTTAATTGCCCAATGTGACTGTGTACATTTCCATCTGACACAAGACCTATAAAATGTATCGTGCCACCTGCGGTGGCCCTTCTTATGATTTCTTTCCAGGATTCACCACTAAAAAGATCCCCTGAACCCAGAGCCTCGTTAACAAGCTTTGCACCCTGTGAAAATATTCTGCCTGCCCCCAATGCATTATGTCCAACTTCAGAGTTCCCCATATCACCATCTGTAGGAAGTCCCACAGCAGTCCCATGAGCCTTGATATTGGTCACCAGACTTCCCTGAAGCAGATCATCCAACACGGGTGTGTAGGCCATATGCACCCCATTGAATTCTTCATTTGCACCCATCCCGATTCCATCCATAATCACCGTGACCACAGGTCCCGTAAACTTTTTATGGCCGGGTAATTTCTGAAGTAATAAATCTGACATATAAATCCCTCAATTATTTCTTAAAAAAAGATCCCCTGAACCCCTGACGGCTATAACAGTTAACCGGAATCAGAGTGATGGATCAGGCTCTGCGTCCGATGCCTGTCAGTGTAATGATTTCATCGACTATTTCTTCAATGCTGCGACCACCAACCTGGACCTCAACCGAAGCTGTTTGCCGATATAAGGGTAACCTCTTATCATACAAATCCCTAGCACTGCCCAGGTCTTTCAATAATGGTCGTTTTCTTATCTTTTTCTTAGCATTGGGATGGGAAAAAAGGGCCTCAATGATTGAGTCAAAATCGGAATGAAGATATACAACTGTCCCTATTTTGTTAATATTGGGAACATTAAAAAAACCGCCCCCTGTAGAGATAATGGTATCAGAAACCTTACGTTCAAGCCATAATGCGACCTGACGCTCTAGCTCCCTAAATCGAGACTCACCCAACTTTGAAAAAATCTTTTTCACCCTTTTGTTGGAAAAACTCTCTATGAGATCATCGCAGTCAACTCCAAACATACCGCTCTTCTCAGCAAGCATTCTGGCAGTCCTTCCTTTTCCAACACCCATAAAACCTGTTAATACTATATTTCCAGCCATTTTCTCTCCATTCAGGGCTCCAGCAGACACTCTTCATACTGCTTACCACAACATTCCCAGGCAAACGGTTCAGTTAATTTTTGGATATCTTCACAACTTAGCTGAACTGGCTGCAACAAAAAATTACAAAGTTTCCCAGCCAACTTTCCAGGTTCATAAAGGAACTCATCCTGATACAATTCCGGATAGGAAAGATCATTGGGGAGCAACGGATAACAACCTGCCCTGACTCCTTCAACAATAGAAATCCCGAAAAATTCATGACGGGCTGTTGAAACAATGACATCCCCGTGACACAGCAACTCAGCATACTCCGAAAACGATTTAGCATAACTGAAGTGAACAATCTCTTCGCTCAGCCTTTCAGCGGCCTCATGAAAACACTCAGGAGAGAATCCAAACGATTGACCAAGGACAATGAGATGAAATGGAATCCCCTTTTCCTGAATAATATACAGAGCCTCAAATAACAATTCCGGCCCCTTGTCATGTTCCCAGCGATGATTCCAGACGATAGTGGGAACATCTGATTTTTTCTTTTTGAATTTAACGCTAATACGATCAATACCAGAATAATCCATTCCCGGGTAAAGAATAATACTCTTTTTCCGTATCACCTCAACCAGATTGAGTGGTTTCATGTCAGAAGCCTTTTTCAAAAAAGACTGAATCGCCCTCAAAAACGATTCCATATTATATCCGGAGTTGAATATACAGAGGTCTGAGGCCAAAGCTGTACTCATGTTAAGCGCAGAAAACTGTCTAATATCTGGTGCTTCCTTCTGACTTGGGTAGGCGAACTGGTTTTCATGGAAATAAGTTATAATTTTCGCACTCTGGTTCCAGTCATCAATCTGTGATAAAATTGATCGCAGGGCAGCCACATCTACAAATGTTGAACAGAGAACCGTATCAAAAAACCTCTGCTGCACGTCATACCTCATAATTTCCTGCACAAACCAGTACGCTGAGAGTTGCATCCTCATCTTCCATTTTCTGGCAGGCAGGGTCAGCAGGGCAAATTCAGCAGGGACAGTTTCCTGCAACCCTTTTAGAAAAGATTTATGAGATCCACCGTAATAGGGTTCGAGAATGAGTACCCTTTTCACTGCTTACCTTCCGATCCTGTAAATTCATCCAGGTATTTTCTAAATGGCCTAACTTCACAGATCAAATATCCACATCCTTTCGGCAATGCCCCACCACAGAAATGCAGACTCTTATCGGGAAATTCTCTACAGAGTACAAGCCTGTTTTTATGGTGACGGCAAACACCGTTCTCGGTGAGCCAAGTACACGAAAACTGCAGGAACCCCTGGTTGTCTTTACCGGAGACAACAAACCTCTCATACTCAGGAAAATCTTTTACCATATCCGCAAATTCCTTTTTTGATCGCATCCATCCCCTTGCACCCTCAAGATTTATCCTCCTACAGCAGTTACCACAGCAGTTACAACTCCCGGTAACCAGAAGTTCTTTTCCCATAAGACGTATCCTGAAATACCGAATAAGCCCAAGCGGTGAGTATGTAGAAAGTAGTCTGAGAAATTCGGTCATAGGCCTGTTGAAATATGTAAACACATAAGAATACTTTAATGATAATTCTTTTTCTGCTACAAAGAGAGCGAACTACAAGAGTTATAGAACAAAGTATTCCAGGAGACAAGCAGATGTGGCACTCAAAAGATGTATACTACCTGTCAGGGAGCACAGGAATTCTTGCAGAAGATTTAGGCAAATCGCTTCTTTGTCAGTTCCCGGAGATCAGTTTCAATGCTGAAAAAATTCCTTTTATAAGAACCGAAGAGGACGCGAAAAAGGCCATTGATTATATTTTATCCCAATCAACAGGTCGATTCCCCCTTGTTTTTTCAACAATCATGAACAAAGAGCTGATCGCAATTCTTGATGTCCCTGAAGTGGAATTTTTCAACGTCTGTGACAAATACCTGGAACGTCTTGAAAATGTTCTGGAAGCTAAACCCATCAGGATATCCGGCACATCCAGGCACTTGGACGACTCAACCATGGCAAGCAGGGTCACTGCAATCCAATACTGCATCGCCCATGATGATGGCTCACGCCTGAAAGACTATGACGAGGCAGAGGTCATTCTACTCGGTGTCTCCAGGTCAGGAAAAACACCCATCTCAGTCTACCTTGCTACTCAGATGGGAATAAAAGCAGCAAACTACCCCCTTGTAGCTGAAGACCTTGATTCTTATCGCCTGCCCTCTGCCATAATCCGAAATAAGTCTAGAGCCATAGGCCTTGCAACCACACCCGAAACCCTTCATTACGTGAGGGAAAAACGCTACCAGGGAAGCTCCTACGCCAAGCTTGCCACCTGCACCAATGAACTCAATCAGGCAAATCAGATTTTTCTCAACTACAATATTCCCATAATTTTATCCGATGGCCGTTCCATTGAGGAAACAGCAACTCAGGTGGCACAGCAACTCTCATTGAAACGACTGCCGCGTCTCTAATCAACCAGGAATACATAATGCATTTTTTAGATAAAATACCATTTCCCATTCTAATTTTTCTCTGCCTGCTCCTTGGATTTGCTCCATTTGTACCGGAGCCGCACCTCGTTGAAAAAACGAGAATGTTGTTACAGGGGACACTCAAAAAACCTCTTGATATATTCGATCTATTTTACCACTTATTCCCTTTTATAATCCTTATTTTAAAGCTTATCCGGTTTAGATCCTAAACAACTATGGATACCAACGATCATTCCCGAAAATGCCCTTGCTGCAGCAACAAAGATTTCAGCTTCTGCTGCGGTCCTGTTTTAGAAAACCATGAACAGGCCACAACTGCAGAGCAACTGATGCGCTCACGTTATACTGCATTCACACTCGGCAACAACGATTTTCTAAAGAAAAGCTGGGCCCGTGAGACAAGGCCTGGTGAAATCAACAGCGACGATAAGGCTATCAGATGGCTTGACCTGCAAATCGAACGCTGTGAAGGGGGCACCAAAGATTCAAGCAAGGGTACGGTGAGTTTCACTGCCCGCTTTATGGGTGGTGGCCATCTCTGTTACCTCCACGAAAAATCAAGCTTCATAAAAAAAGATGGACTCTGGTTTTATCTTGATGGAGAGACAGAATCTACTACTGAAAAGATTGGAAGAAACAGGCCATGCCCCTGCGGATCAGGTAAGAAACACAAGAGGTGTTGCTGCTGAGGTGGATTTGCACTGCAACAGGGATCAACCAAGCAGACGCTTAGTATAAGCAGCCATCCTTTTTACCAGAAGACGCCGTTCATTGGCCAGCAGTGCCCGCTCTTCAGCCACAATATCCAAATAGTAAAGAGTCAACCCTGTAAAAGAACTGGTGGGATGAATGGTAAGCCAGCGTTCTGCATTGTCATCGGCATATGCCCTTTCGACGATTTCAACAACCAGGCCATCACTATCCTCCTGTGCCCACTGTAAGACCTTTTCAAATAGATGAGCCTCTTTCACCTTCCGATATTCAGCCCGCTTAATCATGAATTCCAATCCCTGCACCAACTCCCCCCCGTGGTACTTTTCAGTGACTCCTGCCACATAATTTTTTATCAGCTCTGGCCTCACACTCGATTACAACTTCCAGCCCAACACACTCCGTTGTCATACTCCTGAATTCCGTCACCAATTGGCAATTGTTCTTTTCAATCACACACTGAAATGTAAAAACAAAACCCACATTCAGGCATGATAAAAAAATCATTTTCATCCTCTCAGAATCCTATACATTTCTCAATACCAGACCCGACAATCAGTCTGGAGTGCTGAAGATACTTGAACATCCATGAAATGATGTCTCATTAAAATACCGGATTATAATCAAAGAAATGCCGGGTAGTCAGGTTACGGTAGGTCCGCGTCTCGCTTCTCGCAATAAACGAGTTTGTTATAGCACCTGTTGCAGTAAAGCGCACCCCTTCAAGGAACTCCCCATCCGTGACACCGGTTGCAGCAAAAGAAATCTTACGAGAATCGATCAGATCTTCAACTCTGAACACCTTGTCGAAATCATGAATACCATGTTCGAGTGCCTGTTTTTTGTCCTGCTCCGACTCATATGATATTTTGCCTTCGAGGTACCCACCAAGGCAACTGATTGCTGCGGCAACAACAGTTCCTTCAGGGGCAAATCCATACCCCATATAGATATCAGCCTTCTCTCCATTAATTGCAGCAAGGCAACCCGAAATTTCCCCCTCTTCTATAAGTTTTATTCGGGCCCCGCAGCTCCGCACCTCACTGATAAGCCCAAGATGCCTCTTGCGATTTAAAATACAAACTGTGACGTTTTCAGTGTATTTACGCAATACTCTGGCCACCCGCTTCACATTCGCAGTAGGTGACTGATTGATATCAATCACTTCACCAACCTCTGGCCCCACAACTATTTTATACATATGGAGATTAGGAACAGACTGAATTGAACCATCCTCTACGATAACTGTATAAGATGTTGCGTTATTACGACCATCTGCAGCAGCATGATGAGCTTCCAGTGCCACCACCATCAGATCCATACCCGGGCCACCTTCTCCCAGTCTTTCAGGCAATTGACACACGCCCTCTCTTCCAGAGAAGCGGTCATTAACAACGTTTCCGGTAATCATCAGTCGGTTGAGGGTCTTGATAATTGCAGATCTCGCCTGATTAAGTATATCACCATGATTACCGAGACCCTGAACCCTGGCGGCAGTAAGTGCTGCAATCTCAGTAGCCCTGACTATCTCCATCCCATAATTAATATTCATCGACAATCCAATGTAGCTGCATCATAATCATTTTCAAGAATAATCATCTGTTAATTCCCTGATTCTACGCAACAATGCTTCACTCTGCCGCTTAAGAAGTACTCCTTTGGCGGTATCCTTTATCTTCATTGCCTGCCTGAACTCATCAATAAGTTCAATATCCAGTGGTGCAGACTCAAGGTTCTGTGCGGCTTCCTGCATCTCTTCAGGGGTCGGCAGGATAATACCAAAAAGCTGATATGGAGTATGAACCAGTGCATGACCACGGTTATAGTAAGCAGCGGCAAAACCACCGTCAACATTAATTGCGACCCCGTCAGGAGATGCCATGGATTTCCCCTTGGTGTAATCAACTGGAGTATGCCCATATACTACTCGCTGAATCCCGAATTCCTCTTGAAGTTTTTGTTTAAACTCAGAAGTGTTAAGATTTTTTTTCCAATAAAGAGTATGTTCGGTATGGCTATCGGGATCAAGGAGAAAATACCTTTCAAAGGTTTTCATGGCATGTTTCCCAAAAAAAGGTGACTTCGGTCCGCACCAGAGATAAAAAAAGAGGGCCCGATCCTGTTCATCCTGATCCTCACCTTTAAGATATCTTTTCCCTACACGCACTATGGTTTCCTGAACAAAGTCAAGCAACTTCCGCCCACGTTTACCAAGAAATTCCTCAAACTCACCATTTTCATTCGACGGTACCAAGGCGTGAATGTTCAGACTGTTATTATGAACATGGTAGGTTTTTCCATTTTTAAAAAAATAACTGAGCAATCTCATTATTTTCTTATTTGTTGTAAACTGGCCACTTAAGTCATCAATTATTTCCTGTTCCTCCCGAGTCAAAACAGCTGGATTTTTCAGATCAACAGTCGGGAAGTACGTGTCATTTAGCCCTGCAGTATCACCTGTTGCAAGCATTACGGCAAGGCGATCCAGCCACAGTCTCGACTGCATGTCATATTCGGGAAATCTCCTGATGGTCTGTTCCTCGAGTTTAAACTGAATAACCGCCAACGCCTTTTCCATACTCCGTCCCTTGTTGGTCCTGGCCTTTATTTTACCAGTCACCTTCTCTACAGGATAGGTCTTCTCTGCAAATGCAGCCAACCTTGAACTGTCAACCCCAAGTCTTTCCAACAGTTCAAAGTGATCATAGCGACATGTGATCCGGATGGCTTCAGCAACCAGCGATTTGTTACCTGAAACCGCCCCCATCCACAATATGTCATGATTGCCGAAAACATAGTCAACCATATCTCTGTAAGCAGGAGATGAAAGAATACGTATGATCTTATCTGGTTGTGCACCACGGTCAAAGACATCACCCAGCACCTGAATGCGATCAAGGAGTACCTGACGAATACTGTGGGCAAGATGACTGATGAGTCGTTCAGAGAGTACCCGTTCCTCAAACACCTGATCAGGAACTGGTAACCCGGATATCAACCTCTTTATGGTATTTCTGAATTCCGGAGGAAAAATGTTTTTAGTACGATGTCTGATATTAGCCAGACGATATTTCAAGATTTCAACCAAACAAAATATAACATCCTGAGTGTCCATCTGGACATTTTCATCAGCAAAAAATTTCTTTTTTCGGATAATCTGGGTGAGATACTGGACTTTATCAATACTGAATGTATTGGGAAGTGCTTCACGGCATGTCTGGTAAAGCATACCAAATCGCCCACGAAGGATAGCCATGAAACGATCTCCCTCTCCATGGAGATCACTGATCCAGAGGGTTACCGGGATATTTGAATTTAGTTCATTTTCAATATGCAATAACTGCTGAGCCAACTTGTCAAGTTCGCTGGTCTGCAACCGAAAACGTTCTTCCTTCATACTCCCTCCTTCATTTCATGCAATAATTACTGGTTACGCTCATACTCGAGTTGATCCGGACTCATATTCCAGAACGGTGTACCATCTTTAGTCAATCTTACCTTAAATTCGTAATGATCACCTTTTTTTACCTTTGAGGCCATAAAAACATCTTCGCCATCAATCTCAGCCCAACTACCCTTTATCTTAACCCTGTCTCCCCTCTTAATTCCAGTATCTTTGGGGGTTGCAAACCAAACCGGGCAAAGATGAACATCGATTTTATCTCCATTATCATCGAGTACCAGGACAGTAGCTTTTGACATTCCCGGCAGAGGTTTGACTTTTTTAAATTTAAGCACTGTCCCCCGCAACTTATCAAGCTCTCTGGGGTTATAGAGTTTGTTATACTCATCATCATTTCCCCATCCAGCCATATCTTTATCAGTACCGGCATGAAGAAAAGAGACCTGACATGATAATGTGGAAATAAACAGAATGAAAATGAGAAACCTCTTTTTGAATAAAATATTCATTAAAACACCATTTGGAAGTATTGTCCTGCCCTTAACAGGTACAGTTGCTTACTTGTATAATATGAGAAGTCTGAATCAAGGGCGCTCGCTCCCACTGAGGGAGATGAGTAGTTTGCCAAACATAGTTTATTGCATATTCCTTATTTTATAGTTGTATTTCAAAATGTTACCAAAAACAACCAATCATGAAACCATCACAAAATATATGATAATGACTATATATAGCAACTGTTCCCATAGCAAGTGATTATTGGAGAACTAGT
The DNA here is from genome assembly GCA_026988015.1 of Desulfobulbaceae bacterium. Taxonomy (GTDB): domain Bacteria; phylum Desulfobacterota; class Desulfobulbia; order Desulfobulbales; family Desulfocapsaceae; genus Desulfocapsa. The sequence continues at coordinate 15,867 of JALSMA010000055.1, read as the reverse complement.
GCCCATAGAGAATATGGCATCACCTGTTATCAATGAGAGGTAAAAGAAACAAGGAAAACTAAGAAAAACCTGATGCGGGCCATAAAATTATTTTTGCGCCTCTTGTGGTGGCAGAATACCTTCACCTGCCTCGCCAAGATGCTGAAGTTTCATAAGAACGCGATTTGCTCGGTCGATATGTTCCTGCAATTTCTGGTTGTCCCGATCCACTTTATGGAGCGAAACCCATATTGCCAGAGCTTCGTCTATCTTTCCAAGAGCATACAAGATCCGACCAGTCTTCATTCCCTGCTCAACACCCTGCCGATAAAGAGCCTCCAGTTCATCGTATAACTTCTGTGAGGAATTGTACTGTTTCTTATTACTCTCTATAAAGTCGAGTTGCTTTCTTGCCTTCAACAGGTTTATATTGTTAACACTTTTTGTAAGCGCAGTAATCAGCTGACGGGTTTTCTTTTCCTGTTCAAGGCGCCGCTTACTGCTCACTTTTTTAAGCTGCTTCTTCGAATCCGCCAACTGTACTTCATCAAGAGTCTCAACATCAAGGCTCTCGATAAGATTCAGCATGGCGTGGGCTGAGCTGTAATCTTTTTTCTCAAGGGCCTGAAAGGTATACTTAAGTAAATGGCGGGCTGTTTTTTCCTTCTGGTGCTGATAATCTCGAAGTTCCGAATACTGTTTTTCAGCTTCTGACAAAACCCTGATAATGGCCTGCTGGACAGAACTGTTAGCGATAAGCCAGTAGGCCCGATTGAGATCAAGTTTACGTTCAAGATCGCTGAGATACCGATCCCTTTTCGCCAAAAACTCCTTCTGGCTCTTTTTCAGGATTACACTATCAGGATTCTTTTCAAGTGCCTGCTCGTACGTATGCTGAGCCTTGTACCATTCATTTTTACGCACAAAATTTCTAGCATCACGAATGGTCTTTTTTTCCAGTGAATCAATCAGGACAAGGAGTTTCTTTTTCTGCTTCATCAACTTTTCATAATCTGCCTTGTCAGATTTTGCGTAGGCCAGAATATCAAGGGCATGGCCATACCGTCCGTCAGCTATCATTTCTTCTATAATATCTGTGGAATCTGTACGCAACGAGCTGACATACGCACAGCTTGAAAGCGCAAAACCAACAGCAAAAATGACTAGTAAATTTATTATTTTCATACAGCTGAGGATGCGGGTATCTGTTGAAGAATTGCGTCTACCTGGCTATTTATTTCAGCTTGAAAGTTCACAGCCAGATCCTGAACCAGATACGTGGACACTTCGCCACTGATACCACGTAGCTTTAATGATTTATATTTTTCAGCAACAATCCTTCCTCTGATATTTTCTTCATGGTAGAGTAAGTCGGTAATAACAATCTGGTCTTTAGTGGCCACTGTGTGCAGGCGCGAGGCAAGGTTAACAGTATCTCCCACAACAGTATATTGCATTCTATCAACAGACCCCATATTGCCCGCCAGCATTGTGCCACTGTTGACACCGATTCTAAAATGAATTGAAGCTTTTCCCTGCTCCATACGAACTTTGTTCAACCGCACAACAAGTTTCTGTATCATCACAGCACAGGTTAGAGCATGAAATTTGTGGTCATGATCAGCTTCTGGTATCCCAAAAATAACCATGGCGCAATCTCCCATATATTTATCTATTGTACCTTGATACAGGCTGCTCACCGCGGAGATATAGGTGAAATATTCGTTCAGCAGACTTGCCACTTCACTGGCAGGATGATTTTCTGAAAAACTTGTAAAACCAACAATATCAGCGAAAAGGACTGTGCCCTCAACATGCTTTCCGCCAAGTTGGATATGGTTGAGATTTGACAGGATCTGCTTGGCAACACTACTTGAGACAAAACGGGAAAAAGCATTCTCAACCTGCTCTTTTTCCAAAAGATCAGTGGCCATTTTGTTAAAGGCCTCGGTTAAAAAACCAATTTCATCATTACGCCTCTCACGAATCTGATGATGATACTCCCCTTTTCCAATGGCAACACTTGCGTCCATCAGATCATTTATGGGTCTACTGAGGCGCTTTCCTGTTACAAATGCTATAACAACACTGACCAGAATCATGATTATTGTGCTGATTGTGATAGTTCGAACAGTATCCTGTACTGCCTGCCCCATTGTTTCCTTGCTGAAGGTGACCAAGGCATGGCCAGTGAGTACATTGTTGAAAAATATAGGAGAAAAGAAAGAAATTGCCCCTGTTCCGGTATCATCACCTACTACATCCCATTCAAAACTGTAGGTTTTGTCACCTATAAGTATTGATTTTTCATACAATAAGCTAATATCCTGTGCAGGAGTAATACCTGAATCGGTGAGGCGCTCACCTTTTTCTGAATAAACAGCCGCACCGAGGATGTTCCCCTTGGTGCCGAAATTTTTGATAACCACCATTAATCCCAGAAGATCATCTGATAGAATAAGCTCCTTTGAAGATTCCCCCAACATACTTGCAGAAGCCTGCCCGAAGGAGTTGATCTGATTCCGCAGTAACCGTGTTTGATTTGTGATAATTGTCAACCCAAGAGAAACCATGCCGGTGGAAATTAGAACAATAAGCACAAAAGCAAGTTTATAGGCAATGGGTATATATTGAGGCCGAATACCTTGAAAATACATTCGAAGACGTGAGGTCTGTAGAGACTTCCCTGTTGGTTGTTGATAGGTCATAGACTTTTATTAATAAATCACCGATTTTCAATTACTGCATCCAATTGAGACAAAACCTTAATCGTTCGCCTGAATCTGTGAGCGTTTAATGTTTCAGTCATCGATCCACATTTTGCAATTATACTCTCTCTTGCCAGAGAAAACATCTGCAACTGTCACTTCCAGTGTCATTTTAATAAATTCACAGCACCCTTTATCTGAAAAGGTGAACGACTCTAGTCATAAAAAAACAATCTAAAGTCACCCAGCCCTGCTCTATACTGGATTTTTTCAAAAAAATTCCTTATAGTTGCTCATTAAGACGGAGTAACAGCCTACCAGACAACTTAACCAGAAAATTAAACACATCCATATCCACCACTTTTCAATCTTTCTTTTAATCATATGCAGAACTACAGCAAACTTGATCAACCACATAACCTCTCATCCATCTTTTATCCACGCCCAACTGAGATCACTCCACTTCCAAAAAATGCGGTGGACGTTCCCATTGAGACAGAACCAGGCGTCACCATTGGATGCAGATTCCACATTCACGGCCTGGATAGTCCCAACATCCTCTACTTCCATGGAAATGGTGAGACAGTCTCGGATTATGATGACATAGGGCCCTTATACAACCACGCAGGCATGAACCTTCTAGTTGCGGATTTCCGGGGATATGGCTGGAGCAATGGAACACCAACGGTTTCCGCAATGCTTGATGATGCCGATGTTATTTTTTGTAAAACCCGGGACTGGCTTAAAGAGAATTCCCATAGTGGCGCTTTGTTTCTGATGGGGCGATCACTTGGCTCTGTATCTGCCATTGACCTCGCCACTCAATATGGTGATGCTATAAAGGGCCTTATCCTTGAGAGTGCAATCGCAGACACCATCCCGCTCGCGAAATCGCTTGGTATGAATCTTGACGAGATGAATTTTACAGAGGAAGATGGGTTTCGGAACATTCAGAAAATTGAAACTATTAAAACACCCACCTTCATTTTCCACGGTGCCAGGGATGAGATAATTACAGCAGTGGAAGCCGAAAAACTTCAGTCCTTCAGTGGTGCCCGAACCAAGGAGTTTATGGTTATTCCTGGTGCAGACCATAACAGCATGATACTCACCGGAGGCAGGCTCTATTTTGAAACCATCAAGACTTTTATTGACAAAGTAACAGGGATGACCAACTGGCGACGTCGCAGAAAGACAACCAACAAGTACACCGGAGAGTAATCCATGTCAGCAAAAGATTTTCTCAAAAGATACTGCTTTCAGATGCCCCTTTTGTCTGCATTACTGGTCTTTTTACTCACTGCCTGTATCCAGTCAGGGGTTGCTCCGCGTACCGTCCGTATCGCCCCGGATCCCTCCATATTGAGAGTGGGAGTTTCTCCTAATGCCCCTCCTCTTATATACTCTGAAAATGGCAAAATCATTGGACTCGAAGCCGAATTTGCAAAAAAATTTGCCACATACATAGGTCGTAAAGTCAAATTTGTGAAGCTGAACTGGAAAGATCAGATCCAGGCTCTTCTGGATAATCAGATAGATATAATTATGTCAGGTATGTCCATCACAGACGCCAGAGAGTACCAGATTGCATTCTCAAGCCCATACCTTCGATCAGGACAACTTCTCTTAGTGCGTCTGGCCGAAAAACCCCGGTTTTCCACAGGGATATATAGCTTAATGAATTCAAACCATGTTATCGGTACAGTGAAAGGTACCACTGGTGATCTTTTTATTACCAAGACCATCAATGGCGTGAAGATGAAGCATTTCAAAAAATCAGCAGACGCCGTACAAGCACTAATCAAAAAAGAGATAGACGTTTTTGTTTATGACGCCCCCATGATATGCCACTATGCCGCTGTAAATGAAAATAACAAACTGGTTCCGATATTTACCCTGGCCACTGAGGAATACAACGCCTGGGGAATACGAAAGGGAGACGCGGAACTCCTGAATCAAGCGAACGCTTTTCTTGAGGATCTTAAATCCCAGCAGGAACTGCAACGTATGATTCGCACCTGGATACCTTTCATGTAGGGTCGTTATGATCCCTGCGCATAAGTGTTTTTTTTTAACAGACCTGATGGTAAAATAGTGTCTGAATTTCAAAGCGTTACAGAAGACATGCTCACTGACTTGTCACCGATTCAGGAACACAATGGTCTCACTAGGTCAACCAGAGCATATTTTACCAGATTAACTTAACGGTTCCTCCAAAAACAAATGATCCAGACAACCCAAAAACGACAGGACTATCTCAGTTGGGATGAATATTTCATGGCCGTGGCCCTGCTCTCCGCACAACGCAGCAAAGATCCCAACACACAGGTAGGTGCCTGTGTTGCCAATGAAGGCAACAAGATTGTGGGTGTTGGCTATAATGGCTTCCCTTGGGGATGCCCGGACGATGAACTGCCATGGGCCAGAGAAGGGAATCTCCTGGACACAAAATATCCCTACGTGTGCCATGCTGAACTGAATGCGGTACTGAACTCAACGGCTCAAAGCCTCAAAAACTGCAGGATATACGTGGGATTGTTCCCCTGCAATGAGTGCACAAAAGTTATTATTCAATCGGGGATAAATGAAATAATTTATCTCTCCGATAAATATGCTGATTCAGATTCCGTAAAGGCGTCCAAGCGAATGCTAGATAAGTCAAAGACAGAATATCGGAAATTCGAGGGACGTGGTACAGAACTCTGCCTGAAAATATACTCGACCGAGTAATTATTCTAGCTGTTCTCCTGAGATCTTAATGTTCATAGCCCTGGAAGCTAATCTCAACACTCTGACCTCCTTTTTTCAGAAAAACCCCAGCCCCACTCCCTATCATCCCGATCTTGACAGGAGCAGATACAGTTTCACTAAACTGTTCAAAAAACAGATCTTCGCACCCGCCTTTGACCGTAAACACCAACTGATAATCCTCGCCAGAACAGAGAATTAACTTATCAAGGTCAAGGTGGAGACTCTTTGAAAGGTTGGCGAGTTCTGGTAGATATGGCAGTAAATCAGCAGTAATGGTTGCTGACACCCCCGAAGCCTTGCAGATATGAGCCAAGTCAGTTGCAAGACCATCTGAAATATCCTGCATTGCTGTCACAAGACCACTCCGGGCAAGTCTCTGCCCAAGTGCAACAAGGGGAACAGGATCAAGATGTGCCTTCACCAGGGAAGCATAGTGAGCAGAACTATCTGCAATTGTTGACGCACAATCACTTAATATTCTCAAACCACCGCCGGCCGAGCCAAGGTTCCCTGAGACCCAAACGGTATCGCCTTCTGCGGCATTGTTACGATATATCGCACCACTGTCAGGTGGTTCTCCAAGAACAGTTACGGTTACCACCAGTTCACCAGCCTTTACGGTATCACCTCCAATCAGAACACACCGATGTTCAGTGAGAATCTCAAAAACACCGTCCAACCAGGAGGAAATCCAGTGCCACTCAAGATCTTCAGGGAGACACAGGGACAGGAGAACAAAACGGGGCCTTCCACCCATTGCAGCAATATCACTTAAGTTGACAGCAATGGATTTTCTTCCCAGCAGATGGGGGGGATGAAAACTGCTGTCAAAATGAACGCCTTCAACAAGACTGTCCATTGAAATGAGAAAAGATCCGGGTGCTGTCACTTCACAGCAGTCATCACCAATGGAGGTCAATAAGCCGTCAGCCCTATTGACACAGGCCTTACGAATTTTTTCAATCAGCCTGTGCTCTGTCCATGCAGCCATTACTTGACCCTTTTCAGGAATGGTGCTTTTGAAGGGGGATCTTGTTCATCAAACGTCAAGGGGGGATCAGGATTTTTTGAGATAGAGGGAATCAGATTGACTGCCTTTACAAATCGTTCTTCCCCACCCATCGTAAAAACTTCCATACCTGTCATTTGTGCGGTCCGCAATGTCCAGGTAACCTCCTGTGGCGGTACCGTGAGAAATGTCAAGCTAAGATGCCACCATTCATCTCTTCGGGAACTGTCCCTTACAATATCAGTGACTAGGGCATAGAGCAACATCTTCGGCTCTTTAGCCACAATGAGGACAAGATCACCGATATCTGTACTATCTTTAAAAGAAACAATCTGCTTTAACTCTGCGACAAGCTTTTCCATGGTTATTCCCTCCTGAACCCGTGACCAGATCGTGGTTGCCTCTCTGGTAATATTCTGAAATTCAGAGATATCTTACTACCAAGCAGATTTTTTGTAAAAAACCAAACTGCATCACTACCGGACGCTCACGAATTCAGGTTATTGTTTATGAACTGTGGCTGTGGTTGATTCCAATACTATACTGTCTTCAGTTATAACTGACCTTGACCATAGTTGCGTATACATAGCCACCCCATCAAGAAGGGGCAGAGCAAGTTTATTCACCACAATATCTGAGTTTCTGGCAACTTCAGGTCCCTGAAGAACTGCCATTGCACCAACCCATGTTACCAGTTCTTCCATGGCATCAGCGAGTTTTGCGATGTGCACATAAGTAGCCGAGTTGTTATTTTTCAAAAGATCCTTTCCAGCCTCTGTCATAAAAGAACTGACAGGAAGACTGAGAGCAGGATCATTACTCGTATCCACTATCTGTTTCACTAGGTCAAGGGAGTTTGACACAAGAAGATACTTGTCTATCAGGGTAAAAGCTGGCTGCAAACCACCCTGTGGAGCGACTCCCCAGTAGCTCAGATCGTTCTCCTTATAGGATTTTGTGTTCACAGGTATATCTGCATTACTCAGCAGAATATTAAAAACCCGCAGGAACTCCTGAGGATTTTTCAGATGGACAACCATAGCTGCCTTCGGGATAGGTAGACCTTCCCCTCCCACATCCTCAACAATAACGGCAAATTCATTACCCACCATGGCCAGCACATCTTCAAGTTCAACTCCGGCTATGTCACGTAATTCATGACGCAGGATATTAAGCGCCTCAGGTTGTTGCTGGGTGGCCTCTGTTGAGTAAATCTCCCAAATCAGCGGCAGATTCAGGGTGTTTGTCCAATAATAAAAAAGGGTCTCAGTTGGAACCAATGCAAGTGTCTTATTGGGTCCAGGCTTTATCTCACAGAGATTGGCAACTCGGCTGTCAAGTTTGCCCTTGTCGAAAAGAATTTCCGCCTTGTCCTTAACCACACCACTGTCATGCCAGGCACCGTAGGCTGCTGCCCCCCAACCTTCCCACTGCGACAACAGGTTGAAATATTCTTCCCTGTCTTCCTCCGGGAGATCCTTGCCAATCTGCCGCTCCTGAACAAGCAGAGCGGGTAGCGACAGATAGCTGAACATTTTTGCGCCTGAAAAATTTTCACGTAACCGTTTATACTCTTTATTGTTGCTCAAGAGGTTCTCACCACTGTCATAATGATCAAGACTGTTCCGAACAAGACGCTCTTCAAGTCCTGCTAGGACAAGCCCCTCTACAGTTGCAGTGGAAATGGTTCTGTTATCATCCAACTGATACCTTGTGATAGTATGTGCCCCATATTGAACTGTACTTTGAGGGATATCTTTACTTACAAACTGACTGAGGTACAGCAGCAGGGTAACATTGTGCCGCGGCCTGGCAATAAGCAGAAGTCGCTCCTCGAGAGATCCTGCCGGAGCTGATTCGGAAAAAGATTTTCCGGAGAAAACTGCAACTGAGAACTCCTTCCCAAACAACTCGTTAAAAGCCTTGCTTTTGATAGTATCCCTGACTTCTATCCAGGACTTTTCAACTTCCACAATGGAATTACCGGCCGGCCCCATTTCCAACCCTATGGCCGCAAAATCGATTCCAGCTAATGTTCTTCCCAAACGACTATTGCTGAATGTCTGATACATATCTGTGAAATCAATCTGTTCTCCATAGAAAAGAACATCGTCAGGAAGACAGTCTGCTGCCTGAAGCTGCTTATCCTGTTTCCCCTGAAACAGAAAAAAGAGTATACCGGCCACACAGAGCAACAGCAATAGAGCTAGCCCAATTTTTTTCATAGTGAGTGTTCTCTTAATTTAAATGACAACCTGTTCATTTCTCTGCACCTGAACACCACGAAACACTCCAGGTACTCTTAACGGTCTTGATAACTACACAGGGGGGAAGTAAAACAGATACGGGAGAATGTCCACAAGAAAGTACAATCTCGAAGAGGAGAAATACCAAAAAAAGGATAAGACAAAAGCAGCTGCAATCGCTTCAAATGGGGTTCATTTCATCATCTATCAAGCTACCACTCGCCTCCAGCTTTTGATAACGCTCTTTAATGGCAAGCCAGACATTTTCCTGCCTTAAAAAGGATTCAACAACCTGGGGATCCAGATGTTCACCTTTCTCACTGAGAATCAGGTCTTTTGTCTTTTCGTGTGAAAAAGCATCTTTGTAGCAGCGTTCACTGGTCATGGCATCATAGATGTCAGCAAGAGCCATAATACGGGCGCAGAGAGGAATTTCTCCACCACTTAATCCATGGGGATACCCTTTACCATTATATCTTTCATGGTGATACATTGCAATATTACTGGCAGTCTTCAGATAATGGGATCCTGTCTTTGCATAAATATCCAAGAGCATCTTGCCACCGATGGCCGCATGCTCTTTCATCTTTTCAAATTCTTCACTGGTGAGTTTGCCGGGTTTGTGGAGAATATTATCTGAAATAGCCACTTTACCAATATCATGAAGGGGGGTTACCTGGGCAATTTCCTCGACAAAAGATGTGGTCAGCTTCAACTCAGGGCAATTTTCTTGTAAATCATAGGCTAAAAGCGAGGTGTATCGTCGAACCCGCTCTAGATGATACCCGGTTTCCTCACTGCGGTACTCGGAAAGTTTTGCCATGGAAAGAATCAGTTCATCCTGACTTTCAAGACGTAGCAGACGGATACCGCTCTTGATCCGTAATTGCAGCTCCTCATTAAAAGCTGGTTTGGTCAGGAAATCATCCGCCCCATCATTTAGAGCCTTCACAACTGAGTGCTGATCTTCATGGGAGGTAAGAACAATAGTGTATGTATATTTGGTCTGCTCCTGCCTGATCCTCCGGATCAGTTCAAAACCATCCATTACCGGCATACTCAGGTCAGTAACCACAAGACGAATATCAGTATTTTCACGAAACAGAGCAAGGGCTTCCTCGCCATTGCTGGCCGTTACCACATCAAAGCCCTGTTGTTCAACAAGCATCTGCACCAGCATTAGCTGGGCAGAGTCGTCATCAACCAGGAGGATTGAGAGGTTCTGCCCCTGGGTGACAGTCATATCAGATGTCATACATCATCCTTGTCAATAAAAGATTTCAGTAATCGTGTTATCTGTCTGAAAATAACGGTGTACTCCTTTGGATCATTCTTTTCTGCTGCAACCTGCAGGTTCCTTGCGAGTCCGACTAACTCCTCAAGACCCAGTCCAAGCAAAGTCCCTTTTATCTTATGGGCTATGCCAGCCAATGCTTCAGAATCATTACTGGCAAGCGCCTCTGAAGCATCATGAATAGAATGGTTTAAAGAATTAACGGACTCCTCCAGTAACTGCGAAATCTGTTCTGGAGCTAACGGATACACTTTCTGTAAATGAGTCATACTTACAGACAACAAGTCTAATTCATAGTTTACTGATTTCTCATCAAAAGGCAAACCACTTTGTCCCGATTTTTCGTTTAATTCATAATTAACAGTACAGTCTGTCACCTGTTTTATAATCCTGCTTACAGCCTCGCGGGTAATTGGCTTGGCAAGAAACTCATCCATCCCCGCACGCTGACACCTCTTTCGAGATTTCTCGTCAAGGTTTCCGGTAACAGCAACGACTGGGATATGCCCACCTCTGAGGCCATCAAAAGCAACTCCAGTCCACTTCGTGAACTCTTCGGACCCTGCCCCCTTGACCTCGCAATCTCTTAAAATTTCTGTTGTCTGTAGTCCATCAAGTATTGGCATCTGCATATCCATGAATATCAGATCGAAGTGGTTGGCAGTAAGTTTTTTCAAAGCTTCTTCACCATTGACTGCAGTATCAACTTGATGATCAAGCAACTCCAGCAACAAAGTGAGTATCTTCTGATTGAACATATCATCATCAACCAGCAATACATTGAGAGTGGCTTTTACTGATTTATCAAGGGATTGCCGAATAGTCCTGCAAAGAACTCTTACATCGAGAGGTTTGTTAAGAAATGCCGCAAAACCTGCTTCCAGGCATCTCTTCAGCCCCATACTTTTACTAAACCCAGTACAGAGCACCACTGGGATATCGGGCCGGATGGTCATGATTTCTTTACCAAGAGATTCACCGGACAAATGGGGCATGGTCATGTCTGTAACCACAATATCAAAAGATAAGGGTGTATTACTAAACGCCGCAAGGGCCTCACGGCTATCAGAAAAGCTTGTAACGGAATAACCCTGAAGAGAGATAAGTTCTGCCAGGGCCTCTAAAACATCCTGCTCGTCATCAACAAGCAGGATGCGTTCAGTTCCACCAGGAATATCAGTAATTTCATCAGATTCCTCAGGGAGCGGTTCAGATCCCCGAAGAAAAGGGAAAAAAAGCTCAAAAGTCGTTCCATGGCCGATTGCACTGTCAACACGTATATAGCCATCATGATCCTGTATTATGCCATGGACAACAGCGAGTCCGAGGCCCGTACCCTCATTACTGTCTTTGGTGGTAAAATAGGGTTCAAAAATCAGTTTCCGAGTTGTTTCATCCATGCCACACCCGGTATCAGTTATAGCAAGGCGCAGATATAGACCTTCTGGTACCACATGGCCTAACATATCTTCCAGTTCTGCTGATCTTATCTCTGAAAGAGAAATGGTCAGGGATCCGCCATTATCGGACATTGCCTGGTATCCGTTGGTACAGATATTCAAGATTGCTTGGTGAATCTGGGTCATATCAGCAAAGATACATTTATCACTGTTCCCTTCAAAGCTGATGGTAATGGCAGACGGTATTGTAGCCTGTAACAATTTAACCACTTCAGCCACAATTTTTTTCAACCGGAAGAGTTGTTTTCGCTGTTGTCCTCTTCTGCCAACTGAAAGAATTTGGGCCACCAGGTCTCTTGCTCGAAAAGAGGCATTAAGTCCAGACTGCAGAAAGCCCTCAAGTTTTCTTGGCTCAGACATCGACGACTGGGCTAATTGCAAATTCCCCATGATTGCAGAAAGAATATTGTTAAAATCATGGGCAATACCACCAGCAAGGGTCCCTATGGCTTCCATTTTCTGGGCTTGACGAAGACCGTTTTCTATTTTCTTCTGTTCGGAAATATCGTTACTTATAGCAATAAGGTATTTCTTTCCTTCATGGACAAACAAACTGCCATTCACAAGATACGGAATTCTCTTATTCGCATCATCAGAGGATCCTATTTCAACTTCAAGACTAATTGGTTTCTGATCCACAAAAACCTGATGGATAGCCTTGATAAATATTTCCCGGTCCTCGGGTACTACCCGGTCACCGATACTCTGGTTGGCGACCTCAGCCCTTGGAACTTTCAATCTTTCCTGGTACCTGTCATTAAAAAGAATTGCTTTCATATCTTCATCATACACCACAAACAGGCCGGGCAGGCTGTTAATTATTGCTTCTGAAAATACTATCTCCCTCTGAAGTTGTTCTTCAGTCTGTTGTTGAGCTGTTATATGTTTCTTCAGCCTTCTGCGCATCTCATTTAAAGAAACAACTATACGATCAAGTTCATCAGGTTTTTTGCTTAAAAAGCCTTCTTTTCTATCAAGCTGCAGTTCCTCACCAAGGTTGTCAATCTCTATATTCTCAGCAAATTCGGCAATTTTTATTATATGCCGATTAAACTTCATCAGGAAAAGCCCGAGAATAAAAAACCCCATCAGAAGCAGTATTATCAGCTCAGTTATAAGATTAATGGGTACCCGCCGCCAAAACAAGTTCATCAATCGGTCCTGCGATGCATAAATGGTTACTGTCCCCAAGGGAATCTGCGTGTTACCAAACACTTTTGAGAGTGTAAAACTCCTGCTCAGCAGCTCTCTACCATCTTCCGGAATAGATCCATAATATTTAGCCCCCATCTCACTATCGGTAAGTTGCACCCCGGAAACATCTGGATGTCGCAGAATACTCTTCAATTCCACATCAAGTCCGTCACCATCCATGTTCCACAAGTTTCGAACAAGAGATGCTGAATGACTGGCCTGCACCTGGCCAATATTTTTTATAATGACGGAAAAATCGCCCCGGTAAGTTAACCACAACTGCAACACAGAGAGAATCATCGCAACAAGTAATGTAAAACAAAGCACATAACCGACCAGGCGAAGCAGCAGTGGTGACTGTTTTATAAAACTTATCTGCATAAGGTAATTATACTGGTTTCAAGGTGAATAACAAAAGAGCTTCATGCAACTTCACACCTTAAATGTTTTAACAAGATTGTTCAATCGTAACGACAACTCACTCATATCATTAGAGGTTTTTCGAACCTCATCAGAATCATTATTTATTTCTGTAGATGCGTCATTTACTCTGGCTATATCATTGGCAATGTCCTGGGCGACATTAGAGCTCTGCCCAACGTTTTCGTTTATTTCCTGTAATCTGCTGGACATCTGACTTACAGATTCTGATATTTCCCTAGCGGTGGCTGACTGTTCTTCAACGGCTGTCGCAATGGTCCCTACAATCATGGAATTTTCATTCACCACGTTAGTGATATTGCCGATCTCTTTCACGGTGGCCGCCGTGGAGTGCTGAATAGACTCGATCTTCTGACGGATATCCCCGGTTGCATTAGACGTCTGCTGGGCAAGATCTTTAATTTCATTGGCCACCACTGCAAACCCCTTGCCGGCTTCTCCTGCTCTAGCTGCCTCTATGGTGGCATTGAGCGCCAGGAGATTTGTCTGTGCAGAAATCTCAGTTATGGTTTCCAGCACCTGACCAATCTCCTGAGCTGAGACACCGAGGCTTCCAACTTCTACTGAAGCGTTGTTCACCTGCTTTACAGCATCACTTGTGATGGTTCGAGCTTTTTCAGAGTTTTCAGCAATTTCATCAATGGTTGATGTCATTTCATTGATTGCAATGGCAACCAAATCCACGTTTGCTGCAGACTCTTCCATGGCAGTTGAAACAGAATTCATATTGACACTCATTTCCTCTGCTGCTGCTGCAACTGAAGTTGCCATGGTAGATGTATCATCGGCACTGGAAGACAAAAGCTCCGATACTCTGGCAAGAGAGTCAACTGAATCATCAAGCTTCCCTGCATCCTTACTGACACTTTTAATCATCTGCTGGAGCTTTCCAACAAAGGAGTTAAACCAATCCCCCATTTCCCCTATTTCATCCTGGGTATCCACCTCTATCCTGGATGTCAAGTCACCTTCACCTTCTGCAATATCACGCAGCATAGTACTTGTTTTTTTTATGGGGGAAGTAATCTTGCGGGTAAAAAAAGTGAGAACAACTACGGTTGCCATGACAAGCGCCACGATAATAAGAATGAGCATGTTTCGCTGATCTGCAACATTTTTTTGAACATCCTCTTTGACAACTTCAAGCGCCCTGTCTATGTCATCAAGGTATATTCCAGTCCCCACTATCCAACCCCATGGTTCAAACTCTTTAACAAATGATAATTTGGCAACAGGATCCGGCTGCCCCGGCTTAGGCCACATATAATCGACAAAGCCCTCTCCCGCACGTTTACATACATTAACCATCTCTACAAAAAGTTTTTTCCCGTTTGGATCAGTGACGTTGGAAATATCTTTTCCATTGAGTGATGGTTTCATAGGGTGCATTATCATGGTCGGTCGACCATCGGTTATCCAAAAGTAGTCCTTTCCTTCAGCACCGTATCGTAGGGCCCCAATAGCATCTTTTGCCTCCTGCATAAAGCTCTCTTCCGCCCGTTGGAGATAGATACCGGTACCAAGTATCCAGCCCCAGGGTTCAAAAAATTTAACGTAGGACAGTTTAGCCACCGGGCGATCTTTGCCGGGTTGAGGCCACATATAGGCAACGGTTCCTTCACCATCCGCCTTACATACTTTCACCATCTCAACAAAAAAATTTTTCCCATTCGGATCGGCAAAACCAGATATATCCTGGCCGTTAAGAGATGGTTTTATCGGATGCATTATCATGGTCGGATTCATATCGTTAATCCAGATATAACCACTTTTGCCATAGCGCATTTTTTCTATAAGAGAAAGGGCAAGCTCTTTTTTTCCATTGTCATCAAGATCATAACGACTATAAACCGCTTCAATGGTTGAAACAGCAGTCTCGATGACACTTTTCAGTTCCGGAAGAAAAGCGGCCGCAACTTTTTCAGGGTCATTGGCAGCTTTATACTGAGTTTCCAGAATTGCCATACTATTTCTAACGAGATCCTGAAGTTTCTCTTCACGCTCCTGTCGGAGCATTTCACCCTGCATCCTGATCTCATCTTCCCCAAGTTTATTGACAGAATACATTGATGCTGCCAGGGAAATAATACCTAGTAGCAGGAGTGGTACGACAGCAATAAGGACAATTTTCCGTGAAATATTCATAACACTCCTGATAACAGATAATTTTGTGAATTGTATGTTGAAACCGATTGAATTGCCTGCTGAAGATTAAGAGGACAGCTTCTATTGAAGTTTCATAAATTTAATCACTTCAAGAATGATAAAGTCAATTTATATTTTGAAATATGAAATTTAGAGTTTCCTATAATAAACATCCTCCATGACATAAGTTGCTTTTGCAAAGTAGAAGTCCCCACTATTGCAAAAAAATCCCTCCGTTGAAGTGACGTGGTATAGAAAAAATGGACACAAACTTAAGAGCGGCTAAACTGCTCAGAGGAGGTGTTCACATGAAGAAAACGACTCGCAGAAAGTACACTGACGAATTCAAGGATGAAGCCGTCAAACTGGTGACAGAACAAGGATACAAGATTACTGAGGCTGCCAGGAATTTGGATATACATGATAGCCTTTTACGGAGATGGATAAAAGCACCCGGAAGTGCGATTCATCATCAACATGGAAACAAGCCAAACAGACATCAGTACGCCCGCAGGCAATGTTGGGTTACCCTGGCGTTGTCAATCAGTACTGGCTTGAAGCAATCAGCGATTCCATTGCTGTCTCGACTCATGAGGACATCAGGGAACAGCACAAAGCTTGATGCTGCAAAGTTGTTACT